>DATAKO010000030.1:0-20764 GCA_036261575.1 Jatrophihabitans sp.
GGCGTAATCAGGGTGCGCGGCGAGCACCTGGGCGAGTTCGGCCTCGCCGCACTCGATGGCGCGGTAGGTCCAGTTCAGCCCCAGCTCGGCGTAGGCCGCGCGGTGCAGCACCGGGGAGAGCGAGTGCGCGATCGGGCGGCCCAGCACCGCCGCTGTGCGCGGCTGCGCGTCGACCTCAGCCACAGCCCCAGTTGTTCTGCTTGCACTTCTCGGCGGCGGCCTGGAAATCCGCTTCGTTGTCGAAGAAGGCGAGGTGGCCGGCCGCATCGCCGTTGACGTAGTAGATCCAGTCGCCCGGTGCCGGGTTCACGCCGGCCTGCAGCGAGGCCACACCGGGATTGTCGATCGGCGTCGGCGGCAGGCCGCTGTGGGTGTAGCTGTTGTACGGCGAGTTCAGGGTCGAGTAGGTCACCTTGCTGGGATCCAGCCCCGCGACCTTGGCCCCGTAGACGCTGGTGGCGTCGATCTGCAGCGGGCGGCCGGCCTTGATGCGGTTGAGGATGACCCGCGCCACCTTCGCCCGGTCGGAGTCGAACTTGGCCTCGCCCTCGATGATGGAGGCCACGATGAGGCCCTGGTAGGGCGTCAGGCCCACCGCCTGCGCCTGCGCGGCCAGGCCGAGCTTGGTCCACTCGGCGCTGAACTGCGCGGTGATCTGCTGGATCACCGCATCCGCGCTCATGCCCGGGCTGAGCTGATAGGTCGACGGGAACAGGAACCCCTCGGCCGAGGTCGGCTGGAAACCGGCCGGCAGGCCGAGATTGGCGACGTTGTTCGCCGACTTCTGCAGGTCAGCCAGCGGCAGCCCGGTCTTGGCAGCCAGCGCCGCAAGCACCTGCTTCTCGGTAAAGCCCTCGGGGATGGTCACCTGGGTCACCAGCTCGTTGGCCGGATTCAGGATGGCAGCCATCGCCGCCGCGCCGGAGGCGTGCAGCGGCACCCGCCAGACACCGGGCTGGATGTCCTGGGCACGGCCGGAGCTCTTGGCCGCGTTGATGAAGGCGCGGCTGGACTCGACCACGCCGGCCTTGACCATCGTCGCCGCAACGTCATCGGCGGTGTCGCCGGGGTTGATGGTGATCCGGGTGGTACCGGTGCCTGCCCCGGAGTAGTCGGGGGTGCGGAAGTAACCGGCCGCTGACTTCACGATGAAGTAGCTGGCGGCAACGAGCGCGGCCACGATCAGCAACGACAGCAGCGGCACCAGGCGCCGGCGACGGCGTCCACGCCGGCGGCGGCGATGGCGGGATGCCCGCGTCTGGGCGCCGGGCACGTAGGCCGGTTCGTCGGAGCCGAAGAGCGGATGGTCGTCATCACGAAGCTCGTCGATCGAACCCTCCACGCGTGTCGGCCCCTGTTCGGAATTCACGAGCTCGGCCGTGGCTGTGCCGAGCTGGCCAGGAAGAGCTGCAAGATCTCCACAGCCGCCGCCTGGTCGACCACGGCCCGCTGGGCCTTGGCCCGGACGCCGCTCGTGCTGAGATTACGCTGCGCCACGACCGTGGTCATGCGCTCGTCAACGTAGCGCACCGGGACCGGTTCGATCAGCACCGCCAGCGCATCGCCCAGCTCACGGGCGGCCTGGGCCGCCGGCCCTTCTCGCCCGGCCAGGGTCCGGGGCAGCCCGACCACCACCCCGACCGCCTCGAACTCGGTCACCAGCGCGGTCAGCTCGGCCAGGTGCGCCCGCGCTGGCGAGCTGTCGAAGCGGACGGTCCGTACCGGCACCGCCAGGATCTGGTCGGGGTCCGTTCGGGCCACCCCGATCCGCACCGCCCCGACGTCCACGCCGAGCCAGCTGCCGCGCGGCCGGGGCCCCTGATCAGGCACGGGCCGCCAGGTGACGGGTGACCGCGGCCAGCGCATCGGCGATGCGGGCCGGATCGCCACCGGCGCCCTGCGCCAGATCCGCCTTTCCGCCGCCGCGAGCACCGAGAACCGGAGCGAACTCCTTCACCAGGCTGCCGGCGGCAAGGCCCACGTCCTGGCCGGGCTTGTTGACGGCGGCGACGAAGTGCGCGCTGCCCTGCACCGCCGACACCAGCACGACCACGGCCGGTCGACCCTGGTCCAGCCGCCCGCGCACGTCGAGCGCCAAGGTGCGCAGGTCGGCTCCGGGCACGCCGTCCGGAGCCGGGACGGCGACCAGTTGTACAGCTCCGATGTCCTGCACCTGGGCGGCGAGCTGACCGGCGCCGGCCAGCACCGCGGCGATCCGGTTGCGTTCCAGCTCCTTCTCCACCGTCTTGAGCCGCTCGACCAGCGCCGCCACCCGCTCCGGCGCCTCCGCCGCGGGCACCTTCAGCGTCTCCGACACCGAGTTCAGCAGCGCGCGTTCGGTGGCCAGGTAGCGCAGCGCTTCCAGCCCGACGAAGGCCTCGAGCCGGCGCACCCCGGCACCGACGGACGACTCACCGACCACGGTGAGCGCGCCTACCTGGGAAGAGTGCTCGACGTGCGTGCCACCGCACAGCTCGCGCGACCACTCGCCGCCGATCTCGACGACACGGACCTCGGCGTCGTAGGTCTCACCGAACAGCGCCAGCGCGCCGATCTCCCGGGCCCGTGCCAGCGGCATGTACTGGACGGTGACCGGCAGGTCCGAGCGCAGCGCGCGGTTGGCGACATCTTCGATGTCCTGCCGCCGGCTGTCGGACAGCGCCGAGCCCCAGGCGAAGTCCAGCCGCAGGTAGCCGGGCTTGTTGTACGAACCGCTCTGCAGCGCCGTCGGACCGAGCACCTCGCGCAATGCGGCATGCACCACGTGCGTTCCCGAGTGCGCCTGCCGGGCCCCGATCCGCCATTCCGGATCCACCTGGGCATCGGCGCTCGCACCGGTCTCGAGCTCGCCGTCGACCACCTCGACCCGGTGCACGGTCAGGCCCTTGACCGGCTTCTGCACGTCCAGCACCCGCAACTCCGCGGAACCGGCGAAGATGACACCCTCATCGGCTACCTGGCCGCCGGACTCGGCGTAGAACGGCGTCTCATCCAGCACCACCTCGACGATCTGGCCCGGCTGCGCCGCAGGCACCAGCTCGCCGCCGGAGACGATGCCGCGCACGGTGGTCTGAGTCGTGAGCTCGGTGTAGCCGGTGAAGACGGTCTCGCCCTTGTCCCGCAGCTGGCGGAAAGCCGGCGAGTTACCGTGCGCGCTCTTGTTGGCCTTGGCATCGGCCTTGGCCCGCTCGCGCTGTTCGGTCATGAGCCGCCGAAACGCCTCGGTGTCCACGCGCAGGCCCTGCTCGGCGGCCATCTCCAGCGTCAGGTCGATAGGGAAGCCGTAGGTGTCGTGCAGCTTGAAAGCCTGCTCTCCCGGCAGTGACGCGCCGCCGGCCGCCTTCACCGTGGACACCGCGGTGTCCAGGATGGTGGTGCCGGCTGCGAGGGTGCGCCGGAACGTCTCCTCCTCGGCGTAGCCGATCATCGCGATCCGGTCGAAGTTCTGCGCCAGCTCGGGGTAGGACGGGGCCATGCAGTCGCGCGCCACCGGCAGCAGTTCCGGCAGTGCCGGGTCGCCGTATCCGAGGATGCGCACCGACCGCACCGCGCGGCGCAGCAACCGCCGCAGCACGTAGCCACGTCCCTCGTTGGACGGCGTCACACCGTCGCCCATCAGCATCAGCGCGGACCGGACGTGATCGGCCACGACCCGCAGCCGCACGTCGTCGGGGTGCGACTCGGTGGCGGCGTGGCCGGAGTGGACGCCGTAGCGCTTGCCCGACAGCTCCGCCGCGCGGTCCAGGATGGGACGGGTCTCGTCGATCTCGTAGAGGTTGTCCACGCCCTGCAACAGGGTGGCCATCCGCTCCATACCCATGCCGGTGTCGATGTTCTTGTTCGGCAGGTCGCCCAGGATCTCGTATTCACCCTTGCCCGCGCCGGTGGCCTTGCCGCGTTCGTAGGCCATGAAGACGAGGTTCCAGTACTCCATGTACCGGTCCTCGTCGACCGCTGGACCCCCGTCCGGGCCGTACTCCTTGCCACGGTCGTAGAACAGCTCGCTGCAGGTGCCGGCCGGGCCGGGAATGCCCATGTCCCAGGTGTTGTCCGCCCGGCCACGGCGCACGATCCGCTCGGACGGCACGCCGATCTGGTCGCGCCAGATCGCCTCCGCCTCGTCGTCATCCAGGTAGATGGTGGGCCAGATGCGCTCGGGGTCCAGGCCGAAGCCACCGTCAGCCACCGACTTGGTGGACAGGTCCCAGGCGAGCCGGATCGCCTCCTCCTTGAAGTAGTCCCCGAAGGAGAAATTGCCGTTCATCTGGAAGAAAGTGCCGTGCCGGGTGGTCTTGCCGACCTCGTCGATGTCCTGGGTACGGATGCACTTCTGGATGCTCGTCGCCCGCTTCCACGGAGCTGCCTGCTGGCCGATGAAGTACGGCACGAACTGCACCATGCCGGCGTTGACGAACAGCAGGTTCGGGTCGTCGAACGGCAGCGGCGCGCTCGGCACCACGGTGTGACCGTTCGCTTCGAAGTGCGCGAGAAAGCGCCGCCGGATTTCGGCAGAGCGCATGGCAGTACCCCTTCGTCGTTGGTGCTACCAGCCTAGGCGGCAGGCCCGACGGACGTGCCGACGGGCGGTCAGTGCCGAGCGCGGTGGCTGGCCCGGCTCAGCGTTGCCTCGCTGCCGGCGTCCAGCCCGGCTGCCTCGCGCAGTGCCAGTTCCTGCTGCGACATCGCCTCCCGCACGTCCGCGGCGAAGTCCCGCAAGCCGTAGGCCAGCTCATTCAGGCCAGCGGTGAAGCTGCGCGCCAGACCCTCCGGGGTCAGCCGCTGCGCCGCCCTGGACAACCGGCGCACGATGAGCACACCCAGGGTGGCACCGAGGGCCAGCCAGAACAGTCGTCGCATCTGTCAGCGCCCCCGTCGCCGGCTGCGCCGGGCTTCGGCTACGGCTTGCGCGTCCTGCCGCTTCTTCACCGTCGAGCGGACGCCGTAGGAGAACGCCGCAACCTTGATCAGCGGGCTGCCGACCGTCGAGGAGACGATGGAGGTCAGTGCCGCAGCGTTGGTCGTGATGGAGCCGACGCCACGTGTGATGTCCTCGATCTGGGTCAGCTGGCTGTTGACGTTGGCGACGGTGGTCTGCGCCTCGCTGAGCAACGGGGTGGCGCCTTCGTGCGTCTTGCGGATGGCCAGGGTGGCCTCGTCCAGGGTCTTGCCGAGCTTGAACAGCGGCACCGCAACCAGCAACACCAGGACGGCGAAGGCGATGGCAGCGATCAGCCCGGCGATGGCTCCAGCGTGCACTCGGTAACTCCCTAATCCGATGTCGGCCCCGGATTCGACTGTGCCAAACCCTACCCGGTCGGTTGTCGGCGCTGCTTGCCGCGGATGATCGCCCGCAGCCGGGCAAGCCGTTCACTGATCGCCCGCTCGCTGCCACGTTCACTGGGACGGTAGTAGTCGACCCCGACCAGCTCGTCCGGCGGGTACTGCTGCGAGGCGACGGCGTCCGCCAGATCGTGCGGGTAGAGGTAGCGCTCGGCATGGCCGAGCCGCTTCGCACCGGCGTAATGCCCGTCCCGCAGCGGCGGCGGCACCGGACCCGCTTTGCCCTGCTGCACATCGGAGATCGCCTCGGTGATCGCGGTGATCACCGCGTTCGACTTGGGTGCCAGCGCGAGGTGGATGGTCGCCTGGGCCAGGTTGATGCGGGCCTCGGGCATGCCGATCAGCTGCACCGCCTCGGCTGCCGCGGTGGCCGCCAGCAGCGCTGTCGGATCGGCCAGCCCGATGTCCTCGCTGGCGTGCACCACCAGCCTGCGCGCGATGAAGCGCGGGTCCTCGCCAGCCACGATCATCCGCGCCAGGTAGTGCAGCGCGGCATCGACGTCCGAACCGCGGATGGACTTGATGAAGGCGCTGATCACGTCGTAGTGCTGGTCACCGTCGCGGTCGTAGCGCACCGCCGCCTGATCGATCGCCTGTTCCAGCTCGACCAGGCCGATCTCGGATTCGCCGGCCGCCAGCACGGCGCCCGCGGCAGCCTCGAGGGCGGTCAGCACCCGGCGCCCATCCCCGCCGGACAGCCGGATCAGGTGCTCGCGCGCGGCCGGAGCCAGCCGCACGGCGCCGCCGAGCCCGCGCTCGTCGGACAGCGCCCGGTCGATCAGGGTGGCGATGTCGGCGTCGGTGAGCGGTTGCAGCGTCAGCAGCAGACTGCGTGACAGCAGCGGTGACACCAGCGAGAAGTAGGGATTCTCGGTGGTCGCCGCGACCAGGGTGATGGTGCGCGCCTCGACCGCGGCAAGCAGCGAATCCTGCTGGGTCTTGGAGAAGCGGTGGATCTCGTCGATGAACAGCACGGTGGGACGGCCGCCGTGTTCGAGGGTCCGGCGTGCGGTCTCGATCACCGCGCGCACGTCCTTCACCCCGGCGTTCAGCGCGGACAGCTGGACGAACCTGCGGTTGTTCGCAGTGGACACGATGCTGGCCAGTGTGGTCTTGCCGGTGCCCGGCGGGCCGAACAGGATCAGCGACATGGGCGCGTCACCTTCGACCAGCCGCCGCAGCGGCGAGCCGGCACCGAGCAGGTGCTGCTGGCCGATCACCTCGTCCAGGCTGCGCGGGCGCAGCCGCACCGCCAGCGGCGCGTTGGCATCGGGCGCTGCTGCGGTTGCCGTGCCGGCACCGTCGTCTGCTTCCGCCTCGCCACCGAACAGGGTCACGTGGTCAACCCTAAACTCGGGGACGGACAACAGGAGGCGCCATGGCTGTGATGACCACCCGTCGCCGGATCACCCGGCTGCGGTCCGAGCAGGTCGCCGAAGAGGGTGACGACCTGACCGTGGAGGCGCCGCTGAACCTGATCATCGGCGAGGAGTTGATTGCCACGCTGATGCGCACGCCGGGGCACGACCTGGAACTGGCGGCGGGCTGGTTGGCAGTCGAGTCCGGCGTCCGGTCGTCGGCGGACCTGGTCGGCCTGCGGCAGTGCCGGACCGAGGACGACCTGACCCTGCGCGCGCAGGACGGGCTGTCCGGCCGTGGTGTGGATCAGGTTCATCTGATGATCGGGCCCGGGGTACAGCCGCCTCGGCCGCGTGCCTGGGTGACCGGGGCCGCCTGCGGGGTGTGCAGCGCCGACGTGCTGGACCTGTCTCCGCTGCGCCGCTTCACCCCGCACTCCCCCGGCTGGACGATCGCCGCGCCGGTGCTGCAGGCACTGCCTGATTCCTTGCGTGCACAGCAGAGGACCTTCTCCCGCACCGGCTCGCTGCACGGCGTCGGGCTGGCCGGTACGGACGGGGAGCTGCTGGTGGTGCGGGAGGATGTGGGCCGGCACAACGCCGTCGACAAGGTCAACGGGTGGGCAGTGCTGCACGATCGGGTGCCGCTCACCGACGTGCTTCTGGTGGTCAGCGGCCGGGTTTCCTTCGAGATCGTGCAGAAGGCGGTTGCCACCGGGCTGGCGGGCATCGTCGCGGTGTCCGCACCCTCGGACCTCGCTGTCGACCTGGCACGGGAGTACGACCTGCTGCTGGCCGGCATGGTGCGTCCCGGCCGGATGAACATCTACGCCGGGGCTGATCGGGTCACCGACCTGGAGTCACTCGTCTCCTGACCATCCCGCGATCGTCGAGGCGGTCCCCCACGGTGGCGTCGGCGGCGCGAGCGATCCGGCCCGTGCCACGAGGAAATCTCGATCGAATCGCATTCGGACCGAGGTCCATTCAGCCGACGGCGTGGGACAGGTCGCCGCCGAGCTGAGCTCGAGACGGTTGGCGTGTGGCCGCGTGGGAAGGTAGCTGTCGACGGTCCTGCGGCTAACTCGACTTCTCGGTTGGCAGCGCCCCGGTCTCCGAGGCCACCCTGTCCGAACCGGCCTTCGGCTGGGGCGTGGCGTCGACGCCCGCCTCCTTGCGCTGCTCCGGGGTGATCGGAGCCGGCGCCTCGGTGAGCGGGTCGTAGCCGCCGCCGGTCTTGGGGAAGGCGATGACATCACGGATCGAGTCGGTGCCGGACAGCAGTGCGCAGATGCGGTCCCAGCCGAAGGCGATGCCGCCGTGCGGCGGCGCACCGAAGGCGAAGGCGTCGAGCAAGAAGCCGAATTTCTCCTGGGCCTGCTCGGCCGACAGGCCCATCACCGCGAAGACCCGTTCCTGGATGTCACGCCGGTGGATACGGATCGAGCCGCCACCGATCTCGTTGCCGTTGCAGACGATGTCGTAGGCGTAGGCCAACGCGTTGCCCGGGTCGGTGTCGAAGGTGTCGAAGAATTCCGGCTTGGGGCTGGTGAAGGCGTGGTGGACGGCCGTCCAGGCACCCGCTCCGACCGCCACGTCACCGCTGGCCACCGCCTCCGAGCTCGGCTCGAACAGCGGCGCGTCGACCACCCACAGGAACGACCACTCGCCTTCGGTGAGCAGGCCGAGGCGGCGGCCGATCTCGAGCCGGGCCGCGCCGAGCAGGGACTGCGAACTCTTGCGGCCGCCGGCGGCGAAGAACACGCAGTCGCCCGGCTTGGCGCCGACGAACTCCGCGAGGCCGGCCCGCTCCTGCTCGGACAGGTTCTTGGCCACCGGCCCGGACAGCTCGCCATCGGCGCCGATGAGCACGTACGCCAGCCCGCGCGCGCCCCGCTGCTTCGCCCATTCCTGCCAGGCATCGAGCTGGCGCCGGGCCTGCGAAGCGCCGCCGGCCATCACCACGGCCCCCACATACTCGGACTGGAACACCCGGAACGGCGTGTTGGCGAAGTAGTCGGTGCACTCGGTCAATTCGAGATCGAAGCGCAGGTCAGGCTTGTCCGAGCCGTACTTGTTCATCGCGTCGGCGTAGGTCAGGTGCGGGATCTCGGCCGGGATCTCGTAGCCGATCAGCCGCCACAGCGAACGCAGCACGTCCTCGGCAACAGCGATCACGTCGGACTGGTCGACGAAGCTCATCTCGATGTCGAGCTGGGTGAACTCCGGCTGCCGGTCGGCCCGGAAGTCCTCGTCGCGGTAGCAGCGTGCGATCTGGAAGTAGCGTTCCATGCCGGCCACCATCAGCAACTGCTTGAACAGCTGCGGCGACTGCGGCAGTGCGTACCAGGACCCGGGCTGCAGCCGGGCAGGCACCAGGAAGTCCCGGGCACCCTCAGGGGTCGATCGGGTCAGCGTCGGCGTCTCGAACTCGTGGAAGCCGTGCCCGTAGAGCACCTCGCGGGCGGCCCGGTTGACGTCACTGCGCAGCTTCAGAGCGGCAGCCGGCGCCGGGCGGCGGAGGTCCAGGTAGCGGTACTTCAGCCGCGCTTCCTCGCCGACCTCGGTGTGCTCGTCGATCTGGAACGGCAGCACCGTGGCGGCGTTGAGCACCTCGATCTTGTCCGCGACCACCTCGACCTCGCCGGTCGGGATGTGCGGATTGATCCTGCCCTCGAGCCGGGACCGCACCTCGCCGGAGACCTGGATGCACCACTCGTTGCGCAGGTCGTGGGCGATCCCGTCATCGCGCACCACCACCTGAACCACGCCGCTGGCGTCACGCAGATCGATGAAGGCCACCCCACCGTGGTCGCGGCGGCTGGCGACCCAACCAGCCAGGACGACGGGCTTACCGGCCTCGGACGCACGCAGCGTTCCGGCCTCATGGGTGCGGAGCACGATGGTTCCTCTCAGAAGGTTGCTGAAGGCGAACAGGCAGCACGGGCCCGGGCCCGGCTGGAACTATGTCAATTCTCCCACGCCCCGCAGGCTCAGCCGGTCGCCGAGTCCTCGGCGCCCGGCCGGACGATCTGCGGCCGCAGATCGTCCGGTGGCGGCAGCCAGCCGTCCGGATCGGCCTCCACCTGCTCACCGGTGCGGATATCACGGACCGAGTCACCGGCCGCCGCGTCCTCCGCGCCGGCTCCGGCCGGGAACCAGACGTACGGAATGCCGCGGCGCTCGGCATAGCGGATCTGTTTGCCGTACTTCTGCGCGGTGGCGGCGACCTCGCACGGCACACCGCGTGCCCGCAGCCGCTGGGCGATGCCGTCGCAGGCCGCCCGCTGCTCCTCCGACGGCAGCGCGACGAGGACCGCGGAGGGCACCGCGCGGGAGGCGGTGAGCTTCTTGCGGGCGAACAGCGGCACCAGCATCCGGGTCACGCCGAGCGAGATGCCGACGCCGGGATAGCTGGTGCGCCCGTCGCTGGCGAGCGAGTCGTAGCGGCCACCGGAGCAGATCGAGCCAAGGCTCTCGAAGCCGGCCAGCCGGGTCTCGAACACCGTGCCCGTGTAGTAATCCAGGCCACGGGCGATCCGCAGGTCGGCCACGACGGTGAAGCGGTCGGTGTTCAGCCCGTCGCAGCCATCGACGACGGCGGCCAGCTCCGAGAGACCCTCGTCCAGCATCGGGTCGGTGACGCCGAGCGCAGCCACCCGCTGCACGAAGGAGGAATCGGGGGTGCGGATCTCGGCCAGCGCCAACGCCTGCCCGGCCTGCTGCCGGTCCAGGCCGGCCTCGTCGGCCAGCATGGTCAGGATCACCTCGCCGGGCACCTTGTCGAGCCGGTCGATCACCCGCATCACCGCGGGAATGTCGGCCGCGCCGAGGCCGCGGAAGTAGCCCTCCATCAGCTTGCGGTTGTTGATCTGAAGGGTGAGCGGCGGAACCGGCAGCGCCGACAGCGCCTCAGCCATCACCCGGGCCACCTCCACGTCGTGGTGGAACGGCAACACGTCGCGGGCGACCACGTCGATATCGGCCTGGGTGAACTCGCGATAGCGGCCCTCCTGCGGCCGCTCTCCACGCCACACCTTCTGGATCTGGTACCGGCGGAACGGGAACTCCAGCTTGCCGGCGTTCTCCAGCACGTACCGCGCGAACGGGACGGTCAGGTCGAAGTGCAGTCCGAGGGTGCTCGCCGGATCACCAGCCACCGGCTCGTCCTCGGCGGCGTGCAACCGGCGGAGCAGGTAGACCTCCTTGTCGACCTCGCCCTTGCGCAGCAGCTGTTCCAGCGGCTCGGCCGCCCGGGTCTCGACCGGGGCGAAGCCGTGCAGCTCGAAGGTGGCCCGCAGCTGATCGAGGACCTGCAACTCGGCCAGCCGGTCGGCCGGTAGCAGCTCGGGAAATCCGCTCAGCGGGGTGGGCTTGGATGTGCTCACAGCAGGTCTCTCAGGAAGGGGTTGGTGGCGCGTTCACGGCCAATGGTGGTGGCTGGCCCGTGGCCGGGACAAACCATTAGTTCGTCGTCCATCGGCAGGATCAGCCGGGTCAGCGTGTCCAGCATGGCCGGCATGGATCCGCCGGGCAGGTCGGTCCGGCCGATCGAACCGGCGAACAGCACGTCGCCGGTGAACACGGTGTCCTCGCTGTGCAGCAGCACCGAGCCCTCGGTGTGGCCCGGAGCGTGCCGCACGGTGAAACGCAGCCCGGCAAGTTCCAGCTCGGCGGCATCGTCGAGGGTGCGGACATCGTCCGGCTCCGCGAAGGTCAATCCGGTGGCACCCCAGATCGGCGAGCCGACCGGCAGGCCCATCGACGTCCACGGGTCGGCCAGGGCCGCCCGGTCGGCGGGGTGGATGTAGGCGGGCACGTCCCGGGCCTGGCAGACAGGCAGCACGGAGAAGGTGTGGTCCAGGTGGCCGTGCGTCAGCACCACCGCCACCGGATGCAGCCGGTGGCGGGAGATGATCTCGTCCAGCTGGCCGGTCACGCCCACGCCCGGGTCGATGACGATGCACTGCTCGCCCGCCCCCGGGGCGACCACGAAGCAGTTGGTGCCGAGCAACTGCGCCTCGATAGTCTCGGTCAGCACGCCGGCACCTTTCGTTGACTCGTCGGTGGTCTCGATCATGTGCGGGTCAGCCCCGCACCGGCCGGGCCGCCGTGCGGCGGGCACCCCGCTCAGCCTACTGAGCAGGTTCCTAACGCCGGCCGGCGAGTTGGCAAGGCTGGTTTCGTACAATTCGGCACCGTTGCCAGTGCCAACTCCGGAGGACACCTCAGTGCCGAACAGCAAGCAGCGCCGCGACACCGCCCGCCGCCACCTCGAACGACAGCGGGCCAATCGCCAGAAGCGGGAGGCGCGGCGCCGGCAACTGAACCTGCTCGCCACGGTCGTCGGGGTGCTGGTGGTCATCGCCATCGTCGTGGTGACCGTGACCATGCTCAAGCACGACAACAAATCGTCGACCGCGTCCAGCGCCACCGACTCCGCCGGCGCGTCCGCGTCAGCCTCCGCCTCGGCGTCCAGCACAGCGGCGCCGGAACCGTCCCGCGCCGCACCACCGATCAAGGCACGCGCTGCGAAGAAGACGTCCGGCCCGTGCGGCTACGCCGAGGACGCAGCCAAGCTCACCGGCGGCAACCTGTTCGACGTCGGCCTGCCGCCGGACCCGAACCCGACTCCGACCATCGACAAGACCGCCGTCTTCGACACCAACCAGGGCGCGATCACGGTGACGCTGGATGCGAAGAACGCGCCCTGCAACGTGCAGAGCATTGAATACCTGATCTCGAAGAAGTTCTACGACAACACCCCGTGCCCCCGTTCGGTGAACTCCGGCATCTTCGTGGTCCAGTGCGGCGACCCGACCGGCACCACCGCGGGCGGCCCGACGTACAGCGTGAAGGACGAGAACCTGGCCAAGGCGAGCTACACCGAGGGCACGCTGGCCATGGCCAACTCGGGGCCGAACACCAACGGCAGCCAGTTCTTCTTCATCACCAAGGACTCCAACGGCGCCTTGGGCAAGAGCTACACGGTCGTCGGCCATGTCACCGGCGGCCTCAACATCCTGCAGAAGGTGGCGCAGGGCGGTGACGACGGCTCGAACCAGGCCGGCGGCGGCAAGCCGAACATCCCGCTGTACTTCAAGACGGTCCGGCTCAAGGCCTGACCGGCCGGCACAAGACAGTCCAGATGGCGGGTCGGCCGCGTACAGCGGCCGGCCCGTGCCACAGCGGCTCAGTTGGCGGCGTGAATTCTCTCCACGTCATACACGCCTTCGACGTTGCGCACCGTCCGCAGCAGGTTGGCCAGGTGCTTCGGTTCGGCCAGCTCGAAGGTAAACCGGGACACCGCCACCCGGTCACGGTTGGTGGACACGGTGGCAGACAGGATGTTGACCCGCTCGTCCGACAGCACCCGCGACACGTCGGAGAGCAGCCGATGCCGGTCGAGTGCCTCGACCTGGATCGACACGACGAAGACCGAGTCGGGATCCGGTGCCCACTCGACGTCCACCAGCCGGTCCGGCTGCCGGCGCAGCGAATCGGCGTTGGTGCAGCTCTGCCGATGCACCGACACGCCACCGCCTCGGGTGATGAAGCCCAGGATGTCGTCGCCGGGTACCGGGGTGCAGCACTTGGCAAGCTTGACCCAGACGTCGGACATGCCGGCCACCATGATGCCTGCGTTGCCGGTGCGCCGCCGGGGTGCCTTGGTGGGGATCGCCGTCTCGGCCAGATCCTCCTGCGCACCCTCGACCCCGCCGAGCGCCGCCACCAGCTTCTGCACGATCGACTGGGCCGACACGTGCCCCTCGCCGACCGCCACGTACAGCGCGGTCACATCGGCCAGGTGCATGTCACGGGCGATCGTCACCAGCTGGTCGCCGCCGAGCAGTCGCTGCATCGGCAGGCCGGACTTGCGCATCGCCCGCGTCAGCGACGTCTTGCCGGCCTCGACCGCATCCTCACGGCGTTCCTTGGCGAACCACTGGCGGATCTTGGTCTTGGCCCGCGGGGAGGCCACGAAGGCGAGCCAGTCGCGCGACGGGCCCGCGCCTTCGGCCTTCGAGGTGAACACCTCGACGTTGTCGCCGTGATCCAGCTTGGTCTCCAGCGAGACCAGCTTGCCGTTGACCCGCGCGCCGATGCAGCGATGCCCGACATCGGTGTGTACCGCATAGGCGAAGTCGACCGGCGTGGAGCCCGCCGGTAGCGGGATGACATCGCCACGCGGGGTGAAGACGTACACCTCCCGGGCGCCGAGGTCGAACCGCAGGTTGTCCAGGAACTCGCCCGGCTCCTGCGCTTCACGCTGCCACTCCAGCAGCTGCCGCAGCCATGCCATCTCGTCGCTGGCCGCCGTCGGCGTGGCGTCGGTGCCCGAGATTTCCTTGTACTTCCAGTGCGCGGCGATGCCGAACTCGGCCGTGCGGTGCATCGCCTGGGTGCGGATCTGCAGCTCGACCGGCTTGCCTCCGGGACCGATCACCGTGGTGTGCAGCGACTGGTACATGTTGAACTTCGGCATCGCGATGAAGTCCTTGAACCGGCCCGGCACCGGCTGCCAGTTCGCATGTATCGCGCCGAGGGTCGCGTAGCAGTCCCGTACCGTCTCGACCAGTACCCGGATGCCGACCAGGTCGTAGATGTCGGCGAATTCGCGGCCCCGCACGATCATCTTCTGGTAGATCGAGTAGTAATGCTTGGGCCGGCCGTAGACGTCCGCCTTGATGCCGCTGTCCTTGAGGTCCTTGTTGACGCGCTCGATGACCTCGTTCAGGTACACGTCGCGCTGCGGGGCCCGATCGGCCACCAGCCGCACGATCTCGTCGTAGCGCTTGGGGTACAGGGTGGCGAACGCGAGGTCCTCGAGTTCCCACTTCACCGTGTTCATGCCGAGCCGGTGCGCCAGCGGGGCAAGCACCTCGAGGGTCTCGCGAGCCTTGCGCTCCTGTTTGGCCGGCGGCAGGAATCGCAGCGTGCGCATGTTGTGCAGCCGGTCGGCCAGCTTGATGACCAGCACCCGCGGGTCGCGCGACATCGCCACGATCATCTTGCGGATCGTCTCGGCCTCAGCGGCCTCGCCGTACTTCACCTTGTCCAGCTTGGTGACGCCCTCGACCAGGTGCGCCACCTCGTTGCCGAACTCGGCGCGCAACTCATCGGTGGTCAGACCGGTGTCTTCCACCGTGTCGTGCAGCAGCGCCGCAACGAGGGTGGTGGTGTCCATGCCCAGCTCGGCCAGGATGGTCGCGACCGCGAGTGGATGGGTGATGTAGGGGTCACCGGACTTGCGCAGCTGACCGCGGTGCCGCTCCTCGGCGAGATCGTAACCGCGCTGCAGCAGCCGGACATCCACCTTCGGATGCGCCGCCTGGTGCACCGCCAGCAGCGGTTCCAGTACCGGCTTGACCAGCGGCGCACGGGGCTTGTCGACCAGGCGACGGGCGATCCGGTCCCGCACCCGGCGCCGGTGCGCACCGCTGCCGGACTCGACCGGCGCTGCCGGCGGGCGGGCGGGCGCGGCAGCCGCCGCCGGCTGCGCGCCGGACTGGCCAGCGGCCGGGCGCGTCTCGTCCTGGCCGGTTGGACTCGTCTGGGTACCGGTCGTCTCGGTGGTCAGTGGAACCTCCTGCGGGATGTGCCACCAGTCTAGGCCGGGACGAGAGCCCTCCGCAGGGGATGTAATCGGTTCCAGCCCGAGCGGGCCGGCTTCACACAGCTGCGATCGAGTCCGAAGAACCTAGAGCACGAGCAGCGAGGTGGGGTCCCACTCCGCAAGCCGGCTGCGACCGTTGAGGAACGACAGCTCTGTGAGCACCCCGATGCCGGTGACGTCCGCGCCGGCCCGGGTGAGCAGTCCGACCGTGGCGGCGAGGGTGCCGCCGGTGGCCAGCACGTCGTCGACCAGGTAGACCCGCTTGCCGTCCAGCAAGCCGGTGGGCACCTCGATCTCCGCGCTGCCGTACTCCAGCTGGTAGCTGGTGCGCACCGTCGGCGGTGGCAGCTTGCCGACCTTGCGCACCGGCATCATGCCGGCGCCCAGCTCCTGGGCCAGCGCGGCCGCAAGGATGAAGCCGCGAGCCTCTACCCCGGCAACCACGTCGGCCGAGCGGGCCTCCGGCCGAGCTGCCAGCGCCCGCACGCAGGCCCCGAACGTCTCGCCGTCGGCGAGCAGCGGGGTGATGTCCTTGAACATCACACCCGGTGCCGGGAAGTCCGGGACGTCGCGCAGCCGCGCGGTGATCAGGGCGGCCAAGTCGGCACTGTCGGCACTGTCGGCACTGTCATCGGCGCCGTCGGGCAGCTCGCCGTCGAGGTCGATGCTGTTGGACTCGCTCATGAACGTCGCCTTCCGGGACGGGTTGCCGGCCGGGCGCCAGGACGGGGCGCGGGCATCGGTTCGGTGCGGCGGACCGGGGTGGCAGCACCGGCCAGTGTCGGCTCTCCCGGACGGACGGTGGCCTGCCGGGCCCGCACTCGCTTGGCCAAGGCCTGGTAGCGCGGCTCGCGGTTCTTCAGGTCCACCACGACGGGGGTGGCCAGGAACAGCGATGAGTACGCCCCGACCGCCAGTCCGACGAACAGGATCAGCGCCAGGTCCTTGATGGTGCCCACGCCCAGCACGCCGGCGCCGATGAACAGCAGGCCCGCCACCGGCAGCAGTGAGATCAGCGAGGTGTTGATCGAGCGCATCAGGGTCTGGTTGACCGCCCGGTTGGCTGCCGAGGCGTAGGTCTCCCGGCCGGTCTGCAGCAGGTCTCGGGAGTTCTCGTTCACCTTGTCGAAGACGACCACCGTGTCGTACAGCGAGAACCCGAGGATCGTCAGCAGGCCGACGATGGTCGACGGGGTCAGCTCGAAACCGACGATGGAGTAGATGCCGGCGGCGATCAGCATGTCGTGCAGCAGCGCCATGATCGCCGCGGTGGCCATCTTCCACTCGAACCGCAGCGTGATGTAGCCGAACACCACCACCAGGAAGACGACCAGCCCCTCGACCGCCTTCTTGGTGATCTCGCTGCCCCAGCTGGAGGAGACCGACTCGATCGAGATCAGGTTCTTGATGTCGGCAGGCTTGATGCCCAGCGCGTCGGCCAGCTTGGTCTGCGCATCGCTCTGCTGGGCCAGCGTCAGTTCCTTGGTCTTGACCACGATCTGGCGGGTGCTGCCGGTGCCCACCTCCTGCGCCGCCGACTCGGCGGGATGGCCCGTCTTGGCCATCGCGTCGGTCACCGACTTGGTGGTGAAGCTGCTGTTGGCCGCCTTCACCTGGAACTGGGTGCCGCCCTTGAAGTCGATGCCGACGTTGAAGCCGCGGATGGCGATGCTCAGGATGCAGATCGCGATCAGCACCAGCGATGCCAGGTACCAGCGCTTGCGGGTGCCGATGAAGTCGATCCGCGTCTCGCCCCGGTACAGGCTGCGGAAGAACTGCCTCATGAGTTGTCCTCGGTGTCGTCTGAGTGCTCGGTGACCTGACCCTCGGCCTTCGGGATGCCGGGGGCGCTGCGACCACGACGCGCGGCGGCCCGCTCAGCGGCGGTGGCGCCCGGCGCCGGTGCGGAGCCAGCCGGCCGCTCCGGCGCGGCGGCGGGCCGGCGCGGCAGGTGCGTGTCCCGCTCGGCAGGCTGGGCGGGGGCTGGCTTGGCCGGCGTGCGGGAGCGGGACCGGTCAGCCCGGCCGCGCCGGCTCGTGGCTGACTCGCTCGAAGCCGCTCCGCTGGTCGCCGGCCCGCTGGTGGCCGGCTCGCCCTTGGTCAGCTCCACCGGCGCCTGCTCAGTGGCTGCTTCCGGCTCGGCCGGGCCCGCGGCCACGTCGGCGTACTCATCGCGCACCGCCACTCCGCCACGCCGCACGTTGCTCAGCCCGGTGAAACGGGCCGACCCGAATGCGGGGCTGCGCGAGAACAGCGCGACCAGCGGGTGGGTGAAGAGGAACACCACGATGAGGTCGAGCACGGTGGACAGTCCGAGCGTGAACGCGAAGCCCTTCACGTCGCCGGCGGCGAAGTAGTACAAGATGACAGCCGCGAGCAGCGAGACGGTGTCGGCCGACAGGATGGTGCGCCGGGCCCGCTCCCACGCGCGCGGCACCGCGGTGCGCGCCGTCCGGCCCTCGTGCACCTCGTCCTTGATCCGCTCGAAGAACACCACGAACGAGTCGGCTGTGATGCCGACCGCGACGATGAAACCGGCGATGCCGGCCAGCGTCAGGGTGAAGCCGATCTGGTGACCCAGGATGACGAGCATGGCGTAGGTCAGCCCGCCCGAGACCACCAGCGAGGCGATGGTGACCAAGCCGAGCGCCCGGTAGTAGAGCAGCGAGTAGATGATGACCAGCACCAGGCCGATGCCGCCGGCCACCAGGCCGGCCTTCAGCTGGCTGCTGCCCAGGGTGGGCGAGACGGCCTGCGAGGTCTCCTGGATGAAGTTCAGCGGCAGCGCCCCGTACTTCAGCGAGTTGGCGAGGTTGGTCGCCGTCTGCTCGGTGAAGTTGCCGGTGATCTGGGTGGTGCCGTTGATCGTGCTCTGGATCGTCGAGGCCACGATGACCTTGCTGTCCAACGTGTCGGCCACGACGTTGGCGATGTCCCCCGCAGCGACCTGCTCGTTGTGCTTGGAGGTGTAGCTGGCCCACTTGCTCTGGCCGCTGGGCTTCAGGTCGACATTGACGGTCCACTGCAACTGGCCCTGGGTGGCGCCGGGCGCGATGGCCGCGGCGGACTTCACCTCGGTGCCCGCGACGATCACCGGTCCCAGCAGATAGCGGGTGGTGTTGTCCTGGCTGCAGGTGATGATCGGCTTCGCCGGGTCATCCAGCGGCTTGTGCACGTTGTCACAGGGCCACAGGCTGATCGCGGCCGACAGCGTCTGGAACTCGGTCTTGTTCGTCGTCTGCAGCGCGGTGATGGCGGCCGGGGTGGTCGGCGGCGTGAAGCCGACCAGCTTCCACTGGTCGATCAGCTCGCCCGCCGGCTGCTGGCAGAACGGATTGCTGGCGGCCGGCGAGCCGGCCGGGGGCTTGCTGCCGGCAGAGCTTGCCGAACTGGTCGGCGTGGCGCTGGGAGTTGCGGCGCTGGGGGTGGCGCTGGCGGCGCCGGCGGCCTTCGGCACCACCCGGCCGTGCGGCGACGGCGAGGAAGACGGCTTCGCAGCGGCCGAGGCGGTCGGCTTGGCGGTGCTGGACGCCTTCGTCGAGGGGGTTGCCGACGGGCTGGCCGACGGGACAGCGGTGGAGCAGGCGTCGGAGGTGACCTGCAGGGACTGCTGTTGCTGGCCGGAGGAGTCATAGATGGGCAGCAGCGGCCGGAACTGCAGCAACGCGGTGCTGCCGACGTCCTTGATGTCGTTGCTGGACGCACCCGGCACGGACACCACGATCCGGTCGTTGCCCTGCGTCACCACCTGGGCGTTGGCCACGCCGAGGCCGTTCACCCGGTTCTCGATGATCTGCTTGGCCTGGTCCAGCGACCCCTTGGACGGCGCCTTGCCGTTGGTGGTCTGGGCCTTCAGGATGACCTGCGCGCCGCCCTCGAGATCGAGGCCGAGCTTGGGAGTCTTCGGCTGATGCGGCCAGAAGACGATCGCGTACAGGACCACGAACAGCCCCAGGAGCACTGCGAAATAACGCCCGACCCGCAGCGTTCCGGCAGATGGTGGCACGAGTGTTGCTCTCCTCATATGTCAACTACTCATTGTCAGCGACCACTGCCCGGACAGCGGACAGCAGGCACTCTCCGCGCCGCCAACCGGGCGGAACGGGCTCGGCGCACAGTATGACCGACGGCACTGGGTCCGACCGAAGCGCCCGGACGGGGCAACCGGACCCGACCGGCAAATCAGGCTAACCGAGATCAGTCTCCCCCGCTGCCTTGGCCGTCGATGGCGTCGCGATACTTCGGCGGCAGTTCGGTAACGCTGCGCAGGGCGGCGATGGTCCACTTGACCTCGACGCCGGGCGCGATCGCCAGCCGCACACTGTCGTCGGTGGTATCCACCGATACCACCGTCCCGTACAGCCCGGACGTGGTCATCACCGGGGAGCCCGGGCCCAGCGCTTCCCGCCGCTGCTGGTCGGCGCGGGCGGTGCGCTGCCGGTTGCGCCTCGTCCAGGTCATGAGGGCGAAGAGCAACAGGGCCAGGATGATGATCGGGATGAGCTGACGCACGCGCGATTCCTGAGTTCGATGGACGGTCGGATCAGCCTAGTTCACGCATCGAAGAGGGTCGCGTTGCCGGAGCCGGCCGGTGGCACCAGACCGAGGTGCCGCCACGCGGCCGGCGTGGCGACCCGGCCGCGCGGGGTCCGCGCCAACAAGCCCGCGCGGACAAGGAACGGCTCGGCCACCTCGGACACCGTCTCGGTCTCCTCGCCGACAGCCACCGCGAGCGTGCTGACGCCGACCGGGCCGCCGCCGAACCGGCGCACCAGGGCATCCAGCACGGCACGGTCGAGCCGGTCCAGGCCAAGCTCGTCCACGTCGTAGACCCCGAGCGCGTCGTGCGCCACCGGCGCGGTGATGACGCCGTCAGCACGCACCTCGGCGTAGTCGCGTACCCGCCGCAGCAAGCGGTTGGCGATCCGGGGCGTGCCCCGCGACCGGCCGGCGATCTCGGCGGCGCCTTCCGGCGTGAGCTGCACGTCCAGCAGCCGGGCCGATCGGGTCAGCACCTGCTGCAACTCGACGGGCTCGTAGAAGTCCATATGGCCGGTGAAGCCGAACCGGTCCCGCAGCGGTCCGGTCAGCAGTCCGGCACGCGTGGTCGCGCCGACCAACGTGAACGGCGCCAGCTCGAGCGGAATGGCGGTGGCGCCGGGGCCCTTTCCCACCATCACGTCCACCCGGAAGTCCTCCATGGCCAGGTACAGCAGCTCCTCGGCCGGTCGCGCGATCCGGTGGATCTCGTCGATGAAGAGCACCTCCCCCTCCGCCAGGCTGGTGAGCAGCGCGGCCAGATCCCCGGCGCGCTCGATGGCGGGGCCGGAGGTGAGCCGGAACGGTGCGCCGAGTTCGGCCGCGATGATCATGGCCAGGCTGGTCTTGCCGAGCCCCGGCGGTCCGGACAGCAGCACGTGGTCCGGCGGGCGGTCGCGTCTGAGCGCACCCT
>DATAKO010000040.1:0-29158 GCA_036261575.1 Jatrophihabitans sp.
GGCGGTTCCTCGCTGTCGTAGCGCCGCGTGGCTACGCTGGGTGCTGGCCCCGTCAACCACAGACGTTCCGGCCAGGCCCCGCTCGCGGCGGCCGACACAGACCCTGCGAGGTCGGTATGACTGACGACAGCACCGCCAAGCTCGCCGAACTGCTGAAGAAGTTCCGCATCGCCATGCTCACCACCGTCGATTCCGACGGCCGGCTGACCAGCAGGCCGATGGCGGTTCAGGAAGCCGAATTCGACGGCGACCTGTGGTTCTTCGCCCAGCGCGACGCACACCAGGTGGCCAACGTTCGCACGCAGCCGGAGGTCGGCGTCGCCCTGGCCAGCAAGGACGCCTGGGTATCCATCCACGGCCGCGCCGCCGTCGTGGACGACAACGCCAAAGCGCACGAGCTGTGGAACAGCGCCGTCGAGGCATGGTTCCCGGACGGGCCTGACGACCCGAACGTCGTGCTGCTGAAGGTGATTGCCGAGGGGGCCGAGTACTGGGACTCGCCCGGCAGCCGGGTGACCACGCTGCTGTCGTACGCAACCTCGAAACTGACGGGCTCGCGGCCCGACGTGGGCGAGAACGAGCGCGTCGAGCTGCGGGCGGGCCGGTCATGACCGCGACCAAGACCGCGGCAGCGCGTCCCCGCACCCGGACGAATCGGATTCCGCGCAGCCGCGGCGCGTTCAGCGGCCTGCTGCTGATGCTGCTCGGGATCTGGGGCGCTCTGGTGCCCTTCATCGGCCCGTACCTGGACTACAGCTACGGCAGCGACAAGACCTGGCACTGGACAGCCGGTCGCGGTTGGCTCGAGGTGCTGCCGGGTGCGGTCTGCTTCGTCGGCGGCTTCCTGGTGCTGACCAGCAACAACCGCATCCGGGGCAGCGTCGGCGGCTGGCTTGCCGCGCTGGCCGGAGCCTGGTTCGTGATCGGCAAAACCGTGTCGGGCTGGTGGCACACCGGCGGCGTCGGCGAACCGGTCAGCCAGCGGGTGTCAGGCCGCGCGATAGCCGACCTCGGCTACTTCTACGCCCTCGGTGCGGTCATCGTGTTCCTGGCCGCCTTCGCCCTCGGTCGGCTGGCAGTGGTGGGCGTGCGTGACATCGCCGTTGCCGAGCGCGAGGAGGCGCGAGCCGCCGAGCAGGCGCGCCGGGACGCCGAACTGGCCCGGGAGCGCGAGGCTGCGCGCGAGCGCGAAGCTGCCCGGGAACGCGACCTCGAGCGCGAACGCGAGCTGGCCCGCGAGCGCGAACTGGCTCAGGGGCGCGGTGCCGGCGAGGCTGCTGCTGTCGAGCGGCACGAGGCGCCCCGGGACGAAGCCGGCCGGCGGGAGGTCCCGCGCCACGAGGCAGCGGACGCGCCGGGTTATGACAGCGGTTCTGACTACAACCTGCGGCGCGGAGACCGTGCGCCCGGCAGCACCGCGTACGACCAGGGCGGTTCGGCCGGCGTCGCCGATCCGCCACCGGCCGAGCGTCCCTGACACACTGCCCGGCCCGGCGCCGGACCCTTCCCAAACAGCCTCAGCTCCGCCACCCTGGTAGCTGGCGTGGCCACGGGGGCCGGCCGCCCTCAGACCGCGAGGGTGTGGCACGGGGAAGGTGCCGATGGGACGACACCATCCGGCCGGTTCGAACGCACCACAAACCGGACCGGGACCGCTCCATCGGACGCGCTCGTCCCGGCCACCGAAATCCAGCCTCGCGCTGGCCGTGATCGTGCTGCTGGCCGTGGTCGGCGGTGCCGGTACCTGGTTGCTGTCCCGGCACCGACCGATGGCCACGGCGCGGCCCTCCCTGCACGCCGACCGGAACTGCACGGCAGCCGCCCTCACCCTGACCGTGCAGGCCAGCCCTGCACTGGCGGTGCCGGTCAACCAGCTGGCCGGCGACTGGACGGCCACCGACCCGATGCTGCACGGCAGATGCGTTCAGGTGGAGGTCGACTCGGACACCGTCGATCAGCAGGAGCGCGCACTGGCGCAGGGCATCGGGCTGCCCTCGATCTGGCTGCCTGACTCGACCACCTGGGTGCAACGCCTGCAGGCAGATCGCCACAGCGCCGGCAGCACCGGCGCGACCCTCGCTGTGCACCCGTCCATCGCGTCTTCGCCGCTGGTCGCGGTCACGTCACCGGCGGAGGGCAGCCGGCTGAGCAAGCAGATCGCCAGCCCGGATTTCGACCCGCTGGCCGGCGCGAGCATTCCGGAACCGGTGCACAACAGCGAGGGCCTGCTCGCGCTGCTCACCAGCGCGCCGTCGAACGCGCCCGCCGGGCTGACTGCCACCCAGGCCACCGTCGGCAGGCTGCTGGCGGCCAGCCGCACCGCGCTGAGCACGCCGCTGGCCGGCTTCGATCAGCTTGCCGGGGGTGCCGGGACGTTGCGGTTCGTGGCCAGCGAGCAGGCCGTCATCGCCGCCAACCAGCAGCGCGGCGCCGAGATCGCGGTCGCGCTGTACCCCACCCAGCCCAGCCTCGGGCTGGACTTCCCCGTGGTGCGGGTTGCCCGTCCCGGCGATGATCCGGACCTCGTGCTGGCTGCCGACGAATTCGAGCAGCAGCTGCGCACCGGGCACGCCCGGGACCGGTTCACTGCCGCGGGGCTGCGCGCGCCCGACGGCAGCCCGGTGCCGCACCTGAGCGCCACGGCGGGCGCGCTGGCTGACCTGGTGCCGCCCGCGCCGATGCCCACCGCGGCAGACACGGTGCGGCTGGTTCGACTGTGGAACGCGGCGCTCGACGACTCGAACACGCTGGCGGTGATCGACCTTTCCGGCTCGATGGCCGACCCCGCCGGAAATGGCCAGAGCAAGGTCGCGGTCGCGGCGGCGGCGGCCACCCAGGCGACCACGTTCTTCCCCGACACCTCGGCGCTCGGGCTGTGGGTGTTCTCCTCCGACCAGGGCGGGGCACAGCCGTGGCAGCAACTGGTGCCATTGGCCGCGCTGGGCACCCGGGTCGGCACGGGCACCCAGCGCCAGGCCCTGATCGCCGCGGCCGCCAGCATGAGCGGCCGGGTGCGCGGCGGCACCGCGCTATACGACACCGCGCTGGCCGCCTACCTGAAGGTGAAGGCCAGCTTCGACCCCGCCAAGATCAACAGCGTCGTGCTGATGACCGACGGCCGCAACGAGGACACCAGTTCGTCGCGGACGCTGCCGCAGCTGCTGGCCGAATTGGCAGCGGCCGCCGACCCGACACGGCCGGTGAAGATCATCACGATCGGGATCGGCAGCGGTGCCGATGCCGACGCGCTGGCCAAGATCTCGGCCGCGACCGGTGGCAAGTACTACTCCGTGCTCGACCCCCGCGAGATTGCCGGCGTATTCCTGGACGCGGTCGCACAGCGCAGCTGAACAAGGCCGCCGGTCAGCTTGCCGCCGCGAGCCATTCGGCGATGCGCTCACCGGCCAGCGGGCCGGTCTCGGCCAGCCGCTGCACGTGTGCGGCACTCCACCCGGACCTGGCGAGCTCTCCGTGCCCGGGATGAATGCCGTGATCGGCGAACTGCAGCAGGTCGATGTCCAGCAACGAATCACCTGCTGCGTAAACCCGAATCGTCCCTGTGCGGCGCGCGAGTTCGGCGACAGCGGCCGACTTGGCCAGCGGCCGTGGCACCAGGTACAGCTTGCGGCCCTGCAACGAGCTCCGCCAGCCGTTCGGCTGCGCCCACTCGTCCAACTCGGCCAGATTGCGGCGGCGGAACTCAGCGCGGTCGATCACGGCATAGCAGAACAGCCCGTCCACCTCGTGCACTCGCCAGTCCGGACGGCTGCGCCGCTGCAGCTGCGAGACCGCCTCGGCCAGCGGCGAGACGGTACGCAGCCGTTCGCGGATCTCTGCAGCCCAGGCCGGATCCGGCTCACCGTCGATGAGCAGGTGGCCACCGTTTCCGGCGATGGCGAAGGCAGCGGGCGGCCCGGGTAAGCGGACCCGCCGGTACTGCTTGAGCGAGCGGGTGGTGACCGGGACGATGGGCAGCTCGGCCAGCAGCTTGGCCGCTGCCGCCGTCATGAACGAGGCTTGCTCGCCCTGGCGAAACTCGACCGGAACCAGCTCAGCCGGGCCGAAATCGTGGCCGCTGCGGGACCGGCCGAGCGCAACCGCCTTGGCGGAGTAGATCAGGGTGCGGTCCAGGTCGGCGGCAAGCAGGATCATCGTGCCACCACCCGGTTCCGGTCGGACGCCTCGGTGGGTTGCCGGCTGAAACCGGGATGGATCAGGCCGACGCAGCTGTAACCCAGACCGGCCACCTGCTCCACCGGAACGCCTCGCTGCTCGGCCAGCAGGGTGACGTGATGCACCGCGTGCTGGCGGTCCGGATCGATCAGGACGCGCCACGGAACCCGGCGCAACAGCACCCTGGTGGTCTCACCGACCCCAGGTTTCACCAGGTTCACATTGCCGATTCCGTATCGCTCGGCCAGGTGCTCGACAGTGCGCCACCCGGCCCAGGTCGGTTCGCGGTCGGACGGCAGGACCGGCTCGACCTCCTCGAACCGGGCGGTGATGGTGTCGATGAACTCAGCCGATCGATCCTCACCGGCCAGCTCGGCGTAGAACTTCGCGCCGTGGAACTGGCCAGGCGCGATGAGCTGGTCGTTGAGCACCGTCCGCGAGACGAGCCCAGAAACAGTGGAGTTCAGGCAGGCCGATGGGATCAGGAAGTCAGCGCGGGTGCCGAAGGTGCGCACGCAGTGGCCGGTGTCGGCGAGCACCGCAAGGTCGGCGGAGAACGGGCCGATGTCGCGGGCCGCCCGCACTGCCTCGGCAAGCTCGCGAGCGATGGCGCCCTTCCCGGTCCAGCCGTCGACGAACACCACCTGCGCCGGGTCATACCGCCCGGCCAGGTAGCGCAACGCGGCCCGGTCGATGCCGCGTCCCCGGACGATGGACACCGCATAGTGCGGCAGCTGCAGGCCATGCCGCCGCTCGGCCCAGCGGCGCATCAGAATGCCGATCGGCGTGCCGGCCCGGGCCAGCGAGGCCAGCACCACCGACCGGCCACGCTCGGCCAGCACGAGTTCGGTCACCGTTGCCACCGCCCGGGCAACCTCCAACGCCGAGTTCGCGAGGGCATCGGCATATACGCGCTGGTATTGCGCGTTGGGGCGGAACTCGACCGGCAGCGATTCGGCATAATGCGCACCGCCCTGCTGGATCGCCTCTTCCCGCTCCTCGGTCGGTGCCTCCAGCTCGACACCGGACAGGTCGGTGAGCAGCCAGCCGACCTCCTCCGCCCGGTAGCTGCCGAAGAGCGGACCGTGCAGGGGTTGGCCCGCAGGCGGCCGGTAGGCCGGAATCGTGACCAGGTGGGTAGCCGGCGGTCCTGCCACCGGCCGGCCGGCATCGTCGATCACCCAGACGATATCGGTGAAATCCCGATCGTCGAGGTTGTAGGCGAAGCGGTCCCCGGACGCGTCGTGCGCTGGGAAGCTCAGCCGGCTGCGGATGGCGTAACCCGGATCAGCGACCGGCAGCACCGGCGAGCGGGTGGTGGACAAGAACCGCACGGTCAGCCCGGCAAAGCCGGCCAGCGCCTCGGCGATGCGTAGGGGCGCGTACATCAGCTCCTCACAGCCCAGCACCAGCACCCGATCACCGTGCAGGGTCGGCCGGATCGCGGCCGCGGTCAGGGCAGCCTGGCGTTCCAGCGCCACGCGATCTACCGGGGCGAAGCCATGCCGGCCGCCCTCCCGAACGCAGGCTCGCCACGGTGCCAGCTCGATCGGGTCGTGCCAGTGCGAATCGGATGATCCAGGGGCCCGCTGCGCCGCTACCAGCGCCTGACCGCGGGCGAGCACGTCGGCGGGGGCGTGCACCCGTCCGCGGGCCAGCGCCGCGACCCGCACGGCCACCCCGAGCGCGGCAGCCTCCGCGTCGAAGGCGGCCGGGTCATCCCGCACATCGATCAGTGCCGCCACCACGAACTGCCGGCACGCCGTGCCGGCGCCCAGCAGGGCCCGGATGGTGTTCAGCGCGGTACGGCCGGTTGACAGCTCGTCGTCCACCAGCACGATCTCATCAGCTCGGGAGAGGAAATCCCCGTCCTCGGGCAGCAGCAGGTGTCCGGTCGCGTGCGAGTGCTCCTCCTCGAAGCCCGCCAGCGAGGCCACGCCGGCCACCTCGCGACGAGTCGAGTGCAGGTACCGGGCACCCAGCGAGTCGGCGACCGCGTGTCCCAGACCGGTCGCGGTCTCGGCGTAGCCCAGCACCGCGGTGTCCGGCCGGCCGGTGACCATCGGGTTCAGCAGGCGCACCAGCTGCGCCGCGGCCGGACCGTCACCGGTCAGGGCGGCCCTGCTGAGCTCGACCGGTGGTTGTCGGCCGGCCACGATCGCCCCGAGCAGCCGCCCCGCGGCGTAGCACACCCGCGGGTCGACCGGGATGTGCTTGCCCAGCACAGTGGACACCAGCAGGTGAGCGCGCTTCGGGTTGACCCGGACGGCCAGGCCCACCAGCTCCCGCACCGGGACCAGCCCACCCGGCTCGTCCTGCAGCACCAACCCCAAGCGGTCGGCGACCCAGCTGGTGCTCACGGTTGCAGTCCCAGCAGGTCCACGAACGAGGTGGACGCGCGGGCCACGCCGAACGCGTCCGCGCGCGCCAGAGTGCGGCGCGCCCAGGCGGTGTGCGGCTTGGACTCGTTCATCTTGTTCCGGTACGCCGAGGCGACCGCGCCGCCCATCGCATTGGTACCGACGATGTCGACGGCATCGGTGTACTCCTCCAGCGTCACCACCGACAGGGCGTGCACGGCAGCAACGTGGCTGGGATGGATCACCGTCTTGCCGACCAGTCCGTTGGCCTTGTCCAGGGCCACCTCCCGGATCAAGCCGTCCAGATCCTTGCGGATCAACTTGCCGCGCAGTTCACGTTCGGCATGCTCGATGAAGGGTGATTCGCGCAGCAGCGGCTTGAAGATCCGCTCGGTGCCGGAGAAGTACTCCCACACCGGTCCGGTCACCGCCAGCGAGTAGCCCTCGGCCCGGCCGAAGACGTTCACCACGTCGCCGATGACCGCGGCCAGCAGCTGGATGTCGTAGACGGTGTGGTCGCGGGAGCGGCGCAGGCCGTAAGTAGCGGCCAGGTCGGTGGCGCCGAGTCGCACCGCCAGCACCACGTCGGCGAACTTCTCCAGCAGCGCTCGGATGTCCAGCAGCGTCTGGATCCGGCTCTCGGCGTAGGCCAGTTCGGCGGTCTCGAGCACCGGCATGGCCAGCAGCGGCCGGCCGGCCCGCTCGCCGGCGGCGCGCACCTGTTGCAGGAAGTCGGCACCGCAATGGTCGCCGAACTTCGGCAGCACGAAACCTGCCAGCTGGCCCTGACCTGCCAGTCCGGCCGCGATCCGGGCGATCTGGTCGGCCGTGCGCACCCGCACGAACACCAGCGGTGCCGGGCCGGGCAGCGGCCCCGCCAGCTGCCCGATCAGGTTCGCTTCGGCCGTTGCCACCTCGTGATCGCCGATCGCGTCCTCCAGGCAGGCGACCACGCTCAGCACGCCGTGCGCCGCCAGCCGGCTGAGGTCCTGCGCCAGCGCGGGCCGGGTGGCCGGCATGTACAGGGTCGCGCCGAGCCCGATCGCCAGCCGCGCCAGGTCAGCACCGGTGTCGATCGGCCGCGGGGCTCGGTGAAACAGGCGGTCGGTGTCGGCGGCGGTGAGAAAGTCGTAGTGCCGCATCGGTCCTCGCTCGGGATTGGGCCGTTCAGGGCGGGGATGAAGTTGCTGAGCCTACTTGTGGTCGATGAACCCCGCGTATCCATCGGCTGTGATGGGATGGAACGCATGACGACGCTCAGCACGGGTGAGAACATCGCCGTCCCCACCGCCCGGCTCCGCGCGGTGCTCAGCTGGGCTCCCGGCAGCCCGGTGGACGTGGACGTATCGGCGTTGTTGCTGACCGCCGCGGGCAGAGTGCGCGACGATGCGGACTTCATCTTCTACAACCAGCCGAGCCATCCGGCCTCGGCCGTGCGGCACCTGGGCAAGCAGGGCAGCGAGGACGCGGTCGAGCTTGACCTCGGCCACGTTGAACCGGAGATCGACCGGATCGTGCTGGCCGCCTCCGCCGACGGCGGCACCTTCGGGCAGGTGCCGCAGCTGCTGCTGTCGGTGCAGGATGCCGGCTCGGGCGCGGTGCTGGCCGAATTCACACCGCAGGCTTCGACCGAGGCGGCGCTGCTGTGCGGGGAGCTGTACCGGCGCAACGGGCTGTGGAAGCTGCGAGCGGTGGGCCAGGGCTACGCTGCCGGGCTGGCTGGGCTGGCCACCGATTTCGGTATTGCTGTCGACGGCGAGGAACCCGCCGCCACAGCTGCGCCGGCTGGACCCGTGCCGAGCGGCTGGGGTACCAGCAGCAACGTCAGCTACGCGCCGCCCGCCGCTCCGGTGGATCCGGCGACAGCCTGGGGGCCGCCCGGCAACGCCTCGGGTCCCGGCACCCCGGTGGCGCCGCCGGCCGGTCCGCCGCCGAGCTGGACCCAACCGCCGGTTCCGAGTCAGCCCGAACCTCAGCTGCCGAACCTGGACCGCGGCCCGGTCAGCCTGCGCAAGAACGACCGGGTCAGCCTGGTCAAGACGGGTGCGCCACCGCTGTCGCGGTTGATGATGGGCCTGGGCTGGGACCCGGCACGCGGGCGCCGCAACATCGACCTGGATGCCTCAGTGCTCGCCTTCGATGCGCGGTTACAGCTGCTCGACCTTGCCTGGTTCTCGCACAAGCGAGCGTTCGGCGGGGCGATCACGCACACCGGTGACAACCTGACCGGTCAGGGTGACGGCGACGACGAGCAGATCCTGCTCGAGCTGGCGGCCTTGCCGGCGACCGTGGCGCACCTGATGTTCACCATCAACTCCTACCGCGGGCAGAAGTTCACCGACATCGCCAACGCCTTCTGCCGGCTGGTCGATGCGGGCAGTGGCGCCGAGCTCGTGCGATTTGACCTGTCCGAGTCCCGGCCCAGCACCGGCGTGCTGATGGCGGTGCTGAGCCGGAGCGGAGCCGGCTGGCAGATGCGCGCGATCGGCGAGTTCCACGACGGCAAGACCGTCAAGGACATGGTGCGTCCGGCGGTCGGGCTGCTGTCGCGGGGTTGAGCCAGGACCGGCTCAGACGCCAACGCCGAAATCGCGCGCGATGCCGGCCAGGCCGGAAGAGTAACCCTGGCCGACGGCCCGGAACTTCCACTCGGCACCGTTGCGGTAGAGCTCGCCGAAGACCATCGCGGTCTCGGTCGATGCGTCCTCCGAGAGGTCATAGCGGGCGATCTCGGCGTTGTCACCGGCATTCACGACGCGGATGAAGGCGTTGCGCACCTGGCCGAAGGACTGCCTGCGCTGGTCAGCCTCGTAGATGGACACCGGAAAGACGATCTTGTCGACCGCCGCGTCCATGCCTGCCAGGTTCACCTTGAGCTGCTCGTCGTCACCCTCGCCCTCACCGGTGATGTTGTCGCCGGTGTGCTCGATGGTCCCGTCCGGGCTGCGCAGGTTGTTGAAGAAGACGAAGTGGCTGTTGGACAGCACCTTGCCGTCGGGGCCACACGCGATGGCCGAGGCGTCCAGGTCGAACGGCTGGCCGTCGGTGGTGCGGGCGTCCCAGCCGAGCCCGACGACGACGTTGGTGAGGCCCGGGGCCTGCTTGGTGAGCGAGACATTGCCGCCCTTGACGAGGCTGACTGACACTGGAATCTCCTTTGATCGCGGGTGCATTGTGTTGGCTCGGCGTCAGGAGCGTGCTGCGCCTCCCAGCTGCTTGACGGGCGGCCGGCCAGCGGGTTCAGCCGAAGACCGCGGCAGCTCCACATTCTGGACAACGGAAGGCGGCGCCGTCCGGTTCCAGCGGCCCGTGGCTGACGCAGGCCGGCTGACCGCCCTCGAGCACGATGTTGCCCAGGCTCACGTCCCAGCCGCCGTCGATGTCGAGCAGCCGCACCCCGGTGGGACGGGCCAGCTCCCGAGCGCGGTGCACCGCGCGAACAGCTTCGGCCACCGCCTGGTAGGACTGTGATTGGGTGGACCAGCCGGTGAACGCGGACGCGGGAATGTTCAACTCGTCGCCGCGAAACCGGGCCACCACGGCACGCTCAGCACCCGAATCGAGCGCGAACGTCAGCGAGTAGCAACCGGGTTCGGCCAGCGCTTCGAGCTTGGCGAGCTGAGGATCCACTCCCCGAGCATCCCGGTTCGGCAAGCCGAACACCACTCGGCGCGCTGGGCCGGCTCAGCCGGCGGAGTGAACGGTGGTCCAGCCCGGATGCTTCGGCTCGCGGCCGTCGCCGGACGAGCGCCCCCGGATCCGGCGGCCGAACCAGGGCAGCACGTGCTCGCGGTAGTAGCGGGCCTCACCGAGGATGCTGGTGACATCGGCCGGCGCCGGGACGGCCTCATCCCTCGGGGGATGGCCGAGCGCACCGAGCACCAGGGCTGCCACCCGGGCATGGCCCGCGGCTGCCAGGTGCAGGCGGTCCGGCGACCAGTACTCGGGCCGGCGCAGCTGCGGGTCGTGAAAGGCGTCGACGAAGGTGACCGACGGCCGGGGCAGCCTGGCGCTGATCGCTGCAGTCAGGGCACTGGCACGGCGGTGGATGACGGGGCCGAAGGGCAACCGCGCCGACGGGTCTGCCCCGCTCAGCAGCACCACCGGCACGCCCGCCGCGACGCAGCGATCAACCGCATGGATGGTCAGCTTGCTCAACGCCACCACGTCGGCACCCGGGCGCATCACATCGTTTCCGCCGCCGTTCAGCGACAGCAGCGTCGGTAGCGGACGCAGGGCAAGCGCGGCGTCCAACTGCTCGTGCACGATCGGCTCGAGGAGCCTGCCGCGAATGGCCAGGTTCGCGTAGTCGATCGGGTGTCCGAGCACCCGTGCAAGGCCGGCTGCCACCCGATCGGCCCAGCCTCGGGGTGCGCCGTCCGGCCCTTCGTCGCCGACGCCCTCAGTGAAGCTGTCTCCGATTGCCACGTAGCGGACGGGCGATTCCGGATGGATCGGGTGCAGCACGCGGGCCATTCTGCCGGACGGGCCTGCGCCGCTGCCGGCGCGGCAGCGGCGAGGCGTCGGGATGCTAGTCGTTGACCGCCGGCGGCTGGCTCGGCGGCGCCCACTGGTTGGCTGCCGGCGGCTGTGCCGGCGCGGCCCACTCGGCCACGGCCGGCGATGCCTGGCCGTGCCGCGGGTCGATCTGCGCGCGACCTGGGTCGGCGGGCGGCTGGCCGATGATGCCCTGCGCCTGCTCCTTGCTGAGTCGCACCGTGCGCCCGCAGGCGATGCAGGTGTCGTAGTAGCGCTTCGTGCCCAGCGGGATCACCGGGATGAAGAACAGCGAGAACCAGTTCCACCGGCTGAAGATCCGGTGCGCCGCGGGCTGGCCGCAGCCGTTGCAGACATAGGACAGCGTGGCCAGCAGCTTGGACAGCTGCTTGAACCCGAAGATGATCATGAATTCCTCCGAAATGTCGAAGCCGCACGATACGCGCAGGCACGACGTCCGATGAGCGTTTCGCAGGAATTCCTGCGGCGGAAACCGAGGCTGCCCGGCGCGGGCCGTACCGGCAGCTCAGCCGGGTGTTCCACCTGCTCGCCCGCAGCACATCCTTCATCGGCCCCGTCAGCGGTTGCGACGGACCAGGTCGGCGTTGAGCACCAGCGCGAAGCAGGTCCAGGCCAGGTAGGGCAGCAGGATCAGCGCGGCAGGGCGGTGCAACTGCCAGATCGCCCGGACGGTGGCCGCCACAGCGATGACGATGAGCACGGCATCCACGAGGGCGGCCCGCGGTGAGCGCCGGGTGAAGAACAGGAATGACCAGAGCGCGTTCACCGTCAGCTGGACGGCGAACAGCCGCTCCGCTCGCGCGCGGGCCGGGCTGTCAGGGGTGCGCCGCAGCGCCGACAGTGACACGCCCATGCTGCTGCAGAGAAGCGTCCAGACGGGACCGAACAGCCAGCCGGGCGGCTGGTAGGGCGGCTTGTCGAGCGTGGGCAGCCACTCCCGGACCGAGCGGGCGGAACTCGCGCCGCCGGCGATACCGACAGCATTGCAGGCGGCCGCTGCGATCAGCGTAGAACGCAGCTCGGGCAGCGTCCGGGGAAAGAGAGACGGTTGGCTGGCGGACGAGTTGGTGATATATCCAGCTTGGCACTGCGAAGGGATTGCGATACTGCCCAGGTGGACGAGCCGGAGATCCCGCTGCTCGGTGGCGACGTCACCGAGGGCGTGGTGCGGGTGGGGACGACGGTGCGACGGCCCGACTGACCCGGGAGACAGAAATGCGAAAATCCCCTGCAAAACAAGGGACATCCGCATTTGTGTGTGCTGTCTCAACCAGCGCGCGCCCGAAGGGACTCGAACCCCTAACCTCTTGATCCGTAGTCAAGTGCTCTATCCGTTGAGCTACGGGCGCTCGTCCCCGTCACCGCGAGCGGCAGGAGGACCGAGGGCAAAGTCTAGCGGAGTCACCGACTGCCTTCCAAAGCGGGCGGTGATGCGGTCCGGCCCCGCCGTGGACGACGGGGCCGGACAGGCGGCGGAGGCTCGGGGATTTGAACCCCGGATGGGCGATTAGCCCAAACCGCATTAGCAGTGCGGCGCCATAGACCGGACTAGGCGAAGCCTCCTCGACGCCGTCGAACCCGACGGCCTCAGGGCGTTACCTTACTGGCGCGCCGCAGCCGGCGAAAGCCGACCCGTCTCCAGCGCGTCACGGCCGCAGCGCGGGCATCACCACATCATCGATGAACGCAGTGATCTCGGACTTGCTCACCGGTTGGCGGCGGACCAGATAGCGGTGGATCAGGGAACCGGCGAGCACGTCGATGAACAGCCCGCCCCGGACGGCGTCCGCCCGCACCTCGCCACGCTCGATGCCACGACTGAGCACCACGTTCAGCAGCTCCTTGCGCGGGTCATGAAACTGCCCCTCGAAGGTCTCGGCGAACGCCGGATCGCGCAACGTGGCCCACATGACGGCGCGCATCGACTCGCCACGCTCGCCACTCATCGACATCGCGGCCTGCAGGCAGAGCTCCAGCAGCGCGTCGCGGGTGCTGAGCCGCTCGTCCAGCTGCCAGCTGCCGACCTTCAGCTCGTTGCTCAGCGAGCAGCACAGCGAGTCGATGACCAGGTCCTGCTTGGTCGGCCAGCGCCGGTAGATGGACGCCTTGCCGGTCTGTGCGCGTGCCGCGACCGACTCGATCGTCAGCGCTCCGTACCCCACCGCGCCCAGCTCGGCGACCGTCGCGTCCCGGATAGCCTGCTCCAGCTCGGCGCCACGCTTGCGCTGGCGGCCGGCCTCCTCACCGCCGGCCCCACCGCCGGCACACTCCGCGCCACCACAGGCGCCCTCGCTGCCGACCAGCGCGCCGCCCCCGGTGGAAGCGTCGTTGTCGGAGGCACCTGCCATTCTGCTGGCAGCAATATTCGCTGGTGCCGTGGACATGGCTGGACGCATCCTTTCTGTGCCGAACCTGTGGCCGGCCCCCTCGCCAGCACGGAATCTGTGGTTCGACTGAGTGAGGTACTAGTGCACGTTTGCGTTCTCTAACTGACTGTCGCTAGCGTAACCGGATAGGGAACGGTTCCGTTCCCTCCACGGTAACCGATCCGACGCCCGGCCGTAACCGGACCAGCCTGGCTCATCCTCGCCCAGGCCGCTTCACTACGGACGCACCACCGGGCCAGGGCGGTAACCAGCACACGCGACACCGGGCGGCGCCCGGCCTCACCGCCGGGCGTGACCAGCCGAGCAGCACCGCACCACCCGCCGCACGGGCACACCCGTCGGCCGTCAGAGCTTGAGTTCGAGGAGAACCGTGACCACGACCCAATCCGCCGGCACAGCACGGACCGGCGCGCGCCGGACGTCGCATCCGGCCTTGACGCTACTGATCATCGCCGGCGCCCAGCTGATGATCGTTCTCGACGGCACCATCGTGAACATCGCGCTGCCGAAGATGGGCGACTACTTCGGCAAGAACCAGACGGACATGACCTGGGCGATCAACGCCTACACGCTGGCCTTCGGCGGCCTGCTGCTGCTCGGCGGCCGGGCCGGTGACATTCTGGGCCGGCGCCGCATGTTCATGGTCGGGCTCGGGCTCTTCACGCTCGGCAGCTTCCTCGGCGGCCTGGCCCACAGCTTCGAGTTCCTCATCGTCGGCCGGGTGATCCAGGGCGTCGGCGGCGCGATCTCGTCCCCGACCGCACTGTCGCTGATCACCACCGAGTTCGAGGAAGGCCGGGAGCGCACCAGGGCCTTCGCGGTGTTTTCCGCGGTGGCCGGTGCCGGCGCCGCGCTCGGCCTGCTGCTCGGCGGCGTACTGACCGAGTACCTGTCCTGGCGCTGGGTCCTGTTCGTCAACGTGCCGATCGGGGTGCTGCTGGTGGCCGGCGCCTTCCTCTACGTGCACGAATCCGACCGGCTCGTCGGACGGTTCGACTGGTGGGGCGGCCTGCTGTCGATCGTGTGGACGACCGCACTCGTCTATGGCTTCATCCACGCTGCCTCGCACGGCTGGCGCAACGGCGTGACCGTCGGCTCGTTCGTCATCTCGGCAGTCGCGCTGCTCGGCTTCCTGGCGCTGGAGGCGAGGCTGTCCTACGCGATGATGCCGCTGCGAACGTTCCGCAACCGCAGCCGCTCCGGTGCCTATGTGGTCATGCTGATCATCGGCGCCGCCATGTTCGGCATGTTCTTCTTCGTCACCTACTTCGTGCAGTTGGTCCTCGGGTACTCCGCACTGAAGACCGGCCTGGCCTTCTTGCCGGTGGCCTTCGTGATCGGCATCGCCGCACAGCTGTCGGCTGCACTCATGCCACGGCTCGGCCCCCGCAACCTGATCATCTTCGGTTCGGTGGTGATGACGGCGGGCATGTTCTGGCTGGCCACCATCAACGCGCACTCGCAGTACGCCACGCACTTGCTGCCGTCGCTGCTGGTGCTGGCCTTCGGCATCGGCAGCATCTTCGTGCCGCTGACCACGGTCGCGGTGGCCGGCGTCGAACCACACGAAGCCGGGCTGGCCTCGGCGCTGCTGAACGTGGGGCAACAGGTCGGCGGCTCGATCGGGCTGTCCGTGCTGACGACCGTGTTCGCGACCGCGTCACGGAACGAGGGGAATCACCAGGGCAAGCTGCTCGGTGCCCAGGTGCAGAGCGGCGCGGCAAAGCCCACCGTCATCCAGCACTTCCAGGCGTTGGCCAGCCAGGCGACGGGAGGGGTGAAGGCCGGCGCCGATGCCCTCAGCGACAATGCGGCGGTGCGGGCGTTCCACGAGGTTCTCGCGCACGGTTCATCCCGCGGCTTCCTCGCCGCGGCGATCTTCTCGGTCGTCGGCGTGCTGGTGGCGGTCGGCATGATCACCACCGGCCGCGACGCCGTACCGCAGGGCGAGGACGCCCCGCTGGCAGCGATGCACTAGCCCGCTGCACGGCGCGACCCCGATACCAGCAACAGCGAAGGGTGACGGCTCCCCCCGCGGGAGGGACCGTCACCCTTCGTTCGTCCACCCGGCGCCACGGCGCTAGCGTGGCGCGACGGTCAGCACTCGATGACGTTGACGGCCAGGCCGCCGCGTGAGGTCTCCTTGTACTTGACCTTCATGTCGGCGCCGGTGTCGCGCATGGTCTTGATGACCTTGTCCAAGCTGACCACATGGCTGCCGTCGCCGCGCAGCGCGATGCGGGCCGCGTTGATGGCCTTCACCGCCGCCATCGCGTTGCGCTCGATGCAGGGGACCTGAACCAGGCCGCCGATCGGATCGCAGGTCAGGCCCAGGTTGTGTTCCATGCCGATCTCGGCCGCGTTCTCGACCTGCAACGTCTTGCCACCGAGCACCTCGCACAGCGCACCGGCCGCCATCGAGCAGGCCGAGCCGACCTCGCCCTGGCACCCGACCTCCGCCCCGGAGATCGAGGCATTCTCCTTGTACAGCACGCCGATGGCGCCCGCCGTCAGCAGGAAGCGCACGACCCCGTCGTCCGACGAGCCCGGGACGAACCGGCGGTAGTAGTGCAGCACCGCGGGGATGACCCCGGCCGCGCCGTTGGTCGGAGCCGTGACCACCCGGCCACCGGCCGCATTCTCCTCGTTCACCGCGAGCGCGAACAGGCTCACCCAATCCATGACCCGCAGCGGATCGGTGGAGAAGGACTCGCCGGTCAGGGTGCGATAGAACTCCGGCGCCCGCCGGCGCACTTTGAGCCCGCCCGGCAGCAAACCCTCACTGCGGAAACCGTGCTCGACGCACTCCTGCATCACCTGCCAGATCTGCAGCAGACCGGACCGGATCTGCTCCTCCGAGCGCCACACCTGCTCGTTGGCCAGCATCAGGTCGGAGATCGACAGCCCCGTGTCAGCCGTGTACGCGCAGAGCTGGGCCGCCGTGGTGAACGGGTACGGCAGCACGGTGTCGTCGGCCTTGATCCGGTCGGCCCCGGTGGCGTGCTCGTCGACCACGAAGCCGCCACCGACCGAATAGAAGGTGCGTTCCCGCAGTGGCCGGTCACCGTTGAACGCGGTGAAGCGCATCCCGTTCGGGTGAAAGGGCAACGTCGAGCGGCGGTGCAGCACCAGATCTTCGGTCGCCAGCCGAACCGGCTGCCGGCCCAGCAGCGTGACCATGCCGGACTCGCGCACCGCCTCGAACCGGGGCAGCACGGCTGCGGTGTCGACCAGTTCCGGCGTCTCACCGGTCAGGCCGAGCACGACAGCCTTGTCCGACCCGTGCCCACGGCCAGTCGCACCGAGCGAACCGAAGAGCTCTACCCGGACCCGATCGGTGTCGGCCAGCAGGCCGTCCTCGTCCAATCCGAGCGCGAAGGTGCGCGCCGCGCGCATCGGCCCGACCGTGTGCGACGAGGACGGTCCGATCCCGATGGAGAACAGGTCGAAGACGCTGATGGCCACGCTGCCATCACCTCCCGAAGTCGGGTGTTCAGACCGCCTTGACGTTCACCACGATGTTGTCACGAGTGGCCTTGGAATATGGGCAGAACTGGTGCGCCAGCTCCACCAGCTGCTGCGCGGTCTGCTGGTCCACGTTCGGGATGCTGACCTCGATGTCCACGGCCAGTCCGACCCCGCCGTCGTCCGTCCCGCCGAAGGACACGGTGGCCGTGACCACCGAGTCCGAGGTGTCGATGTCGTGCAGCGCCTTGGCCCGGTTGGCCAGCGCGCCCTGGAAGCACGCGGCGTAGCCGGCCGCGAACAGCGTCTCAGGGTTGACCGCAGGCTCGGGCGTGGTACCCGGCTGCGCCAGGTCGAAGTCGACCAGGCCGTCGGCACTGCGGACGTGCCCGGCACGGCCACCATGCGCGGTGGCGGCGGTGCTGTAGGCGACCTTCTTCAGTACGGCAGGCATTGCACTCCTCGGGGCTGTTGGCGATGATGGCATGCTTTTCCCATCATGCCTGCCGCTTCCCCGATCGCACGCACCGGCCAGTTCCAGGCCCGGGTCGCCGCCGTCAGCCAGCTGTCACCCCGGATGCGCCGCATCGAACTGCAGTCACCGGAGTTCGCCACCCAGGCGTGGCCGCTGGGCTGCGACGTCGCGGTCGTGCTGGCCGCCGAGGGCCGCGAGGTGCGCCGGCGCTACACCGTCCGGTCGAGCGCCGGCGATCGGCTGACCGTCGATGCGGTGCTGCACGGGCACGGCCCCGGCTCCACCTGGGCGGCTGGGCTCAGTGCCGGCGATCCGGTCACCTTCTACGGCCCGCGCGGGGAGCTGCCGGTGCCCCAGGCCGACTGGCTGATCGCGCTCGCCGACGAGTCCGGGCTGCCCGCGATCGGCGCGCTGGCCGAGGCAATCGGCCCCCGCCCGCTTGCGGTCTACGCCGAGATCGCCGACCTGGGCGAGCAGTACCCGTTGCCCGGCAACGTCGAGGTGCGGTGGCTGGCGCGCGACGGCGTGGCAGCGGGCTCCGCTGAGCTGATGCTGGCGGCGGTGGCCGGGCATGCTGCGCCCGCCGGCCGCGGCTACGGTTACGTGCTCGGCGAGTCCCGCGCCGTGGTCAGCGTCCGGGACGCGCTCGCCCGTCTCGGCCTGGATCGCGCCGACGTCTACGCCAAGGGCTACTGGAACCTGCAGTCGCGCCCGACCCGGTAGCCACCAGGGCCGGGCAGCGGTCATCGTCGCGCGGCCGTGCAGCGGCCAATCCCGCGCAGCGCCCGTTCAGAACGACAGCGCGGCCGGATCCTTCAGCGCCTGCTCCACCACCGCACCCGCCGCACCCAGCACGGCCGCCTCGGCGCCGACCGCGGACGGCAGCAGCTCCGGCCGGATGCCGGACACCAGACGCCGATCCAGCTCGGCAAGCAACGGCGGGGTGAGCGCGGCGAACAGCCGGGCGTACAGGCCACCCAGCACCACCCGAGGCAGATCGAGCACGTTCAGCAGCGAGGCGAGGCCCACGCCGAGTGCCCGTCCGGCTTCGGTCACCGCAGCCACCGCCGCCGCCTCGCCCGCGCGCACTGCACTCTCCAGCGCCGCCGGGTCAGCCACGCCCGCCCGGCGCAGCAGCACGTCCTGCCCGGCGTACTGCTCGACGCAGCCCCGGCCACCGCATCCGCACGGCGGCCCGTCCTGCTGCACCACCACGTGGCCCAGCTCGCCGGCGTAGCCGGAGGTACCCCGGAACAGCGATCCGTGCACCACGAGCCCGGCGCCGACCCCGATCTCGCCGGAGACGTAGACGAAGTCCGGGCCGGGACGCAGCCCGTGCAGGCAGCCGAGCGCACCGAAATTGGCCTCGTTGTCGACCAGCACACCGCTGGTGGAAAGTCCCTGGCCGATCGGTTCGGCCAGCGCCGCACCGGTCAGGCCGGGCAGGTTCGGCGCCCGCACCAGTACCTGCCCCGGGCCGACCACCCCGGGTACCGCGAGCGCGACCCCGAGCAGCGGGCCGGCAGGTGCCAGCCCCTGCGCGAGTTCCAGCAGCTGCTGGACGATCTCGGCCACCGGGCGGTCCCGGTTGTCCACCGGCAGCAGCTGCCGTGCCCGGACCGCACCAGTCAGCTCCAGCAGGCAGGCCGCCAGGTAGTCCACGTTGATTTCCAGGCCGAGCGCCGGTGGCCCTGCTGGATTCAGGCTGACCGGCCGGGCCGGCCGGCCGACCCTGGACGCCGGCGGCTCCCCCTCCACCAGGATCCGTTGTGCCAGCAGCGCGTCGACCAGCGACGACACGGTCGCCTTCGTCAATCCGGTGCGCTGGGCCAGTGCCGCTCGGGAGCCGGGCTGCTCGGCCACGGCCGCCACCACCAGCGCCAGGTTGTGCCGCCGGACGGTCTGCTGATCGGCCGGGCTGGCCGGCCGGCTCATCGGTTCAGAAACCGGTCCGCTGCCTCGGCGTAGCGTTCGCGCAGGCCGGGCACCACGTCACCGGTGTAGGTCTGGACCGCGCCCAGCGGCCAGCCGGGCGGCCGCTCGCCGCCGGCCAGCACCCAGGCCGCCTGCCGCGCCGCCCCGTCGGCCACATACTCGCCCGGCGGCGGCACCTGCACCGGCACGCCGAAGATGCTCGGGGCGATCCGGCGCACCGCCTCGGACTGCGCCGCACCGCCGATCAGCCGCACGCCGGCCACCGAAGCACCCTGCGCCACCAACGCATCGAGGCCGGCCGCCACGCCGCACAGCATTCCCTCGATCGCGGCCCGGGCCAGGTTCGCCGCGGTCAGGTTGGTCAACGTCAGGCCGTGCAGCGCCCCCGTCGCCAGCGGCAGGTTCGGGGTGCGCTCGCCCTCCAGGTAGGGCACCAGCACCAGGCCGCTGGCACCGGGTTCGGCGCTCAGTGCCAGCTCGCTCAGCTGCGCCAGTGACACCTGCAGCAGCCGTGCCGTCGCATCGAGCACCCGCGCGGCGTTCAGCGTGCAGGCCAGCGGCAGGAACGCACCGGTCGCGTCGGCGAAACCGGCCACCAGACCGGACGGGTCCGCGGCGGGTTGATCGCTGCGCACGCAGGCCACCCCGGAGGTACCGAGCGAGACGAGCACGTCGTCGCCGGCGTCCGAGCCGAGCATGCCGGCCGCGTTGTCACCGGCGCCGGGGCCGATCTGCAGCCCCGTCACCTCGTGGGCCACCCCGGCCGGCCCGACCACGCGCGGCAGCACCGCATCGTGGCCCAGCGCCCGCACCAGCAGGTCGCGCCGGTAGGAGTTGGTGCGACCGTCGAAGTAGCCGGTGCCGGACGCGTCGGACCGGTCCGTCGCCAGCTGCGCCAGCCCCGGCGCGCCGGCCAGCTGCCAGCTCAGCCAGTCATGCGGCAGGCAGACCGCCGCGGTGCGCGCAGCGTTGTCCGGCTCGTGCTCGGCCAGCCAGCGCAGCTTCGTCACCGTCAGGGAGGCCACCGGCACGGAGCCGACCGCCTCGGCCCAGGCGGCTGCCCCGAGCTCGGTCACCAGCTGGTCGGCCGCGCTGGCTGAGCGGGTGTCGTTCCACAACAGCGCGGGACGCACCACCTGGCCTTCGGAGTCCAGGCAGACCATCCCGTGCTGCTGGCCGCCGACACTGACCGCGGCGACGTCAGCAAGGCCGCCGGCTTCGGCGACGGCCTGCTGCAGGGCCTGCCACCAGTGGTCCGGATGCACCTCGGTGCCCTCCGGATGCGCCGCGCGCCCCTGACGGACCAGCCTGCCGGTCCCGGCATCGCGGATCACGACCTTGCAGGACTGGGTGGACGAATCGATCCCGGCGACGAGGGTCATGGTGAGCCAGTCCGGACCCGACTCAGCGGGCGCCGGTCAGGTGCTCCAGCGCGAGCTGGTTCAACCGGACGAAGCCGTAGCCGGCCTCGGCGACCTGATCGGCATCGAAGTCCTCGAACGAGCTGGCGTCGGCCAGCAGTTCGGCGTAGGTCTCACCCGCGGCCAGCGTGGGCTGGGCGAGCTCGCCGACCTTGGCGGCGGCCAGCGCCTGCTGCACCTCGGGGTCGGCCCGGAACGCGGCAGCCCGCTCCTTGAAGATCAGGTAGCTGGCCATGTTGGCCCGCACCGAATCCCAGACTCCGGAGTAGTCCTCAGTACGCGAGGGCTTGTAGTCGAAGTGCCGGGGGCCGGTGTACGCGGGCTGGCCGTCCACGCCGTTCTCCAGCAGATCGACCAGGGCGAAGGCGTTCATCAGGTCGCCGTGACCGAACACGAGATCCTGGTCGAACTTGATGCCACGCTGGCCGTTCAGGTCGATGTGGAACAGCTTGCCGTGCCACAGCGCCTGCGCGATGGAGTGGACGAAGTTCAGCCCGGCCATCTGCTCGTGGCCGACCTCCGGATTGACGCCCACCAGATCCGGCCGGTCCAGGGAGTTGATGAAGGCCAGCGCGTTGCCGACGGTCGGCAGCAGGATGTCGCCCCGGGGCTCGTTCGGCTTGGGCTCGAGCGCGAACCGGATCGAGTAGCCCTGGTCGGTGACGTAGCTGGTCAACACGTTCATCGCCTCGCGGTAGCGGTCCAGCGCGGCCCGCACGTCCTTGGCGGTGTCGTACTCCGAGCCCTCGCGGCCACCCCACAGCACGAACGTCTCGGCGCCCAGCTCAGCGGCCAGGTCGAGGTTGCGCAGCACCTTGCGCAGCGCGAACCGCCGCACCGAGCGGTTGTTGCTGGTGAAGCCGCCGTCCTTGAACACCGGGTGGGTGAACAGGTTGGTGGTGATCATCGGGACCACGATGCCGGTGTCGGCCAGCGCCTGGCGGAACCGGGCGATGATGGCGTCCCGGTCGGCGGCGGAGGAGCCGAAAGGCACCAGGTCGTCGTCGTGGAAGGTGATGCCCCAGGCGCCGTATTCGGCCAGCTTGTGCACCGCCTGCACCGGGTCGAGCGGACTGCGGGCTGCGTCACCGAACGGGTCCCGGCCCTGCCAGCCGATCGTCCAGAGGCCGAAGGAGAACTTGTCGTCGGGGGTGGGCGTACGGACCATGGCTGACCAACTCTCGAAAGCGGGTGGGTTTGTTCAGTCGTTGAACTTACCAGCTCAGGTGTGGAAGCGATAGCCGATGCCGGGTTCGGTGATCAGGTGCTGCGGCCGGCCCGGATCAGCTTCGAGCTTGCGCCGAAGCTGGCCGAAATGAAAGCGCAGGTAGCCGGATTCGCCGACGTACTGCGGCCCCCACACCTCCGTGAGCAGCTGGCGCTGGGTGACCAGCTGGCCGGGATGGTGCGCCAGCCGCTCCAGCAGTTGCCACTCGATCTTGGTCAGTCGCTGCTCGGCCCCATCCTCGGCGGTGATCCGGTGATTGGCCAGGTCGATCCGCCACCGACCGACCACCAGGGTCGGCTCGGGCGCCGGATCGGTGGACGAGCGCCGCGCCACCGCCCTGATCCGGGCCATCAGCTCGTCCATCCCGAAAGGCTTTGTCACGTAGTCGTCGGCGCCGGCATCCAGCGCACCCACCTTGTCCGACCCGCCGATCCGGCCGGACAGCACGATGATCGGTGCGCTGCTCTCGGCCCGCAGGCCGTGGATGACCTCGACCCCGTCCATGTCCGGCAGCCCCAGGTCCAGCAACACCACATCCGGAGGGTTCTCGTGCGCCCGCTCCAGCGCGTCGGCCCCGGTGCCGGCGGTGTGCACCTCGTACCGACGGGCACGCAGGTTCATCGCCAGCGACTGCACGATCTGGGGCTCGTCGTCGACCACCAGCACTCGCATGGCTGTAGATCCTCGCATCCGGGCCCGCGCCGCGCGGTTCGGGTTTGCCAGCCGGCCCACGCGCGCTGCGTCAATCGGCGTGCCCTTGCCCCCGGTGATTGGATGATCGGTATGACCTCGCCCCGGGCCGGGCAGCCGGCCACCCCTGCGGACCTGATCGACGTCGCCGCGCTCACCTCGGCCTACTACGACCTGCATCCGGACGTCAGCATGCCCGAGCAGCGGGTCAGCTTCGGCACCTCGGGGCACCGGGGCTCGGCGCTGGCGACCACGTTCAACGAAGACCACATCCTGGCGACCAGCCAAGCGATCGTGGAATACCGGTCCGGACAGGGCTACGACGGGCCGCTCTACTTCGGCGTGGACACCCACGCGCTGTCCGAGCCGGCAACCCGATCCGCGCTGGAGGTGTTCGTCGCCAACGAGGTTTCGGTCTTCGTCGACTCCCGCGGTGGCTACACCCCCACGCCGTCGCTGTCACGCGCGATCCTCGCCTACAACTCCGGCCACACCGAGCATCGCGCCGACGGCGTGGTGGTTACCCCATCGCACAACCCGCCCAGCGACGGCGGCTACAAGTACAACCCGCCGAACGGCGGCCCCGCCGGCACTGACATCACGGGCTGGATCCAGGATCGCGCCAACGAGCTGCTGGCCGGCGGCCTGCGCGGGGTGAAGCGCATCCCGTACGAGCGCGCCATCGCCTCGGAGTACGTCCAGGGCTTCGACTTTCTCGACAACTATGTGGCCGCGCTGCCCGGGGTCATCGACATGGAAGCCATTGCCGGCGCCGGCATCCGGATCGGTGCGGACCCGCTGGGCGGCGCCTCGGTTGCCTACTGGGCCGAGATCGGTTCCCGCTACGGGTTGAACCTGACCGTGGTCAACCCGACGGTCGATCCGCAGTTCGGCTTCATGACGCTGGACTGGGACGGCAAGATCCGGATGGACTGCTCCTCGCCGTCCGCAATGGCCTCGCTGATTCAGCGCATGTCGGCCGACGGCGCCCGCTTCGACATCGCCACCGGCAACGACACCGATGCCGACCGGCACGGCATCGTCACCCCCGACGCCGGGTTGATGAACCCGAACCACTACCTGGCGGTGGCGATCCAGTACCTGTTCGGCAACCGGCCCGGCTGGCGCGAGCACGCCGCGATCGGCAAGACGCTGGTCAGCTCTTCGATGATCGACCGGGTAGCCGAGGCCGTCGGCCGGAACCTGATCGAGGTACCGGTCGGCTTCAAGTGGTTCGTACCGGGGCTCCTCGACGGATCCGTCGGCTTCGGTGGGGAGGAGTCGGCCGGCGCGTCGTTCCTGCAGCGGGACGGCTCGGTGTGGACCACCGACAAGGACGGCATCATCCTCGACCTGCTGGCCTCGGAGATCATGGCGGTGACCGGCAGCAGCCCCTCGCAGCACTACGCCGAGCTCACCGAGCGGTTCGGCGCGCCCGCCTACGCCCGCATCGACTCGCCGGCCAGCCGGGAGGAGAAGCAGGTACTGGCCAAGCTGTCACCGGAGCAGGTCACCGCCGACAAGCTCGCCGGCAACCCGATCACCGCAAAGCTGACCTCGGCACCGGGCAACGACGCGGCCATCGGTGGCCTGAAGGTGGTCACCGACCGGGGCTGGTTCGCCGCCCGCCCGTCCGGCACCGAGGACGTGTACAAGCTCTACGCCGAGTCCTTCGACGGCCCCGAGCACCTGGCCCGGATTCAGGAGGAGGCCCGGTCCATCGTCGCCGACGCTCTGTCCGGCTAGCCGACTCCGCGCGCCCGTCCGCCGCGTCGGGCGTACGTTGCCACGAGCGTGCGCCGGTCAGTGGCCTTGCTGGTGCGCGAAGTCCTTGCCGCGGATGGTGAAGAAGGACACCACTGCCGCCGCGAACGCGATGATCGCAGCGACCAGCGTGATCAGGTTCAGGCCGGAGGTGAAGGCCGTTCTGGTGATTTCACCGACCTGGGCCCGCGAGCCGGCCGGCAGCTTGGCGAGCATCGATCCCACCGTGCCGGACTGAACGGAGGCGGCGATCTGCGGGCCGTGCCCGGCCAGGCCCGGTACCTGTGCGACGTGATCGAGGACGGAGCTCTTCACCCGGCTGGAGAAGAGCGTGCCCAGCAAGGCGATGCCGGTGGCGATGCCGACCTGCCGGAACGTCGAGTTGATGCCCGAGGCCATGCCTGCCTGCTGCGGCTTCACCACCCCCACCGCGGTGGAGGCCAGCGGCGGGTTGATCATGCCGACGCCCGCCCCGGCGAGGATCAAGCCCGGGATCAGATGGGTCCAGGAACTGCCGGCATTCAAACCGCGCATCAACAGCAGGCCGGCGCCGACCAGCACCAGACCCGGGCCGATCAGCCACTTCACCGGCACGTGCGAGGACAGCCGGCCAGCCACCGTCGAGGTGACCAGGATGCCTGCAGACAGGATGAGCAGGCGCAGGCCGGTACCCAGCGCGCTGTAGCCGAGAACGTCCTGCAGGTACAGCACGATGTAGAGGATCAGCGAGAAGATGGAGGCGCTCAGGCCGAAGGCGGCGACCGAGCCACCGGTAAAAGTCGGCTTGCGGAACAACGACAGGTCGAACATCGGGTGCCGGCCGCGCCACTCGGCGACGAGGAAGGCGATCAGCAACAGCGCTGCTGCGACGAGGCAACCGATCACGCGCCCATCGCTGAAGGAACGCTGGTTGGATTCGATCAGGCCGTACACCAGACAGGCCAGCGCCACCGTGAACAGCCCGAAGCCGATCCAGTCCGGCCGCCGCGCTTGCGGCGACCTGGATTCGGCAACCTTCAGCGCGCTGATGCCGACCGCCAGCACCCCGATCGGCAGGTTGACCAGGAAGATCCAGCGCCAGGACAGCCCGGAGGTGAGCGCGCCACCGAGCAGCGGACCGATCGCGACCGCCAGGCCGGTGATCGCGCCCCAGACACCGAAAGCGACACCCCGGTCCTTGCCGCGGAACGCGTCGGCGAGCAGGGCCAGCGAGACGGAGAACATGATCGCGCCGCCCACCCCCTGCAGCGCGCGCGACAACTGCAGCATCAGTATGCCGCCGGCGATTCCGCACAGCAGCGAGGCGAGCGTGAACACGGTCAGCCCGATGAGGTACAGCCGGCGGCGGCCGAACAGATCGGCCAGGCTGCCCGAGGTCAGCAGCAGCGCGGCCAGCGTCAGCGCGTAGGCGTCGACCACCCACTGCAGGTCGGAGAAGCTGGCGTGCAGTGCGGTCTGGATGTCGGGCAGTGCAACGTTGACGATGGTGATGTCCAGCAACAGCATGAAGGTTCCGAGGCAGACCGCGACCAGCGTCCACCACTTGTTGCCAATGGCTGGCTGGTCGGCGGGCCCGCCGGGCTGCGGCGCGGCCGGCGCAACCGCAGGCTGGCGTGCGTCATCGATGTCCGTCACGGCTACCGTCCCCGAGTCAGGTGAAGTCAGCGGGCGCGTACGCAGTGCGGCCCTTCGCCTTCTCAACGTACAGCGCGCTTTCAGATGTACGCGCAGGTGCCGACAACGCTGGATCTGCTGCAACGGCAGGGCCGCCGGCAACGGGCCCAGACGCTTTCCCAGGCGGGTTCTCAGGCCGGGTTGAGCTCGTCCAGAATGAGGACGGTTTGCGTCGACAGCACGTCCGGCATGGTCTGGAACGTGTTCAGCACCAGTTCCCGCATGCTCGCCGCATCCGCGGTGCGGACCAGCAACACCAGATCGTTGTCACCCGAGACCAGAGCGCAGTGCCACACCTCCGGAATCTGGGTGATGCGGCGGCGCACCGACTTCCATGAGTGCTGGCTGATCTTGAGGTAGACGTAGGCCGAGATGCCGAAGCCGTACCGCTCCGGATCGATCGACGCGGTGTAACCGGTGATCACGCCGGCCGCGGTCAGCCGGTCGACCCGGCTGTACGCGCTGGCCCGGGAGATGTGCAACCGCTCGGCAAGGGCGCGCATGGAAAGCCGGCCGTCCCGGCGCAGCTCGTCCACGATCGCCCGGTCGGTCTCGTCGAGGGTGACCGGACGTCTTACCTCAACCGCTTCCGGCGGCTTAGTACTGGACATATTTCAGCAGCGTAATGCTAGCCGTGCAATCCGTCTGCAATCGCGGCTTGATTCTGGAAGAACGGTTCTGCCGAGCCCAGACTGGGACCATGACTCTGGTCAATCCGGGTGCGCTGCTGCCCACCGCCGACCCGCGCCAGCTCATCTCGCCGGACGGACAGCCGACCGGCACCGAGGCGCTGCCCGCGCCGGACGTGCTGCTCGACCTGCACCGGCGGATGGTGCTGGGCCGGCGCTTCGACAGCCAGGCCACTGCCCTGACCAAGCAGGGCCGGCTGGCCGTCTACCCGTCCTCGCGCGGCCAGGAAGCCTGCCAGGTGGGCGCGGTCGCTGCGCTCGCCGACCGGGACTGGCTCTTTCCGACCTACCGCGATTCGATGGCCATGGTCAGCCGTGGCATCAATCCGGTCGAGGTGCTCACGCTGCTGCGCGGCGACTGGCACTGCGGTTACGACCCCTACCTGCACCGCACCGCAACCCAGTGCACGCCGCTGGCGACGAACACGCTGCACGCCGTCGGTCTCGGACACGCGGCCAGGCTCACCGGCTCGGACAGCGTCGCCCTGGTGATGCTGGGTGACGGCGCGACCAGCGAGGGCGATACCCACGAGGCGCTCAACATCGCCGCTGTGTGGCAGGCGCCGGTGGTGTTCCTGGTACAGAACAACGGCTACGCCATCTCGGTGCCGCTGGCCAAGCAGACCCGGGCCAACCACCTGGCAGACAAAGGGGTCGGCTACGGCATGCCGGGCGTGCTGGTCGACGGAAACGACGCGGCCGCGGTCTACACCGCCGTCGCGGAGGCGGTGACGCGCGCCCGTACCGGTGGCGGCCCCACCCTGATCGAGGCGATCACCTACCGGATGGAGGCGCACACCAACGCAGACGACGCCTCGCGCTACCGCTCACCGGAGGAAGTGGCGAGCTGGCTGGCGCGCGACCCGATCGACCGGCTGCAGAAGTACCTGCTGGACAACGGCATTCTCGATCAGGCGACCGTGGATGAGACGCAGGCCGAGGGCGAGGCGCGGGCCGAACGGCTGCGCGCGGCCATGAATGCGGACCCGGCGCTGGACCCGGCGGAACTGTTCGAACACGTCTACGCCGAACCCACGCTGCAGCTGCGCCGCCAGGCCGCCCAGCTGCAGGCAGAACTGGACGCCTCATGACCACGACCGTCGAGACCACTGCCGAGCTCACCATGGCCGGCGCGCTCAACCGGGCGATGGCCGACGCGCTGCGCGCCGATGACCGGGTCGTCGTCTACGGCGAGGATGTCGGCACGTTGGGCGGCGTGTTCCGGGTGACCGACGGCCTGGCCGCCGAGTTCGGTGACGCGCGCGTCTTCGATTCGCCGCTGGCCGAGTCAGGCATCGTGGGTACCGCGATCGGGATGGCGATGCACGGACTGCGGCCGGTGGTCGAGATGCAGTTCGACGCCTTCTCCTACCCGGCCTTCGAGCAGATCACCTCGCACCTCGCCAAGTTGCGCAACCGCTCCCGCGGCAAGATCGCGCTGCCGATCGTCATCCGGGTGCCCTACGGCGGTGGCATCGGCGGAGTGGAGCACCACAGCGATTCCTCCGAGGCGTACTGGGTGCACACCCCTGGTCTGCGGGTGGTGGCACCTTCCTCGGCCTCGGAGGCCTACTGGCTGCTGCGGCAGGCGATCGAATGTGACGATCCGGTGCTGTTCTTCGAGCCCAAGCGCCGCTACTGGGGCAAGGAGGCGATCGCGCCGGCTGCCCCGGCCGACTTCGGTTCGGCGGTGGTCCGACGAACCGGCAGCGACGTGACGCTCATCGGTTACGGCGCGATGGTCGCCACCCTGTTGGAGACAGCGGATGCGGCGGATGGGCTGTCCGTCGAGGTGATCGACGTCCGTTCCCTGGCCCCGTTCGACGATGTCACCATCGCGGCCTCGGTGCGCAAGACCGGCCGGGCGGTGGTGGTACACGAGGCGAGCGGCTTCGCCGGCTTCGGCGCCGAGATCGTGGCGCGGCTGACCGAGCAGTGCTTCCACCACCTGCACGCACCCATCGGACGAGTGACCGGCTTCGACATCCCGTACCCGCCGCCGATGCTGGAGGCGCATCACCTGCCTTCGGTCGACCGGATCCTCGACGCGATCGACCGGCTGCAGTTCGACGACGAGGTCGTGCTCTGATGGCGGTGAGCGAATTCCGGTTGCCCGACCTCGGCGAAGGACTGGAGGACGCCGAGATCGTCAACTGGCTGGTTTCCGAGGGCGATCCGGTGACGGTCGATCAGGTCGTTGTCGAGGTCGAGACGGCCAAGGCCTCGGTCGAGGTGCCCATTCCCTTTGCCGGAACGGTGCAAGCACTGCACGCGGCGGCCGGTGAGCGGGTCAGGGTCGGCGCCCCGTTGATCTCCGTCAGCGCGGGCCCCGGCGCCGCGGCCGAGCAGGCCGCCAGGCCCGGCGCGGACCTGGCGGCC
>DATAKO010000044.1:0-5482 GCA_036261575.1 Jatrophihabitans sp.
TGATCGCACCGCGCTCGTCTCCGGGGCGGGTAACGGGCTGGGCAGGGCCATCGCCCTAGCACTGGCCGCGGACGGCTACCGGGTGGTGCTCGCCGGACGCCGGCCGGAGCCGCTGCGGGAGACCGCCGCGCTGCTGGGCGCCGACTGCCGGGTCGCCACGGTGGACGTCGCCGACCCGGCATCGGTCGGGCAGCTGGCGATCACCCTGGCCGACGAGTCGATCAGCGTGCTGGTCAACAACGCCGGCGTCCCGGGCCCGGTGAAGCCGCTGGTGGAGATCGAGGCGGCCGAGTGGGACGAGGTGTTCGCGGTCAACGTGCGCGGCATGTTCCTGATGTGCAAGGCCTTCCTGCCCCCGATGATCGAGCGTGGGTACGGCGACGTGATCAACCTGGCCTCGGTGAGCGGCAAGCGGCCGCTGGCGCTGCGCACCCCCTACACCGCGTCCAAGATGGCGGTGCTCGGGCTGACCACGACGCTCGGCGCGGAGGTCGGCACCAGCGGCGTGCGGGTGAACAGCCTGTCACCGGGACCGGTCCGCGGTGAGCGGATGGCCCGCAACTTCAGGCTGGAATCGCAGCGGCTCGGGATCACCGAGGCGGAGGCTGAAGCTGCCTTCGCCGGTCGGGCCACCCTGGGCCGGCTGGTGGAGGAGGCCGAGGTGGGCGCGGCCGTGGTCGGCATGCTCAAGATGACCGGGCTGCACTGCGCGGACATCGACCTGTCCGCGGGCATGGTCGCCCGCTGACCGCCGTGGCATGGTGAGCGGATGACCTGGCTGCCACCACCGCTACGCACCGAGCTCACCGGGCTCACCGGGCCGGCGTGGTCGGCCAACCTGGGCCGTGCGCCGCTGGTGCTGCTGTCCGGCATGCTCGGCGACCACACCCTGTGGGCTCAGGTGGCGCCGCTGCTCAACGAGTGCTGCGTGCCCTGCCCGATACGGATCGACCTGGACGACTCGGTGACCGAGCTTGCCGCGAGCGTGCTGGCGCAGGCGCCGCCACGGTTCTGGCTGGCCGGCCACTCGCTCGGCGGCATCGTCGCGCTCGAGGTGCAGCGGCAGGCCCCGGGCCGGGTGGCCGGACTCGCCCTGATCGCCGCCAGCGCGCGCGGGCCGTCGCTGGAGCAGCTGAGATTCTGGGACGAGCTTGCTGAGCGTGTCCGGGCAGGAGGCTTCGACCGGGTCGCCGACGAGCTCGCGGACGCCACCCTGCCGCCCGGTGCGTCAGCCGTGCTGCGTACGGCGAACCGGGTGATGGCAGACGGTGTCGGCCCGGCGGGACTGCTGCGCCAGCTGGCCGCCCAGGCCACCCGGGTGGATCGCCTGAACAGCCTGGCCGCGCTGGACATCCCGGTGCTGGTGGTCGGTGGCGAGCTCGATCAGACCTGCCCGCTGCCACGGCAGCGCGAGATCGCTGCCAGCTGCCCGACGGCCACCCTCATCGAGCTCGCCGGTGCCGCGCACATGCTGCCGCTCGAAGCCCCGGAGGCGCTCGCGTCGGCGCTGCGCGGCTGGCTTCAGTAGCCGCTGCCGCCGGCCGCCGGCCGCTGGCTCGCATCCAGACCGCGAGCGGCCGCGACCCGTTCCCGCGCGATCTGCCGCACCATGCCGGCGTCGTTACCGGGAACCACCAGGTTGAAGCCCCGGTCGACCTGCTGGTGGGCGATCTGCCCGTCAGCGCAGAAGATTCCGGCGATGCGTCCAGCCCGCTGAGCTGCATCCACGATCCGGTGCAGGGCTGCCGCGGTGCGCTCGCCCGGCTCGCGCTGCCCCGGCCGCTCGCCCAGAGCCAGCGCCAGGTCGTTCGGACCGACGAAGATCCCGTCCAGGCCAGGCGTGGCGAGGATCGCATCGAGGTTGTCCAGCGCCGGCTGCGACTCGATCATCGCCAGCGCCAGCACCGTGGCATCAGCATGCTCGAAGTAGTCCGGACCGCCGTAGAGCAGGCCGCGCGACGGGCCGAAGCTGCGAATGCCGAGCGGTGGGTAACGGCAGGCGGCGACGAAAGCAGCCGCCTGTGCCGCGGTGTCCACCGCCGGGCAGATGATGCCGTAGGCGCCCGCGTCCAGCAGCTTGCCGATGGTCGCCGGGTCGTGCGACGGGCAGCGCGCCAGCGGCACAGCGGGGCCGGCGCTGACCGCCTGCAGCAGCGTGATCGCCCGGTCCAGGCCGAACATGCCGTGCTGCAGGTCGACCGTCACGCAGTCGAACCCGGCGTAGGACAGCTGCTCGGCCAGGTAGGGGCTGTCCATCGACAGCCACCCGCCGACAGCCGCATGACCAGCTGCCAGCCAGGCGGTCAGCGAGTTGGATCGCATGGACGAACCTCCTTGGGATGTTGACACAACCGCGGTTCAGCGGTGATGATACATACGTATTCACACCGGCTGGACCATTCCCGCCCGGCCGCGCGGACCATCCTGCCGTAGCCGCATGAACGCCGGATGAGCGGGAACGCACTACATCGTCCCTACCTGGAAGCTGAGCTGATCCCATGTCTGCCGACGTCGTCGTCACCGCCGAGGAACTGACCTACCGCACGATCCTGCGCAAGGACCTCAAGGAGGATCGTGCCGCCTTTCTCGACACCAAGATTCCCGGTTCCGAGGCCAAGATCAACTACCCGCTGATCGGCCCGGGTGTCTCGGAGAACGCCGACCAGGTGATCCCGGTGACCGAGCCGCACGGGTTCAACCTGGGCGGTGCGGTGATGCCGGCCGGCGTCGTCAACAACCTGCACCTGCACTTCACCGCCGAGGTCTTCCTCTGCTTCGCGGGGGAGTGGCAGTTCCGCTGGGGGGTGGACGGCGCTGACGGAGAGGCGCTGGTCAGCGACGGCGACATCATCTCGATCCCGACCTGGATCTTCCGCGGGTTCACCAGCCTCACCGACGACGCCTGGCTCTACACCGCCCTCGGGCGAGACCACAGCGGCGGCCTGATCTGGGCGCCGTCGGTGATCGAGAAGGCCGCGGCCACCGGGATGCACCTGTCCGCGGACAACAAGATCATCGAGACCGAGCCCGGCCAGGTTCCCGCCGGGGTGGAGCTGATCAAGCCGCTGAACGCCGACCAGCTCGCTCAGCTGCAGAAGGTGTCGGTGGAGCAGATGCGGCAGCGGCTGGCCACGCCGGCCGACCTGGTCTGGTGCGACGAGCCGTTCCTGGATTCCACGCTGCCCGGCGGCGGCGCGCAGCTGGCCACGGTGGTGGGCTACGGGATCACCGAGAACCGGTTCCAGAAGCCGCGGCTGACCGATCCGCACGGGCTGTCGCTGGCCTGGATCCGGGCCGGCGCCGGGCAGGGTGTCGGCCGGCACCGCATCGCCGAGGCCCAGGTCCTGCTGGTCAAACACGGCCGGCTGCGGGTCACCCTGAACCAGCACGAGGAGGTGTCGACCGAGCTCGGCCCGTTCGACACGCTCTCGATCCCGAAGGGCGCCTGGCGTCGGTTCGAGAACGCCGGCGAGGACGAGGTGCAGTTCGCCGTGCTGACAGAGGGTGACGGCCGGGTCTACCTCGACTGGGATCCTTCGGTGGCGGCCGAGGCCAGGGCCAAGGACGTGGCGATCGATCCGAACGGCTACCTGGCTCCGGCCAGTCTGCTCAACCGCTGACGGCCGAACCGCTGAGCGGGTCGAGCGGGCCGGACGGAGGGGTCCGGCGCGGCCTGGTACAAACACGTGCGTGGCAGTGCAGGAGTTGACCGTCCGTCCGGCGACGGAGGCTGAGGCGAACGACGTGCTGGCGCTGGTGCGCCGCGCCTACCGGGGCGAGGAGAGCCGCACCGGCTGGACCACCGAGGCGGACCTGCTGGACGACGAGCGGATCGAGCTGGTCGAAGTTCAGCACAAGATCAGCCGGCCGGACGGCGTGGTGCTGCTCGGCTTCGCCGGCGCCGAGCTGATCGCCTGCTGCGAGCTGCTCGACAAGGGCGACGGGCTGGCCTACTTCGGCATGTTCGCGGTCCGGCCGGATCGTCAGGCCGGTGGCATCGGTCGACAGCTGCTCGCCGCTGCCGAAGCGCACGCCCGCAGCTGGGGCGCGGGCACGATCGAGATGACGGTGATCGGCCAGCGCCGCGAGCTGATCGAGTGGTATCAGCGTCGCGGCTACCGCGCCACCGGCGAGACGCGGGAGTTCCCCTACGCGAGCCTGGTCAACGGCACCGCGCTGCGCGACGATCTCTACTTCGCGGTGCTGGCCAAGCAGTTGCCGGGCTGAACACGACCGGGGAATCCCGGGTGGCGCCCGGACGTTGCCATTAGGTGCGGTCCGGTGGCGTGCTGTCACCGCCGTCGCGGACGGGACGTGTCCTCCGTCCGGGCACATCAGCGATGAGGAGTCAGATGATGGCGCAGCAACTCGAGAAGGCGATCCTGGCCGGCGGCTGCTTCTGGGGCGTACAGGAGCTGGTGCGCACGCGGCCGGGTGTGGTCTCGACGCGGACCGGCTACACCGGCGACGAGAGCACCCCCAACGCGACCTACCGCCACCACGGCAGCCACGCCGAGGCCCTGGAGATCATCTTCGACCCCAGCCAGACCTCCTACCGTGAGTTGCTGGAGTTCTTCTTCCAGATCCACGACCCGAGCACCAAGAACCGGCAGGGCAACGACATCGGGGCCAGCTACCGCTCAGCGATCTTCTACACCAGCGACGAGCAACGCGCGATTGCCGAGGACACCATCGCCGACGTGGATGCCTCCGGGCTGTGGCCCGGCAAGGTGGTGACCGAGGTGGTGCCGGCCGGCGCCTTCTGGGAAGCCGAGCCCGCGCATCAGGACTACCTGCAGAAGTACCCCAACGGCTACACCTGCCACTGGGTCCGGCCGAACTGGCGGCTTCCTCGCCGGTCGGAGCCGGTCAGCGGCTGAGCGTCGCTCAGGCGGGGCGTCGGGCGAGCAGCGGTCGGGCGGCAGCACGCATCGCCGCCCGACCCAGTCCGACGCAGGCCAGTGCGGCGGCGACGGCGAACGCTATCGGCTGCCCGGCCCCGTGGCCGTGCGTGACGGTGACGCTGTCGAAGGCGATGCCCGCGCTGCCGAGCGCGACCAGCAGCGCCAGCGCGGCACCGATGGCTGATTCCAGCACCGGCCGACTGCCGTCGTGCCAGGCCCGCCGCAACATCGCACGCACGCCCAGTGCGAGCAGGCCGAGTACCAGCGCGATCGCCGCGTTGCGGATCACGTCGTCGGCATGGTCGGCGACCATCGCCTGCTGACAGGTCCCGTACTGCGGGTAGCCCGCCAACCAGCGGGCACAGTCGGCGCTGGAGTACGAACCGGCCGGGAAGGCTGTTGCGATCGCCCCCGGGCCCCAGATCACCTTGACGGCCAGAGCAAGCGCACCGGCTACGCCGACCGCCACGCCACCCCAGCCGGCCAGGAACGTGGCGGTCAGCACCAGCCGTCGGCGCAGCGCCCGCGGCGGTCGCGCTGGTACTCGGCCTGCTCGCACTGGGCGTGCGTGCGATGTT
>DATAKO010000049.1:0-73800 GCA_036261575.1 Jatrophihabitans sp.
GCCCACGCGCTGGGCGTGCCGGTCTCAGGCTGTGTCGTCATCGGCGACATCGGTTCTGACATCGAGGCGGCGAGCGCGGCCGGGGCGCACTCGGTGCTGGTACCCACGGCGCGCACCCGTGCCGCCGAGGTGGCCGCGGCACCGCTGCGGGCACCGGACCTGGCGGCAGCGGTGGACTTGGTGCTGTCCGGCGAATGGCAGTGGTCATGACCGGCCGGGTGCTGGTGGTGCGGCTGGACAGCATGGGCGACATGCTGGTCTGCGGGCCCGCGATCCGCGCGGTTGCAGCGGCGGCGCCGGTCACGGTACTGGCCGGCCCGGCGGGCCGGGCGGCGGCAGAGCTGCTTCCCGGGGTCGGTGCCGTACTGGAGTGGGATTGCCCCTGGATTTCGGCTGATCCGGCTCCGGTAACCGCGAAGGACTGCGATGAGATCGTGGCGCGGCTGCGGTGCGAGCGGTTCGACGCCGCGCTGATCCTGACCTCCTTCCACCAGTCCGCGCTGCCGACGGCGTTGCTGCTGCGGCTGGCCGGCATCGCGCGGATCGCCGCGGTCAGTACCGACTACCCAGGCTCGCTGCTCGACGTCCGGATTCCGGAGCCGCCGGACGGGCCGGAGCCGCAACGGATGCTGGCCGTGGCCGAGGCCGCCGGTTACCTGCGGGCGCCCGATGACGGCGGTGAGCTGCAGGTGCTCCCGCCGCCGGTGACCGGCCTGCCCGGTCCGTACCTGGTGGTGCATCCGGGGGCAGCGGCGCCGGCGCGGACGTGCTCGCCGGCGAACTGGCAGCACATCGTGGCAGGTCTGCTCGGCGATGGGCACCGGGTGGTGCTGACCGGGGCCGCCGGCGACGCCGACTGGGGTGCCGGGCTGCCGGCGACAACGGATCTCACCGGCCGGCTGCGGCTCGCCGAGCTGGCCGGGGTGCTGGCCGGAGCAGCCGCCGTGGTGGTCGGCAACACCGGTCCGGCACACCTCGCCGCGGCCGTCGGCACCCCGGTGGTGTCGCTGTTCGCGCCGGTGGTGCCGGCCGTCCGGTGGGCCCCGTACACGCCGGCGCGCGTCGTGCTGACCGACCCCGAGGCAGCGTGCGCGGGTAGCCGGGCCCGGACCTGCCCGGTGCCGGGACACCCGTGCCTGGACCGGATCACGCCGGCGCAGGTGCTGTCGGCGCTGGCCGAACTCGGCGTGGCGGCCCCGGCGGTGATCGGATGAGGATCCTGCTCTGGCACCTGCACGGCAGCTGGATGACCGCGTTCGTCCAGGGCCGGCACGACTACCTGGTCCCGGTGACACCTGACCGCGGCGAGTACGGGCTCGGCCGGGCACGCACCTGGCAGTGGCCGGCGTCGGTGCGCGAGGTCACGCCGGCGCAGCTGGCCCAGGAGCCGGTCGACGTGGTGATCCTGCAGCGGCCGGAGGAGCTGGCGCTGTGCCAGGCGTGGCTGGGCCGGCGTCCCGGTCCGGATGTGCCGGCCGTCTACCTGGAGCACAACACCCCGCGCGGGCAACGGCATCCAGTGGCAGACCGGGCCGACCTTCGGCTGGTGCACGTGACCCACTTCAACGAGCTGTACTGGGACAGCGGCCAGTGCCCGACGACGGTGATCGAGCATGGCGTGATCGATCCGGGGCAGCGCTACACCGGCGAGCTCGAGCGCGTGGGCGTGGTCATCAACGATCCGGTCCGCCGCGGCCGCGAGGTCGGCGCCGACCTGCTGCCGCGGTTCAGCGACCTGGCCCCGATCGACCTGTTCGGCATGCGCGCCGCGCAGTACCGGGCGCCGGCGGTGCAGCCGTTCGAGGACCTGGCCGATCAGCAAGCGCTGCATCGCGAGCTGGCCCGCCGCCGGCTGTACCTGCACCCGGTCCGGTGGACCTCGCTCGGGCTGTCGCTGATCGAGGCGATGCTGCTCGGGCTTCCGGTGGTTGCGGTGGCCGCCACCGAGGTGCCGGAGGCGATCGATCCCCAGGCGGGGGTGATCTCCACCGACCTGCAGCGGTTGCGCGCCGGCGTCCGGCTGTACCTGAACGAGCCGGAGGCGGCCCGGCTGGCGGGCAAGGCGGCCCGCCAGGCGGCGCTGCGCCGGTTCGGCCTGACCCGCTTCCTGTCCGACTGGGATCGAGTGCTGCACGAGGCGAAGGAGGATTGCTGATGCGGATCGCGTTGGTTTCCGAGCATGCCAGCCCACTGGCCGGCATCGGCGAGGTGGACGCCGGCGGGCAGAACGTGCACGTTGCGGCGCTGGCCTCGGGCTTGGCCTTGCGTGGTCATCAGGTCGTGGTCTACACCCGGCGCGATGCAGCCGAGCTGCCGGACCGGGTGGTGCTCGATTCGGGCGTGCAGGTGGAGCACGTGCCGGCCGGGCCGCCGCACCGGCTGCCCAAGGACGAGCTGGCGCCGCACATGCCCGCCTTCGCCGATCATCTGGCCCGGCGCTGGCGGCTGGCCCGCCCCGACCTGGTGCACGCGCACTTCTGGATGAGCGGGCAGGCCGCACTGGCCGCGGCCGGTGGCCAGCCCCGGCGGATCCCGGTGCTGCAGACCTTTCATGCCCTGGGCAGTGTGAAGCGGCGCTGGCAGGCGGACGCGGACACCAGCCCGCCGCACCGCCTTGCCACCGAGCGCCGGATCGCCCGGACCGCTGACCGGATCATCGCCACCTGCGCCGACGAGGTGCGCGAGCTCAGGCTGATGGGTGCCGATCCGGGCCAGGTCGACGTCATCCCGTGCGGGGTGGACGCCGAACGTTTCCGGCCCGAACCCGGCAGCGAGATCGGCCAGCGGCTGCTGTCCATCGGCCGGCTGGTGCCACGCAAAGGCGTCGCCGACACGATCCAGGCGCTGGCCTGGCTGCCCACCGCCCAGCTGGTGATCGCCGGCGGTCCGGTGCGCACCGGGCTGGCCGGCGACCCGGAGTACCGGCGGCTGCAGGCGCTGGCCGACGAGCTCGGGGTGGCCGATCGGGTTGAATTCGTGGGCCAGGTCCCGCACGAGCAGTTGCCGGCGCTGATCCGCTCGGCGGCGGTGGTGGTCTGCGCGCCGTGGTACGAGCCGTTCGGCATCGTGCCGGTGGAGGCGATGGCGTGCGGCGTGCCGGTGGTGGCAAGCGCCGTCGGCGGCATGCTCGACACCGTCGTGGACGGCCGGACCGGATTGCTGGTGCCACCGCAGCAGCCGCAGCGGTTGGCGGCGGCACTCGGTGAGCTGCTGGCCGACCGGGAACTGCGCCGGCGCTACGGGCGGGCCGCGCGCCGGCGCGCGCTGCACAACTACACCTGGCCGGCAGTGGCCGAGGCCACCGAGCGCAGCTACCAGGCCGTGACCGGCCGCGGCGCGGCGGCGCAGATCCCGATCGGAGTCGTTCATGAGTGAGCACCTGCGTTCCCTGACCGCCGCGCTTGAGCGGTTCGACCGGGACCGCCTGACCGCCACCTGGGGTCGCCGGCTGGCGGACCGGCTGTGCGGCGGCGCGAAGTTGCTCGCCGCCGGCAACGGTGGCAGCGCCGCCCAGGCCCAGCACTTGACCGCCGAACTCGTCGGCCGGTTCCGCGCCGACCGACCGCCGTTCTGCGCGATCTCGCTGCACAGCGAGCCGTCGGCGCTGACCGCGATCCTCAACGACTACGGTCCGGACGAGGTGTTCGCGCGCCAGCTGCAGGCGCACGGGCGCCCCGGCGACGTGCTGCTGCTGATGTCCACCTCCGGCGCCAGCCGCAACGTGCTGGTCGCGGCCGAGCGGGCCCGTGACATCGGCGTGCAGGTGTGGGCGATGACCGGTCCGGTGCCCAATCCTCTTGCCGCATCGGCTGATCACACGCTGGCGGTGGCCTCGGCAAGTACCGCGACGGTGCAGGAGCTGCACCTGGTGGCGCTGCACATGATCTGTGAGGCCTTCGACGAGCGGGTGGCCGAGCTGCTGCTGGCCGGAGCGGTCGGATGAGCGAGCCGATCGCCGTCGTCGGCGATGTGATGCTCGATGTCGACCTGATCGGGCATGCCGGCCGGCTGAGCCCGGACGCCCCGGTACCGGTGCTCGACGACGTGGTCACCCGCAGCCGGCCCGGTGGTGCCGCGCTGGCCGCGACGATGGCCGCGGCGGGCCGGGAGGTCTACCTGATTACGCCGATGGTGGACGACGACGCCGGGCGTGAGTTGCAGCGGTTGCTGCCGAAGGGAGTGCGGCTGGTGGCGCTGCCGGGTAGCGGCGAGACGGCGGTGAAGACGCGGATCCGGGCAGGTGAGCATGCGCTCGCCCGGATCGATCGCGGTAGCGCGCAGGTGCTGCCGACCGCCGTCCCGGACGAGGCGGCGCAGGCGCTGGCGGCGGCGTCGGCGGTGCTGGTGGCCGACTACGGCCGGGGGCTGACCGCCGACCCACGGATGCGGGACCTGCTTGCGATCACGGCGGATCGGCGACCACTGGCCTGGGATCCGCACCCCCGGGGGCGGCCGCCGGTGCCCGGCACCACGGTTGCCACTCCGAACGCGGCGGAGCTGTTCGCGCTGTCCGGCGCGGCCGGGTCGACCCGGCTGGCGGGTGCGGCGGCTGCGGCTGGCAAGCTGCGGGCACAGTGGCAGCTGCCCTGGCTCAGCGCGACTTTGGGCGAGCGCGGCGCCCTGCTCGACCATGCGGGCGGCCATTTCCTGGTCGCCGCGGAGCCCGCCACCGGCGGCGATCCGTGCGGCGCGGGAGACGCCTATGCCGCCGGCCTGACCGGTGCGCTTGCCGACGGGGCGCTGATGACCGAGGCGGTGCAGCATGCCGTCAGCGTCGCCGGTGACTGGGTCCGGTACGGGCGGGCCGCCGTGGTACCGACCGCGCGGCTGGACGGTGCCGCCGCAGCCGTCGCCGACCGGGTGCGTGCCCGTGGCGGCACGGTGGTCGCCACCGGCGGCTGCTTCGATCTGCTGCACCCCGGCCATGTCGCGGTGTTGCAGGCGGCCCGCGCCTGGGGAGACTGCCTGATCGTCTGCCTCAATTCCGACGAGTCCATCCGGCGGATCAAGGGTCCGGACCGGCCGGTGCAGTCCGAGCGGGCCCGTGCCGCGGTGCTGTCCGCGCTGGCTTGTGTCGACGCGGTGGCCGTGTTCGGCGAGGACACCCCGGAGCAGGTGCTGCGCGAGCTGCGCCCGGACGTGTGGGTGAAGGGCGGTGACTACAGCGCCACCGATCTGCCGGAGGCGCCGGTGGTGCGGTCCTGGGGTGGCGTGACGGCGACCGTGCCGTACCGCACCGGACTGTCCACCAGCGCGCTCGTGGACAAGATCCGGCTCACCGGGTGAAGACGACGCTGGCGCTGCGGGCGATCGGGCTGGGCGACTTCCTGACCGGCCTGCCGGCACTGCAGGCGTTGCGCTGGGCGCGCCCGGACGACCGGCTGGTGCTGGCCGCGCCGGCCCATTTCCAGCCGCTGTTGCCGCTCGGCGTGCCGGTGGACGAGCTGTGCCCGACCGACGAGCTTTCACCCATCCCGTGGCAGGGGCCGGTCGAGCTGGCAGTCGATCTGCACGGCAACGGACCGGCCAGCCGGCGGCTGCTGGACCGGCTGCGGCCCGGTCGGGTGCTCGGCTTCGGCTATCCGGGGCGCCCGGGACCGCGGTGGCTGCCGGACGAGCCGGAGGTGCATCGCTGGCTACGGCTGATCCAGGAGGGACTGCCGGCCGGCAACCCGCGACGGTGCAACCAGCCGGCGGCATGCCACCCGGCTGCCACGGACTCTCCTGCTGCCCGACCGGCAGTCCGGTTGTCCGTGCCGCAGGTGCCGGCTCCGGAGGGGGCGATCGTGCTCCATCCGGGCGCGGCGGCACCGGCACGGCGCTGGCCGGTCGAGCGCTTCGCCGCGCTGGCCCGGCTGCTGCACGAGGCCGGTCAGCGCGTGGTGGTGACCGGATCGGCCGGCGAGCACGCACTCGTCGAGCGGGTGTGCCGGGATGGCGCGGCGACCGGCTGGGTCGGCCCGACCCTGCAGGAGCTGTTCGCGCTGGTGGCCCGGGCGCGGCTGGTGATCTGCGGCGACACCGGTGTCGCGCATGTCGCCAGCAGCTACCGCACGCCCAGCGTGCTGCTGTTCGGTCCGGTGTCGCCGGCCAGGTGGGGACCGCCGGCCAGTGGCCCACACCGGGTGCTGTGGCACGGTGACGGCACCGGCGATCCGCACGGCGCGGTGCTCGATCCGGCGCTGGCGCGGATCGGGGTCGACGAGGTGCTGCAGGCGGCGTTCGCCATGCTGCACCGAGCTGGACACCCCCGCAGCCACATTGCACCCCTGACCGAGAAGGAGCTGGCGTGAGCGAGAATGCCGCCGAACCCACCGACCTCAGCCGCACCTCATGGCGGGGCGTGCTGCGCCGGTCGGTCCGCGAGTTCAGAGATGACAACCTGTCCGACTGGGCGGCGGCGCTGACCTATCGCAGCGTGCTGACCCTGGCTCCGGCCAGCCTGCTGCTGGTGTCGGTGGTCGGCCTGCTCGGCCGCGACGCGGTGAACCGGCTGCGCAGCAACATAGATGCACTCACGCCGGGCGGGATCCACTCGACTTTGCAGCAGATTCTCGACAGCGTGCAGAACCGCTCCGGAGCGGGCCTGGCCGCCGTGGTCGGCATCCTGGCCGCGTGGTGGTCGGCGTCGAGCTACGTGGCCGCCTTCATGCGCGCCTCGAACGCCATCTACGAGGTAGGCGAGGGCCGGCCGATGTGGAAGACGATCCCGCTGCGACTGTTGATCACGCTGGCCATGCTGGTGCTGGGGGTGCTCGCCGCCGCCATCGTCATCTTCAGCGGCCCGCTCGCCGACCGGGTGGGACAGGCGGTCGGCCTGAGCAGCACCGCGGTACTCGTGTTCAACATCGTCAAGTGGCCGGTGCTGCTGGTGATAGTCAGCTTGATGCTGGCGATCCTCTACTACGCCGCGCCGAACGCGCGGCAGCCCGGCTTCGCCTGGATCAGCCCCGGCGGGGTGCTGGCGGTGCTGCTCTGGCTGGCCGTGTCCGGCCTGTTCGCGGTCTACGTCGCCAACTTCGCCTCCTACAACAAGACGTACGGCACGCTGGCCGGGGTGATCGTCTTCCTGGTCTGGATGTGGCTGACGAACATGGCGATCCTGCTGGGTGCGGAATTCAACGCCGAACTGCAGCATGCCCGCGCCATCCAGGACGGGCTTGCGGATCCGGACTCGCCGGACTTCGCGCTACCGCGGGACACCCGCACCCTGTCCGGGGACGCGCAGCGGCGCGCGCAGGCGCTGCGGCGCGAGTGATCGCGCCCCAGCGCCGGTCCGTTCAGGGCCGGTGCGCCTGCTCGCCGGTGTGCCGCGACTCCGGCCAGCTGGGCGCGGCCCCGGTCAGCACCACTTCCTCGGCGACGTCGGCAAGCTTGACGTGGTTGCGTTGCGAGGCCGTGCGCAGCAGCTCGAAGGCCTGCTCCTCGGTGACCTTGTAGATGGCCACCAGCACGCCGATGGCCACGCCGATCCGGCGGTTGCTCTCCAGCGCCTTGCTGAGGTTGTCGGCCTGATCGCTGCGGCTGGCGTCGTGCAGGGCTACCGCGGCGTGCACGGCGTACACCGATCCGAGCGCCAGCCGCTGCATCGTCAGGGCGTACGGCCGGTCCGCGTACAGCACCAGCACGCCGACCGGATCACCTTGCGTGCCAAGGCAGAACGCCGCCGCCGAACGCACCGGCGTGCGGTCCATCATGTGCCGGGAGTAGCCGGGCCAGCGGGTCTCGGCGGCGAAGTCGTCCACCACCAGGTTGCCGCCGGTCCGCAGGCATTCCTCGGCGAGTATTGCCTGGCTGGCGGCAATCTCGGCCAGGCCCTCGCCCAGCCCCGCGTCGCTGCACGCGTCCAGCCGCAGGTGCGTCGCCCGTTCGGGCAGGTGCCACAGGGAGGCACAGTGGCAGCCGAGCTTGGCCACCGCCAGCTGGACGATCTGCTGGCGGGTGCTCGCCAGGTCGGGCGCCTCCGCGATGCACATCGCGACGTCGGCGAATTCCATCGCCAGGTTCAGTTCCGCACCGCTGGCAGCGGCGGCACCGGCATCCGCCGGCAGTGAACCTGCCTCCTGCCGAGCAGCATCGTTGGGCGCCACATCGGGAGCGGCACTGTCGGTCACGGTTGTGCGGGACAGGGTTGTGGAGGACGGGGAAGTCATGGTTCACCTTCTTGCATCGAGGTGTGCGACCGCCGTCACAGTCAGCCACACCGATCTGAAGAACGGGTGGCCCGCGGAGCGGTCGAAGCAGAGCTTTGCTTGTCTGCGCTGTACCGGACGTGCAATGGATCGTCCTGGACATTCCCGCCGGTGCGTCACCGCGATGACGCGGTGTTCGGACTCGTCAGCTGCGAAGACTCGAATCAGCTGAAACTCGGAGTTCGGAACCGGAGGGAGTTAAGGCGCCTAGCAACACCTCGAAGGTAACCCTACCCCCACCGCTGTCAGATCGAGTTAAAAGGGACGGTTATTCACAGGTCGGCGCCCGACTGGTACGGCCGTTCGCGTCGGTGCGAGGTAGGGTTCGGCTCAGGCCGACCAGCGCCTGCCCCGAATGCTCGGAGGCTGGTATGGCTGTCCCTCACCGCCCGCTGCTGCCGTTGTTCAGCTGGGCCGCGCTGTGTTGGCTGGCGCTGACCTGGAGCCTGCAGCCCGAACAGCTCGTGGCCGGAGCCGTGATCAGTGCGGCCGTCTCGTTCGGCCTGGCCGGGCTGATGGACGGGGTCGCGCGGCCGTGGGCAGTGCTGCGTCCACGGCGCGCGCTGGCGTTGTGCAGGCTGCTTGGCCGCACCGCCGGCCACGTGGTGCTGGCCAACCTGCGATTGACCCGGCGGATCTGGAGCCCGGTGCGGCCACTGCGCTCCGGGATGCTGGTGGTGCGCACCTCGATGCGCGGCGATGGCGAGCTGGCGACGGTGGGCCTGCTCAGCTCACTCATCGTCGACAACCAGCTGGTCGATCTCGACCGGGCCACGCATCAGCTTCAATACCACGCGATGGCGGTGTCCCCGCCCGGCCCGCACCGAAGCAGCCAGGTGACCGGCGACATCGAGCCGCTGATCCGGGACATGCTGCAATGACCAGGGTGTACGAAGCGGTGTGCGTGCTGGAGCTGCTGCTCATGATCGCGCTGCTGGTGCGGCTCGCGCGCGGCCCGTCGGTCACCGACCGCATCCTCGCCCTGAACACCATCTCCAGCCAGGCCGCCGTGGCCGTGCTGTGCTACGCCGCGGCGGCCGGCCGGTCCAGCTATGCCGATGTGGCACTGTGGCTCGCCTCGTTCAGCTACCTGGCAGCCTTCATCTGGGCTCGCTACCTGGAGCGGGGCTTGCTGTGAGAGACGTCGTGGTCATCGTGCTCGCAGCGGTGGGGATGTTCGTCTCGCTGACCGCCACCGTGGGCATCCTGCGGATGCCCGACCTCTACACCCGGGTGCAGTGCTCGTCCAAGGCGGTGACGGTAGGCACGCTGCCGGTGCTGGCGGCGGTCGTGGTCGGGCAGGGCCCGCTGACCGCCTATGGTGGCCGGGCGCTGCTGGTCGGGCTGCTGATCCTGCTGCTCGGCTCGGCCACCGCGCACGCGCTCACCCGGGCTGCCTACAAGGCGGGCGTGCCCATGTGGCCCGGGGCGGTGGTGGACGAACCGCACGAGCAGGGCGCGGATGGAGCGCCGGGATGACCGGGTTCTGGACCATCGACCTGCTGTGCCTGCTGATGATCCTGCTGTCGGCGGTGCTGGTACTGACCCTGCGCAACCGGGTCGCCTCGGTGCTGGCGCTGTCCGGGCTCGGCACCGGGCTGGGGCTGCTGTTCGTGGTGCTGGCCGCCCCGGATGTCGCGCACGCCGAGATCATCGTCGGCACCATCGCCACCCCGACGCTGTACCTGATCGCGATCAGCAAGCTGCGGGCCGATGTGCCGGAGTCGGGCGAGCTCGGTGAACCGGCGGCGACCGACGAGCCGGCGTCATGACCGGCAGCGAGGTACCGCACCGGGCACACCGGCCGGTGCTGGCGGCGCTGCTCGCCGTTGCTCTGCTGGTGCTGCTCTCGCTGGGCGTCGGTAGCCTGCCCGGGGAAGCGGCCGCGCTACCGGCGATCGCCCGGCACGCCATGCAGATCGCGCTTCCGCGCTGGGGACAGGCCGAGGTGGTCAGCGAGATCGTCTATGGCAGCAGGGGATTCGACACGTTCGGAGAGACGTTCCTGCTGCTGGCCGCAGTGCTGTCGGTGACGGTGCTTGCCCGCTCCAAGGAGCCGCGCGCCGAGTACGTCGGGGAGTCGACGGCAGGCCGTCGCGAGCAGCGGGAGATCGACCCGGAGCAGGCCCCGGACCGACGCGAGGCGCAGGCGCAGTCGGCCGAGCGCGATGAGGATGACGAGGAGGCCGCCCCGGCTGCGCCGCCGCCGGATGCGGATCGGATGCGGCTGGCGGCGCGCGCGCCGGAGCCGGCTGAGGCGATGACCGTGGTCCTGCGGGTCACCGCCCGGATCGCTGCGGTTTTCCTGGCGGTCGCGGCGATCTACCTGGCGGCCTGGGGTTACAGTCCCGGCGGCGGCTTCCCTGCCGGGGCGGGCCTCGCCGGTGTGGTCATCCTGCTCTACGCCGCGCTCGGCCACCGACGGCTCAGCGGGCTGGTTCGGCCGAGCGTGCTCGAACCGGTCGAGCTGGGCGGGGCAGTGCTGATCGTCGGCGTCGGTCTCGGCGGCCTGATCGCGCACGGCTCGCTCTTCGCCAATTTCCTGCCGCTGGCCGCGCCGCAGACCATCCTGGCCGGTGGCGATGAGCAGCTGTACTCCGGAGCCGAGCTGGTCGAGGTCGGCACCGGGCTGGTGATAGCGGTGTTCAGCCTGCTGGGCCTCGGCCACGACTGGGTGCCGGACGACGACAGCGACCGTGGAGCGCAGGACCAGTGATCATCTGCAATTACCTCGCTGCGGCAACGCTGTTCTGCCTCGGCCTGCTGGCGATCATGCTGCACCGGGACCTGGTGAAGATCGTGCTCGGGCTGTCGCTGATGGAGGGGGCCGGCTACCTGTTGCTGGTGTCTATGGCCTACCGGCGCGACGCAACCGCGCCGGTGCTGTCCTCCCCGCCGCCTGGCACCAGCGCCGCCGAGTTGGTGCGCGGCCGGGTCAGCGATCCGGTGCTGCAGAACTTCTGCTTGACCGCCATCGTCATCGGTGTCGCGGTCACCGCGGTCTTTCTGACCGTCGCGGTGCGGGCCGGCCAGCATTACCGCACCCTGGACGCCGACAAACTGACCGAGCTGCAGGGCTGAGCTTGACTGCCGCCGGGCTGCTGCCGCTGGCCGTGCTGGCCCCGCTCGTCGGCGGTGCGATCAGCCCGCTGCTGGCCCGCTGGCATCGCCGGCTGCCGCTGCTGGCTGGGCTGGTGGCGGTGACCGGCGCGCTGGCGCTGCTGCTGGTGCTGGCCGTCCGGGTCTATCGGCACGGGCCGCTCACGCACTTCTTCTCCGGTGAACGTCCGGTGGCCGGCCAGGCACTGGGCATCGCCTTCACCGCAGATCCGTTCGGCATGGTGGTGGCCATCACCTCCGCTTTCATCGGGCTGATCCTGCTGGTGTCGCTGCTGTCGGAATTCGGCGAGGTCGGCCGGCGGGAGGTGGGTGGCCTGGCCGGACTGGTGCAACTGCTGCTCGCGGCGCTGATCGCCGCGGCGCTCACCGCCGACCTGATCAATCTGTTCGTCTGGTTCGAGGTGGCGGCGCTGGCCAGTTACGGGCTGACCGGCTTCCTGCTCGAGCGGCCGATCGCCCTGGAAGCCGCCTTCAAGCTGCTGGTGCTGACCTCCACCGGTGGCTTTGCCGTGTTCATCGGTGCGGCCATGCTCTACGACAGCTACGGCGCGCTCAACCTCGGCCAGCTGCACATTGCACTGGGAGCGGGGGTGAACCGGTCGGGCCTGGTTGCCGGTGCGCTGCTGGTGGGCGGCTTTGCGGTGAAGGCCGGCCTGGTTCCCTTCCACGCCTGGCTGCCCGATGCGCACACCCCCGTGCCCGGTGCCATTTCCGCCCTCTTCTCCGGGCTGATGGTCAATCTAGGCGCGGTCGGCCTGGTCAGGCTCGCGGTGCTGGTGTACCCGCTTCGCCCCGGCCACCACCTGCTCGGGCTGCTCATGGGGTTCGGCCTTGCCTCGGCGCTGCTCGGTGCACTACTGGCGCTGGTGCAGGACGATCTGAAGCGGCTGCTGGCCTGGGACACCGTGTCCCAGATCGGCTTGCTGCTGCTGGGCTTTGCCAGCCACACGCAGGATGGCATGGCCGGAGCCACCTTTCACCTGATCAATCACGCGCTGTTCAAGACGTTGCTCTTTCTGTGTGCGGGAGCCGTGGTGCACGCCACCGGCGCGACCTCGCTGTCGCAGATGGGTGGCCTGCTGCAGCGGCGGCCGCTGCTTGCCTGCTCCTTCGTGCTGGCGGTGCTGGCCATCTCCGGGGTTCCCGGCTTCAACGGCTACGTCTCGCTCGACCTCATTCACCGCGGACTGCAGTCGACACCGGTGCTGGAATGGTTCGCCCGGCTGGCACAGGTGATCACCGTCGCCGCGCTGAGCCGGGGCGCCTACCTCGGCTTCCTCCGCCGCCGCCCGGACGAGTACGACCGGCTGGATACACCGCGGCTGGGCATGCGGATCAGCTTGCTCAGCCTGGCCACCATCTGCCTGGGGTTCGGCGTATTCGGCCGGCTGCTGGTGACCCGGGTGGCCGCACCGGCCGCCGCGGTGCTCGGCCGGCCGGATTACTACGCTCGAGCAGCGCTGGGGCTGCCGACCGGGCCGCTGCCCGGCAGTCCCGTCGAGTTCCACTACTTCGCGCCGGGCACGCTGCTGCCGGCGCTGGTCGAGATCGCGCTCGGGTTGCTGCTGGCCGCCGTCGCCGTCCGCTGGGCCGCCCCGATCCGGCCGATCGGCTGGCTGCAGCGGCTGCACACCGGCTCGGTGAACGACTATGCCATGTGCGTGACGGCCGGATTTCTGATCACCGGCTGTGTGCTTCTGCTGTAGCCGACCGGGCACGGTGCGCCCAGCCCGCGCATGCGTCGGGTATCCCGGCGCGCCGAGTGCCCATTCCTGCTCGTATAATTTGCGTCCGTGATGTCGAACGATGGCGTCGCCGACCGCGCTGCGAAATCCGATCCGCCGCCCACCCTCGAAGCTGCACGTGCAGTTGACCCCGGCACCCCGGAACCATCGGTCGCGCGGGTGCTCAGCCGGCTGGCCCGGCGGCTGCAGGGCGAGCAGGATCAGGATGCGTTGCTGGGCGCCATCGCCGACGCTGCCGTGTTCAACGTCAGCGGCGCCGAGTGGGCCGGCATCAGCGTGCGATCCGACCGGGCCGGCTTGATCACCCGGGCTGCCACCGACCCGGTGGTGCCGGCAATCGATGAGGCACAGCTGACGCTGGGCGAGGGGCCCGGGCTCGACGCGGCTCGCCGGCGACACACCATCCGCAGCGCCGACCTGGTTGCTGAGCGCCGCTGGCCCCGCTTCGCCCCGCAGGCGCTCGGGCTCGGCGTGCGCTCGCTGCTGTCGCTGGAGTTGTTCGGCGCGCGCCGCCGCTTCGGCGCGCTGAACGTCTACAGCGGGCAGCCGAACGCCTTCGACGAGCCGGCGGAAGCGGCGGCATTGCTGCTGGCAGCGCATGCTGCGCTGGCCATCGGCGCCCAGCAGACCCGCTCGACGCTCAGCCACGCCCTGGATATCCGCGACGTCGTCGGGCAGGCCAAAGGCATCCTGATGGAGCGCTACCGGATCGGCAACCAGGAGGCCTTCGAGCTGCTGTCGACCTCGTCGCAGAACACCAACCGCCGGCTGGTCGAGGTGGCCGACGAGCTGATCCGTACCGGGCAACTGCCGCTGCCCTGAGTCGACCACCTGCCGTGGCCGAGGGGTGCCGGGGAAGGCCGGCGTGGAGGGTGGCCGGTGGCGCGTCGAACCGGGGCGGTAATTTACCTGCACCGGTCGGATGACAGCGCCCGATCGACGACGTCAAGGAAACAGGATGGAACTTCTCGTTGAGGTCGACGACTCCTCGGCCGACGAATCCGTGATCACGCTGACCGGCTCGCTGGACCTGGCCAGTCGTGGACAGCTGATCGAGGCGGCCGGTGCCGCCATCGATGCCGGCCGCGGCCTGGTGCTGGATCTGGCCGAGCTGACCTTTCTCGACTCCACCGGCATCGGCGCGCTGGTCGAGGCGGCCGGCATGGCAGCCGATGCCGAGCAGCGATTCCGGCTACGCAACCCGTCAGCCCGGGTCGCGCGGGTGCTGGAGCTGACCGGCATGTCAGAGCAGTGGCAGATCGAAACCACCGGCTGAATCGCGCGCGAACCGCAGGAAAGGACGCCGGCTGTGTCGGACTTCATCACCATCGAGCTGCCCCCGGAACCGTCGGCGGTGATCCTGGCCAGGCAGTTCGTGGCCGAGCACGCCGGGGACCTGCCGGAGGACCGCAAGTTCGACGCCGAGTTGCTGGTGTCGGAACTGGTCGCGAACGCGGTCCAGCACGGCCAGCCCGACATCCGGCTGTCGGTCAGCCCGGACCCGCCCGGCATCTGGGTGCAGGTCAGCGATGAGGGCGACTACCTGCCCCAGCTGCCCGACCGGGCACCGGATTCGCGCCAGCCCAACGGCCGCGGGCTGCGGCTGGTGGATGCGATCGCGGACTCCTGGGGGGTCAAGCCCGCCGACTCGCCACCCGGCAAGACGGTCTGGTTCGAGATCCGCATCAGCAGCTGACCGGTCCCGACGCGTGGGTAGCGATCGGGCGGGGCTAGTTGCCGGCGGTGCAGTCGGCGTCGGCCGGTTCCAGGCAGGGCAGCAACGAGCTCAGCCCGGTCAGCTCGAGCAGTGAACGCAGCCGGGGCGAGGCGCCGTCCAGGTAGACCCGCACGCCGCGGGATTCGGCGTAGTTGCTGACCTGAACCAGTCCGCCCAGGCCGGAGGAGTCGACGAAACCGACCCTGGTGACGTCGAGGACCAGGCTATCCACCGCGCCGGCCGCCGCCGAGTCGATGCTGGACTCCGCGGCGCCCCCGGCTGCCACCGGAGCGGCTGTGTCGCTGGCCGTGCCGCGCAGCGCCAGGTGCGCGATCTCTACGGCAACCCGGGCCGAGGTCATGTCCAGGTTGCCGGACAGCTCAGCACGAACCGTCCGTCCCAAATCCGTCACGTGGGCAGCCCTTTCCGGCAAGAATCAGCACGGCGTGCTGACGGCGGGCCCTGCTCTGTTTGCCCGCTGCTGGCCGTGGCGTCGTGGATGCGCCACCGGCTTCCGGGATAGGCCGCCCCTCACCATATGCTCTGGTGATGACGTCGATTGACCCGGTCCGGCTTCCGGCCACCCCAGGCACCGCCGCCAGGCTCGGGATCGACGACCCGGCGCGGCTGCTGGCCGTGCGCGACACGGGCCTGCTCGACACCGATCCGGAGCAGATCTTCGACGGCTTGACCGAGCTCGCCGCCTCCGTGTTGAACGCCCCGTACGCACTCGTCACGCTGGTCGACGACCGGCGCTCGTTCTGGAAGAGCCGGTCCGGCGTCGCCGACCCCGAGCTGATGCAGAGCGCGATCGAGGATTCGTTCTGCCAGTACGTCGTGTCCAGCGGGCAGCCGCTGATCGTCGGCGATGCCGCCACCGATCCGCTGACCGCCGGCAATCCCGCCATCTCCCAGCTCGGCGTGGCGGCCTGGGCCGGCTTCCCGCTGCGCTCGGCCCAGGGTCACACGCTGGGCACCTTCTGCGTGGTGGACACCCGGGTGCGCGAGTGGACCGGCCGCGAGGTGGAGATCCTGCGGGTGCTGGCCGATGCGGCCAACCGGGAGATCTCCCTGCGGCAGTCGATGGCCGATGCGGAGCTGGCCAACGCCAAGCTCAGCCTGCTGGTGGAAGCCGGCCAGCTGCTGGCCGAGACCACCGACCTGCCGGTATCGCTGGAGCGGCTCACCCATCTCGTCGTGCCGCTGCTCGGCGACTGGTGCGTCATCTCGGTCGTGGATGAGGACGGCCATCTTGCCGACCGGGGCTGGTGGCATCACGACGAGGCCAGCCGCGAGCTGGTGAGCCGATTCGTGGGCAACCGGCTGGTCGGGCTGAACGAGGACGGCGCCACCAACCGGGCGCGGCTCAGCAAGCGTCCGGTCATCGTCGAATCGGGTGCGCTGGAGGCAGGTCTGGCGGTGCTGCGCTCGCCGGAGGCGCGCGCCGCCTACCAGCAGCTGGCGCCGGTGTCCTACGCCGTTTTCCCCATGACCGCAGGCAATCGGGTGAACGGCGTGCTGGCCATCCTGCGCGACGGCTCCCGGCCGCCGATGACCCCGGTTGCCATCGAGGTGGCCAGCGGCGTTGCCCAGCGCGCCGGACTGGCGCTGGAGAACGCCCGGCTGTTCGAGGCGCAGCGGGTCGCCGTCGAACACCTGGCGATGGCCAACGCGCGCATCGTGGCGACCGCCAAGCATGACCGGATCGTCGCCCGCGCGCTGCAGGACGCCTTGCTGCCCAACCTGATCGACTCCGATGAGCTGGAGCTCAGCGCGCGCTACCTGACCGCGGACGGCGCGGATCAGGTCGGCGGCGACTTCTACGACGTGATCGTCACCGACGGCGGGGCCACCAGCCTGGTGATCGGCGACGTCAGCGGCCACGACATCGGCGCCGCGGCGGAGATGGGCCGGATCACCAACATGCTGCGGGCGATGCTGTGGCAGCAGCCGGAAGGATCGCCGGCAGAGGTGCTGGCCCAGCTCGACCGGGCGATGCGCGATTTCGACGTGCGCACCATGAGCACCGCCGCACTGGTACACATCGAAGGGCCGAACGGCACCGGGCACCGGGCCGTCCGCTGGTCGAACGCCGGCCACCTGCCACCGATGCTGGTGCAGTCAGACGGCACGGTGCGGGCGTTGACCGGCCGGCCGGACCGGCCGCTTGCGGTGGATCCGCGCGGCGCCCGGCACGATCACCAGGACGTCATGCCGGTGGATGCGACCCTGCTGGTCTACACCGATGGCCTGGTCGAGACTCCCCAGCGGGACGTCGATACCGGGTTGGAGCAGCTTCGCCAGTACCTGCAAGCACATTGCGGGGACCCGTTGGAATCGCTGGTGGACGGCGTGCTGAGCGAGTTGATCGCTGATCAGCCGACCGACGACGTCGCCGTGGTGGCGCTGCGGCTGCGGCAGTAGCCGCAGCGCCCGTCACCTGCGTGACCTGCCTGCTGCAGGTATGGGACGGCGGGAATCTGGTTACGTTCGGAGTATGTCCCTCTCCGAACTGATCCTGGTCCGGCACGGCGAGAGCACCGGAAACGTCGCCCGGGAGCGGGCATTGGCCGACGGCGCCGAGATGATCTCGATCGACCGGCGCGACGCCGACGTGCCGCTCACCGAGCTGGGCTGCCAGCAGGCGATCGCATTCGGGGCGTGGCTGGCCGCGCGGCCGACCGACCGCCGGCCCGATGCGGTGTGGTGCTCGACCTACCTGCGGGCCCGGCACACCGCCGAACTCGCGCTGGACCGGGCCGGCCTGCCGTTGCCGATCACCCTGGACGAGCGGCTGCGTGACCGGGAGCTCGGCATGCTGGACCTGCTCACCGCGACCGGCATCAGCCGGCGATTTCCGGAGGAAGCCCGCCGGCGAGCGTGGCTGGGCAAGCTCTACTACCGGCCGCCCGGCGGTGAGTCCTGGGCTGACGTGGCACTGCGGCTGCGTTCCCTGCTGCGCGAGGTCGATCAGCCGGCCGGGCCGCGGCGGGCGCTGCTGGTATGCCACGACGCGGTCATCCTGTTGATGCGCTACATCTGCGAACAGTTCGATGAACAAAGCCTGTTCGCCACAGCCCGCGACGGCGCCATCGGCAACGCCACCGTCACCGTGCTGCGCCGTACCGATGACGGCTGGCAACCGGAGCTGGTGAATCACGACGAGCACCTGAGCACCCGGGCCACCGAACACCCAGGAGAGCGCGATGACTTCGGCAGCTGACATCGTCACCCCGGCCACGCTGCGCGACTGGCCGCTTCCCGAGCCCGGCGGCCACAAGAGTTCGCGCGGCCGGGTGCTGGTGATCGGTGGCGCGCGCACCGCACCCGGCGCCGCGCTGCTGGCCGGCCGGGCGGCGTTGCGCACCGGCGCCGGGGTGCTCACCATCGCGCTGGCCGAAGCGGTCGCGTCGGCGGTCGGTGCTGCGCTGCCCGAAGCGGGATTGCTGTGGCTGGCCGAGCCGATCGGCGCCGCGGCGGCGGAGGTCGTGGGCGACTGTGCCGCCGCGGCGGATGCGATCCTGATCGGACCAGGCCTGGACGATCCGGCTGCCACCGGACAGCTGCTCCAGCGGCTGCTGCCGGAGCTACCCTCGGACACCCCGGTGTTGCTGGACGCCTACGCGCTGGGCGCGCTGCGCGACCTCGACGCCGCGGTCACGGCCAGGCTGGCCGGCCGGTTGGTCCTGACCCCGAACCCCGCCGAGGCCGACTTCCTGCTGGCCCGAGACGGCGATGCGCAGAGCCAGGATGCACCCGGTGACCAGCTGGCCAGGCTGGGGCGGATCGCGGACCGATTCCAGGCGGTGGTCAGCTGCCAGAACCACATCGTGGCACCGACCGGAGACAGCTGGCGGGTGCCCGCCGGGCATGCCGGCCTGGGCACCTCCGGCAGCGGTGATGTGCTGGCCGGGGCCGTCACCGGTCTGATCGCACGCGGGGCGGACCTCGCGCAGGCCACCACCTGGGGCACGTTCCTGCACGCCCAGGCGGCCGAGCGGCTGTCCGGCGCCACCGGTCCGCTCGGCTTCCTCGCCGGAGAACTGGTGCAGCCGCTGCCAACCCTGCTGTCCGAGCTGACCGCCCGGTTGGCATGACCGCCGGCGCTATCTCGCGCTATATGCACGTATGTGCGTTTTGTGCAGGATCGGGTCTGTGACCGCGGCCGTTGAACCTGATAAGGGCCTTGGTGTGACTTCAGCCGGCGGTGCCGCTGCCGATAGGTTCCCTGCCTAGAAAGGGTCGATTGTGTCGTCTGCGCTGCAAGGCCGGCTGTCACCGCACGAGGTGCCGGTGGCCGGCTCGGCGACCCGGCCAGCAGCAGCGGACCTTCGCGCGAACGAGCTGCTGATCGCTCGCCAGCTGCGCCGTGCGCTGCGTGCCGGTGCCATCGCGGTGCATTACCAGCCCGTCGTCGAACTGCCGTCCGGTCGGATCGTCGGCGCCGAAGCGCTGGCTCGCTGGAACGATGAGCTGCTCGGCACGGTGACCCCGGACGTGTTCATCGGTGTGGCCGAGCGCGCCGGCCTGATCGAGGAACTCGGCGCGCATGTGCTGCGCACCGCGTGCGCCGAGGCCGCCACCTGGACGCCGGCCGCGCCGGACGTGACCGGCCCGTCGGTGTCGGTGAACGTCTCGGCGCTGCAGCTGCGCACAGACGACATCGTTTCGACGGTGCAGCACGCGCTGGCCGCGGCCGGGCTGGCCGCGACCCGGCTCTGCCTGGAGATCACCGAGACCGCCGCGGTGCAGGACCTGCCCGGCTGCACGGAGCGGTTGACCGCGCTGCGGGCGCTCGGTGTCCGGATCGCGCTCGACGACTTCGGCACCGGTCACTCCTCGCTGACCTTGCTGCGCCGGCTGCCGGTCGACATCGTCAAGATCGATCGCTCGTTCGTCGAGCAGGTCACCGCCGACGCCCGCGACGCGGTGCTGGTGCGGCTGCTCATCGACGCGGCGCACAGTTTCGGCCTGCGGATCTGTGCCGAGGGTGTGGAGACCCGCGAGCAGGCGCGCCAGCTGGTCGCGATGGGTGCCGACCGCGCGCAGGGGTGGCTGTTCGGCAGGCCGGAGGCCGGCTCGCCGGCGCTCACAGCCCGGCTGACCGGTCCGGCGCGAGAAGGTGTGGACGACACCGCGGCGCCGAAACTGCTGCTCGGCGGCAACGAGGAGCTGGTGGTGGTGACCGGGCCGGACTACCGGATCCGCTACATCTCCGCGGCGCTGCACGCGATGCTCGGCTACCTGCCGAACCAGGCTGTGGGCGCCTCGGTACTGACCTTCCTGGAGAGCGACTCGCTGGTCGGACCGCACCGACCGGAGCCGGGTGTGCTGGTCGGCAACGGCCGCTACCAGGTCCGTCACCGCGACGGCAGCCTGCGCTGGTTGCACTCGCGCGGCCAGCAGCTGGCCGACATCGGTGGCCGCGGCGCGGAATTCCTGTTCGTGGTCCGCGACGTGACTGACGCGGTACGCGCCGAGCGGGCGCTGGCCGAGAGCGAGGCCAAGTTCCGTGAGGCGTTCGACGGGGCGCCGATCGGCATGGCGATCAACCGGCTGGACGGCAGCTTCCTGGACGTGAACCAGGCGCTGGCCGAGCTGCTCGGCTACACCACCGAGCAGATGCTGGCGATGACGGTGGCCGACATCACCTGCCCGGAGGATCAGGCCGGCGATGTCGCGAACACCGAAGCGTTGCTGGCCGGCACGGTCCGGCACGTCTCGGTGGACAAGCGCTATCTCGACGTGCACGGCCGGCAGCTGGCCGTGCGGGTGCGGGCCTCGATCGTGACCGACGACGGCACCGGCCAGGCCTACATCGTGGCCCACGTGCTGCCCCGCGGCTCCGCGTCCTGAGCGGCGCCTGATGGCCGGGCCGGCCATGTCTATGCTCTCGCCATGACAGCCCTCGAGCCCGGCGGCGCCGACCCGTCCCGCCGCGCAGTGTTCGAAGGGCTGGCAGCGCTCACCCGCAGCCGGCTCGCGACGAGCCACGCGGTGATCAGCTCCGATGCGCTGGAGCGGCCGTGCTGGGGCGGCGCCGATGATCGCGCGGTACCGGCCGAGCTGACGGCCGCGCTGGCCGAGCTGGTGACCGGGCCGGTCGCCCGAACCGGCCGGCCGGTCCAGCTGGCCGGACCGGCGAACGCGGCCCCCTTCGCCGCAGCGGCAGCCGAGCCGGTCTTCGACGCAGACGGCCAGCTGGTCGGCATTCTGAGCGTGCTCGATCAGCAGCCGCGGAACTGGACGCCGGGCGAGCTGGCAACGCTGCGTGGCCTGGCCGACCAGGTGGGCGCCGAACTGGGGCTGGACCAGACGCTGTCCCAGCTGCGGCTGGCGACCGCGAAGCTCGGCTTGCTGGCCGAGGCCAACCACCGGCTTGCCGACACCCTCAATGTCGAGAAGACCGTTGGCGAGCTGGCCCGGCTGGTGGTGCCGGTGCTGGGCGATTGGTGCATGGTGTCCGCGGTCGACGACGACGGCCGGCTGCAGGACCTGGGCTGGTGGCACGGCACCGAGGACGGCCGGAGCCTGGTGCACGAGTTCATCTCCGATCGGCTCGCCGTGCTCTCCCAGGACAGCCCGACCTACCGGGTGTTTCGCGAGGGCAAGCCGTTCGTGCTGCCCGCGGGCGCCCTGGCGGCCGGACTGCGGACGCTGTCCACCCCACGCTCGCAGGCTGTCTGGCAGCGCTTGGCGCCGGAGTCCTACGCAGTGTTCCCGATGGTGGCCGGTCCCAGGATCAACGGTGTGCTGTGCATCGTGCGTGGCTCCGACCGGCCGCCGATGTCCGACTTCGCCCTCGAGGTGGCCGAGGGGATCGCCAGCCGCGCCGGCCTGGCGCTGGAGAACGCGCGGCTGTTCCAGTCCCAGCGGCTGCTCAATGACAAGCTGTCCCAGGCCAATTCTCGGCTGCTGGCCAGCTCCCGGCACGACCGGGTCGTGTCGCGAGCGCTGCAGGATGCGATGCTGCCCAGCGTGTCGGCAGGCACCGGTGACCTGCAGGTGTGCGCCAGGTACCGCACCGCGGACGGCGAGGACCAGGTCGGCGGCGACTTCTACGATGCGATCAACGCCCGCAGCGGCGGCACCACCGTGGTGATCGGTGACGTCAGCGGGCACGACATCGCTGCCGCCGCGGTGATGGGCCGGATCACCCCCGTGCTGCGCTCCTTTGTGTGGGACCGGCCGGACGAAAGCCCGGCGGAGCTGCTGGAACGGCTGGACCGGGCGATGACCGCGCTGGACGTGGCCAAGCTGACCACCACCGCGCTGTTCCATCTGGACCAGCCGGTCGGCGGTGACTACCTGGCCGGCCGGCGCAGCGAGTGGTCGAACGCGGGGCACCTGCCGCCGCTGCTGATCACCGCTGACGGCGCCAGCTTCCTCGGCCAGCAACCCGATCCGCCGCTGGGCATCACTGCGCGCGCCGCGCGACGCGACTTCCAGCTGCTGCTGCCGGCGGGCTCGACGCTGCTGCTCTACACCGACGGGCTGGTGGAGAGCCGGCAGCGCGACCTGGACGCGGGCCTGCAGCAGCTGCGCGCGTTCGTCAGCGAACAGGCCGCCCTGCCGCTGGCCGAGCTGCTGGATGCGACGCTGCAGGAGATGGTGCCCGGCGAGTTCGGCGACGATGTCGCGTTGGTGGGGGTCCGGCTGCGCGGCTGAGCGGCGCTTCAGCCGGGCTGCACGGCGACGACGTCGCCGTCCGGGCAGAGCACCGTCACGCCGGCGTTCTCGAAGGCTCGACGCAGCGGCCCGGGTGGTTCGGCGTCGGTGATCTCGCGCATCATGACTGCCTTGGCCAGGTTGCTGGTGCTGTCAACGCATTCGGTGATGTTCGAGTCGCCGGCACGCGTGAGCTGAATGACGCTGAGGCTTTCGTTGCGAAAGCCTTGCTCACCACAGCGTCGGACAAGTACTGCAGCAGGGCCCGGAAGGTATTTACGCTGCTGGATGAACGCTACCTATGCTGCTCGGGGAAGTTCGATATTTGAGATCGCTGACCAGCACGGTTGCGTTTGCCCGCGTTGAACGTCAGTGAGTTCGCGACGATTGGCTCGTCGACAACCGCCGTGCACGCGCCCACACCGACCTCCCTCCTCCAGGAGCCCACATGACCGCACCGACCGATGGCCTGACGCTGCTGGCGGCCAACCAGCCCCCGCAGCGCCGCTACCTGGGCGGGGCGCGGATCGCCGAGTTTCGCGGGCTGCCCGCGGCCGGCGGCGGGCGCACTCCGGAGGACTGGATCGCCTCCACCACCCCGCTGTTCGGCCAGCACCGGCTCGGGCTCAGCGAGCTTCCGGACGGCCGGTTGCTGGCGGCGGCGATCGAGGCCGACCCGCTCTTCTGGCTGGGCGAGCGGCATATCGCGCGCCACGGCACCGACCCGAGGCTGCTGACGAAGCTGCTCGACACCGGGCAGCGGCTGTTCGTACATGCGCATCCGGATGACAGCTTCGCGACCCGGCACGGCTTTGCCAACGGCAAGGCGGAGGCCTGGTTCATGCTCACCGGTGGCACTGTGCACCTGGGGCTGCGGGAACCGGTGTCGCCCGCGGAGCTGCTGCGGCTGGCCCGGGAGCAGGACACCGAGCGGCTGCTGGGGCTGCTGAACCGGGTGCAGGTGGCCGCGGGGGATGTCGTCGCGGTGCCGCCGGGCGTGCTGCATTCGATCGGGGCAGACCTGCTGCTGCTGGAACTGCAGCAGCCCGCCGACCTGTCGATCCTGCTGGAATGGCAGGGCTTTCCGATCGACGGGGCTGCCGACGGCAACCTGGGGCTCGGTCTGCAGGTGGCGATCGAGGCAGTACAGACCGAAGCGAGCCGCAACCTCGACGAGCTGGTCCGGCCGGCCGGCTACGGCGTGTCCGTGCTGCCACCGGTGATGGATGAATTCGTGCGGCTGGAGCGATGGGCGGTCGACGGCCGCCAGCAGCTGGAGCCGGGCTTCGGGGTGCTGGTGGTCACCGCCGGCAACCTCGCCGCCGGCGGCCAGCAGCTGCCCCGGGGCAGCGTCGGGGTGCTCGCGCACGGTGCGGGCGACCTGTCGATCACCGGGACCGGTGAGCTGCTGGTGGCCCGGCCGCCCCGATGAGCGCGGCCAGCGACGCTAGGCTGGCCGAACCAGCGCAGCACGGGCCGACGGAGCGGGAGCAGTGGTGAGTCTCGAACCGGCCGATGTCGCCCGGCTGGGCCTGGGGCTCGCCGCGATCGGCCGGCCGGCCTACATCACCGCCGGCCGCGGGCACGATCTCGGGCCGCCGGCGCAGCGCACCGTGGCCAGCATGCGCAGCCGGACGCACGCCTTGCTGGACTCGGCCTGGTCCGCCGGCATCCGCTACGTCGACGTTGCGCGCTCCTACGGCAGGGCTGAGGAGTTCCTCGGCGAGTGGCTGGCGGCGCATCCGGGTCGCCGCGCCCAGCTGCGGCTGGGCTCCAAATGGGGTTACGAGTACGTGGGGAACTGGCGTGCCGACGCCCCGCTGCACGAGCGCAAGCAGCACTCCCGGGCGATGTTGGACAAACAGTGGCCGCAGACCCTGCAGGCGCTGGGCGGACCGCCCGACTGGTATCTGATCCACTCGGTGACCCCGGACAGCCCGGCGCTCACGGACCGGGACCTGCTGGCCGCCCTGTCCGAACTTGCTGCCACCGGCATCCGGATCGGGCTGTCGACCAGCGGCCCGGCACAGGCGGCGGTGATCGAACGGGCGCTGGCGTTGCGTTCGGTGCCGTTCTCGGTGGTCCAGTCGACCTGGAACCTGCTGGAGCAGTCGGCGACCCAGGCGCTGCTGCGCGCGCATGCTGCTGGCTGGCAGGTCATCGTCAAAGAGGTGTTCGCCAACGGCCGGTTGGCCGGCACCGCGGCACCTCCGGCGATCCGGCAGGTGGCCGAGCAGCAGGGCCGGACGGTGGAGTCGGTCGCGCTGGGCACCGTGCTGGCCCAGCCCTGGGTCGACCTGGCCCTCACCGGTGCGGTCACCGGCGATCAGTTGGCGGCCAACCTGGCCGCCGACGTCGCGGCGCCGCTGCCGGATCTGCTCCACGGGCTGGCGGTGGCGGCGCCGGAGTACTGGCATGCACGCGGCGAGCTGAGCTGGGCCTGACCGGGCAGGCGTCGGCGATGCGGATCGTGGCAGCCCCGGACAAGTTTCGTGGCACCGCCGATGCGCGGCAGATCGCCGCTGCGGTGGCACGGGCGGCGGATTCGGCGGGTGCGCACTGCGTCTCGGTGCCGCTGTCCGATGGTGGCGAGGGCATGCTGCAGGCCTTCGGTGGCGGCAACCGCATGGACACGGTGACCGGACCGCTCGGCACGCCGGTGCAGGCACCGTGGCGGCTGCAGCCGGACGGGATCGCGATCATCGAGAGCGCGCTGGCCTGCGGCCTCGCGCTGGCCGGTGGCGCGCAGGCCAACGACCCGGAGGCGGCCGGCACCCGCGGTGTCGGTGAGCTGATCGTGGCCGCGGTGCGCGCCGGCGCCGGGCAGGTGGTGATCGGCCTGGGCGGCTCGGCGAGCACGGACGGCGGCGCGGGTGCCGCGGCGGTGCTGCGGGCGGCCGGCGTGCGCGGACGCGGGCTCACCGGTGTGGCGGTGCGCGGCAGCTGCGTGCGGCTGGTCGTGTGCTGTGACGTCACCACCCGGTTCTCCGACGCGGCCAGGGTCTTCGGACCGCAGAAGGGCGCGGGCCCGGGGCAGGTCGCACGGCTGAGCGCGCGGCTGGCCGCTGAGCGGGCGCGGGTGCTCGCCAGCACCGGCCTGGACCTGGACCGGGTGCCCGGCAGCGGTGCCGCCGGTGGCCTGGCGGGCGGCCTCGCTGCGCTCGGAGCGGAGCTGGTGCCTGGCTTCGACGCGGTCGCTGCGGCCAGCTCGCTGGATGCAGCGCTGGCCGGGGCGCACCTGGTGGTGACAGGGGAGGGCAAGCTGGACCGGACGTCGCTAGCGGGCAAGGTCGTGGGTGGGGTGCTCGAGCACGCCGGCCGGGTCGGGGTGCCGGTGCTCGTACTGGCAGGCCAGGTCGAGCCGGATCTCGTGCTGGAACCCGAGGCGACGGTGCTCGACCTGACGGTCCGCTACGGCGCCGAACGGGCCTGGCGTGACACCACCGGTTGCGTGACCGATGCGGTGGGCCGCCACCTGCGCCAGCTGGCCGCCCGCGGCTGATCGCTGCTCGGGCATACTCGATGCATGTCCGACATCGCGCGGCCGGCTCAGCCCGCGAGCACGCCGGCCAAGAAGGCTGCCGCGAAGAAGGCTGCGGCGAAGAAGGCACCCGTCAAGAAGGCTGCGGCGAAGAAGGCCCCCGTCAAGAAGGCTGCCGCGAAGAAGGTCCCCGCGAAGAAGGCCCTCGCCAAGAAGGCTGCGGCGAAGAAGGCTGCCGCGAAGAAGGCTCCCGCGAAGAAGGCTCCCGCGAAGAAGGCCCCCGCCAAGAAGGCTGCCGCGAAGAAGGCGCCCCCGGCCAAGTCGGCTCCCCGGCGTCCCGCGGCGACTTCGGCCGGCCGGCCGGGCGTCTCGTCGGTACCCGAGCTCGAGCCGACCCCGGCCGACCCGCTGGAGCTGCTCGGGCTGACTGCGGGCTACACCCGCAGCCAGCTGCGTGCGGCCTGGCGGGCCTTCGCGGTGACGCATCATCCCGACCGCGGCGGCCAGGCCTCGCTCTTCGTGCGCGGCGAGCGCGCCTACGCCGTCCTGCTCGCACAGCTCGATCGGTGAACGTGATGGGCCTGCGCCGGGTGCCCGGCCGCACCGACCGGGTGGTAGTGATCGGGGCCGGCCTGGGCGGGCTGTCGGCCACGTTGCGGCTTCTCGGCGCGGGACGCGAGGTGACGGTGGTGGAGCAGGCCGATCGGCCGGGTGGCCGCGCCGGCCTGCTGCAGCGCGACGGCTACCGTTTCGATACCGGCCCGACGGTGCTCACCATGCCCGAGCTGATCGACGATGCCCTTGCCTGCGTGGGGGAACGGCTGTCGGACCGGGTCAGGCTGCTGCCGCTGCAGCCGGCCTACCGGGCCCGGTTCGCCGATCGATCGAGCATCGACGTGCACGCCGACCCGGAACGGATGGCGACGGAGATCGAGCGGGTGGCGGGGCCGGCGGAGGCGGCAGGCTATCGGGAGCTGGTGAGCTTTCTCCGAAGGCTGTACCGGCTGGAGTTGGCCAACTTCATCGACCGCAATCTGGACTCCCCCGGGCAGCTGGTGAACAGCGCCGGGCTGCAATTGCTGGCCATCGGCGGCCTGCGCCGGCTGGCACCCAAGGTCGGGCAGTACCTCAAGGACGACCGGCTCCGGCGCGTCTTCTCCTTCCAGGCCATGTATGCCGGCCTCGCGCCGCAGGACGCGCTCGCGATCTACGCGGTGATCTCCTACATGGACACGGTGGCCGGCGTCTACTTCCCCGAAGGTGGCATGCATGCGGTGCCGCAGGCGATGGCTGCCGCAGCCGCCCAGCACGGTGCTCGTTTTCGCTACCGCACCCGCATCGAACGGATCGAGGTCGGCCAGGGCCGGGCGCGGGCCGTGCACACCGACCAGGGCGAGCGGATCGAGGCAGATGCCGTCGTGGTCAACGCCGATCTGCCCACGGCGTACCAGGACCTGCTGCCGCCCGAGTACCGGCCCGCACGGCTGCGGCGACTGCGCTACTCGCCGTCCTGCGCTCTGCTGCATGTCGGCTCGACCGTTGCGGTGCCGGAGCTGGCCCATCACAGCATCTTCTTCGGCCAGGCCTGGCGCGAGACGTTCCGCGAGATCATCGACCAGGGCCGGCTGATGAGCGATCCCTCGTTCCTGGTGAGCAATCCCAGCCAGAGCGATCCAGGCCTGGCACCTGCCGGCGGCCACAGTTACTACATCCTGTTCCCCACGCCGAATGCCCGGGCCGGCCTGGACTGGCCGAGCCTTGCTCCGCGCTACCGCGAGGAGATGCTGATGAACGTGCAGGAACGGACCGGTGTCGACCTGGCCGCCGGCATCGACACCGAGCTGCTGGTGACGCCCGCGGACTGGCAGGCGCAGGGGCTGGCTGCTGGCGCCCCGTTCGCGGCCGCGCACACCTTCGGCCAGTCGGGACCGTTTCGGATGCCGACCCTGGACCGGCGGATCGAGAACCTGGTGTTCTGCGGCTCCAACACCCAGCCCGGCGTCGGTATCCCGATGGTGCTCATCTCGGGGCGGCTCGCCGCCGAACGCATCTGCGGCCCGGTGCGGTGACCGGCCGGCTGGCCCGGGCCGAGCTGGCCGCCGCGGGAATCGAGCAAGCGCAGCTGGTTGAGGGCTATTGCCGGGCGCGGCGGCTCAATGCCGAGCACGGCAAGACCTACTACCTGGCCGCGCTGCTGCTGCCGGCGGCCAAGCGTCCCTACGTGCACGCGCTGTACGGCTTCGCCCGGTATGCCGACGACATCGTCGATCGGCTCGATCCGGCCAGCACCGCCGACACCCGGGCTGCGGAATTCGACCGCTGGTGTGCCGGCTTTCGCGACGATCTGGCCGCCGGCCGCTCGAGTGACCCGCTGATCGCCGCGCTGATCGACACCAGCACCCGCTGGCAGTTGCCGCACCAGCTGTTCGGTGACTTCCTGCGGTCGATGGCGATGGACCTGACGGTGACCGAGTACCGCAGCTTCACCGAGCTGGCCGAGTACATGTGGGGTTCGGCAGCGGTGATCGGCCTGCAGATGCTGCCCATTCTCGGCTACCGGGCCGGCGAGCGGGAACGCGCGGAGCATTGCGCAGCCCAGCTGGGCCTGGCGTTCCAGCTCACCAACTTCCTGCGCGACGTGGGCGAGGACCTGGACCGTGGCCGGGTCTACCTGCCGCAGGAGTCGCTGCAGTCGTGCGGGGTCGATCTGGGCCAGCTGCAGCACGCTCGCCGGACCGGCCGGGTGGACCTGCCGATCCGCCGGTTGCTGGCGTTGGAGATCGAGCGGGCGCGCAGTCTCTACCGCGCGGCCGAGCCGGGCATCGACCTGCTCGAACCGCCCTCGCGCGAGTGCATGCGCACCGCGTTCGTGCTGTACGGCGAGATCCTGGACCGGATCGAGCAGACCGATTACCAGATCTTCGCCGGCCGCATCGCGGTTGCGCTGCCCCGCCGAGTGCAGGTGGCGGCCGGTGGACTGGCCCGATCGCGCTGGTCGCGGATGACCAGCCAGGTCAGGGGCCTTGCTCGATCCGATCGGCGATCAGCCGGTACCAGTCCTCGCCGGGGCGGCCGGTCTCGATGAACCACGTGGCGCCCGCCTCGGCGTAGTCGGCCAGCAGCTCTGTCCGCCCGTCCGGCTCGGTCAGCTCGCTCCAGACCACCAGGTCGTAGCCGGCGAGCGGGCGCTGCTGCGCGAGATAGGCCCGCACCTCGGCCAGATCGTCCACCGAGGGACGCACCACCCGGCCTGCCGCGAACCGGATCGGCACCGCACCGTCCCAGCGCGCTGCCCGGGCGAGCGGGCGCCGGGCCGGCAGCACGCCGCCGACCCAGACCGGGATGCTGCCGCGGACCGGGCGCGGGGTGAAGCGCATCGGTGCCAGCTGGTAGTACGGTCCCTGGTGGTGGAACCGCTCGCCGCTGAAGAACTGCGCAAGCAGCTGCAGCCCCTCGTCGAGCAGCTCGGCGCGGCCTCGATCGTCTGACCGCTCCCCGAAATGTGCGAAGTCCCCGGCCGCCGGTGAGCCCAGCCCGACACCGAGCACCAGCCGGCCGTTGCTGAGGCGGTCGATGCTCACGCACTGCCGGGCCAGCGTCCAGGGGCGGCGGCGGGACAGCGGCGTCACCATCGGCCCGAGGGTGATCCGCTCGGTGCGATCGGCCAGCACCGCCAGCACGGTCCACGGGTCGAGGATGTCCGGGCCGTTCCCGTCGTTGGCGAACAGCATGTGATCCCAGATGAAGAAGCCGTCGAAACCGGCCGCCTCCGCCTGCACGCCGAGCGCGACCAGCGCGGCCGGGTCAGTGCCGAAACACGGGACCGCGAGCGCCCGTCGCGGTGCCGCGGCGGTCACGAACCTGCCCCGGCCGGCTCGCCCTGGCGGCTGATCGCAGCGCGCGCCAGCGCCAACGCCCGAGCCTGCGCCAGGCCATCAGCGGCAACTGTGTGCCGGGCCGGCTCCACACCCGCCACCGCGCGCTGCACGTGCCGGATGGCGTGCTCGAAGGCGGTGCCGGCGGCAGCCGGCCAGCGCTCGACCAGCCGGCCGTCCCGCCACAGCTCGATGCCGTCGGCCGGCGTCGGGTGAAACGGGTTGCTGAGCCGCAGCTCGCCGCCGGTGCCCAGGACGCGGGTGAAGGTGGACGGTCCGCGCCGGAAGCCGGCCGACAGCAGCAGCCGGCTCCCGGCAGCGAAGTCCAACGCTGCGGCCAGTTCGATGTCGACGCCGGCGCCGGCCAGTCCGATGGCCTCGCCGGTACCGGCCGGGTCGAAGCTGGCCAGGCCGGCCGCCTGCACCGGCTCCGTGCCGAACAGCAGCCGGGCCAACCTGATCGGGTAGCAGCCCACATCGAACAGCGCGCCACCGCCGTGCTCGGTCGAGAAGCGGAGATTGCCCCGATCGCGCAACACGAAATGGAATTCCGACTGCAGCTCGGTGACCTCGGCGACGGCGCCGTCGGCCAGCAGCTGGCGCAGCGCGTCCGTCTGCGGGTGGAACGGGAAGACGAACGCTTCCCAGATCAGCGGCTGACCGGTGGTGGTCAGCGTCGCCACCTCATCGGCCTCGATCGCCAGCGGCTTCTCGCAGAGCACGGCCTTGCCGGCAGCCGCCGCGCGCGCGGCCCACCGGATGTGTTCATCGTTGGGCAATGCGATGTACACCGCATCGATCCGCTCGTCCTCCAGCACGTCCTGGTAGCGCACCGCGGCGCCGACGCCGTGGCGCTCGGCCCAGCCGGAGGCCCGGTCTGGATCCCTGCTGCCCACCAGCTCGGCGTGCCCACCGGCCGCCCGCAGCGCCGGCAGGAATGCCTTGGCCGCGATGTTGGCGGTGCCCAGCACCGCCCAGCTCAGGCCGGGATCTGCTTGCGCAGAGGGGGTAAACGGCATCTCAGCTCCTTCGTCGCGCGGCGGTCGCAGTCCCTTGGATGCGCCGCCTTATGTGATCCACAACACCACTCTGGGCGATTGTCGACAATCGCCTGTCGCCTTAGGCTTCGGTTCTATTCAAGCGGACAGGAGGTGGAAACGCGGTGAACGACGAGCTCAACGTGTTGATCGCTACCTACCTGGAGCCCGAACTGGTCGAGCGGATCGCGTCGTCGGACCCCCGGCTGCGCGTGCTGTACGAACCGGATCTGCTGCCGGTGCCACGATATCGCTGCGATCACGGTGGTCAGCCTCGCACGCTCAGCCAGGCAGAGCAGCAACGCTGGCAGGCCATGCTCGCGGCGGCCGATGTCTCCTTCGACTTCGACTGGCAGGAGCCGGCCCGGCTGCCCGAGCGTGCGCCTCGGCTGCGCTGGGTGCAGGCCACCAGCGCCGGCATCGGGGCATTCATGCGCCGCACCGGGCTGCACGAGCACGAGCTGACCGTGACCACGGCTGCGGGCATCCATGCGGTCCCGCTCGCCGAGTTCGCGGTGGCGGGTGCGCTGTACTTCATCAAGGGATTCGAGCAGCTGCGCCGGCGGCAGGCCGCCAAGCAGTGGCAGCGCTACACGACCGAGCAGCTGGCCGGCCGGTCCGTGACCGTGATCGGCCTCGGCGGTATGGGCTCGCGCACCGCCGCGCACTTCGCCGCATTGGGCGCCCGGGTCACCGGTCTGGGTCGGCCGGGCGGCCAGTACAACCTGCCTGACGGGGTGACGGTCCGCAGCACCGAGGAGCTGTCCGAGGTGTTGCCGGCCACCGATGTGCTGGTGCTGTGCTGCGCGCTCACCCCGCAGACAGAAGGCATGATCGGCGCCGCGCAGCTGGCCGCGTTGCCCGCCGGCGCCATCCTGATCAACCTGTCCCGCGGCCAGGTGGTCGACGAGCCGGCCCTGATCGAGGCGCTGGCCGCCGGCCGGCTCGCCGGCGCCTGCCTGGACGTGTTCACCGTCGAGCCGCTGCCGGCGGATTCGCCGTTGTGGGAACTGGACAACGTCATCATCTCGCCGCACTCGGCCTCGACCGTGGACACCGAGAACGCCGCGCTGACCGAGCTGTTCCTGCAGAACCTGCAGGCCTGGCGTGCCGGGCAGCCGCTGCGCAACACCTACCGGCGCGAGCTGGGCTACTGATGAACGGAACCCTCGAGATGGCCGATACGACCGCGGCGCCGGCGCTGTCCGGCACCTGGTACATCGCTCCAACCCCCTTCACCGACGCGGGCGAGGTCGACGTCGATAGCCTGCAGGCCGTCGTTGCCGCCGCCGCCCGCTGGCACGCCGAAGGCATCACCATCCTCGGCGTGATGGGGGAGGCGCCGGCGCTCAGCGACGACGAGCGGCGGCTGGTGCTCAGCACGGTGGCAGCGGCGGCGCGGGGACTGATCCCGTTCGCGGTGGGCTGCTCCTCGCCATCGGCCGGACTCACCGCGGCCCGGGTCGCCGAGGCCTGCAGCGCCGGCGCTGCAGCGGTGATGATCGCCGCCCCGACTCTGCTGCGCGATACCGACCAGCTCGGCCCGTTCTTCGCCACCGCCACCGCCGAGGCCACGGTGCCGGTCATCGTGCAGGATGAGCCGGCGGCGACCGGCGCGCCGTTGCCGGTGTCGGCGCTACTGGCCGCGTTGCAGGCGAGCGCCAGCACGACGGTCAAGTTGGAAGACCCGCCGACGCCACCCAAGATCGGCCGGCTGCTCGCGGCACGGCCCGAGCTGACCGTGTTCGGCGGTCTCGGTGGCGTCAGCGTGTACTCCGAGCTGGCTCGCGGGGCGGCCGGCACCATGACCGGCTTCGCTTATCCCGAGATCCTGCGGGCGATCCGGCTGGCCTTCGAGGCCGGCGATCGGGCCCGTGCGGCCGCCGTCTACGACCGGTTCCTGCCCTACCTCGTGTTCGAGGGCCAGCCGGTGGCGGGCCTGGGCATCCGCAAGGAGGTGCTGCGCCGGCGCGGCGTGCTCGCCACTGCGCGGACCCGGGGCGCGCGCCCGTTGCTGGACCAGGCGACCGCAGCAGAGCTGGACGACGTGTTGGACCGGGTCGGCCTGGTGCCTGCGCCCGACGCACTCGACGTGGTCGGCGGATGAGTCGCCCGATGCGCCGTCGGGGTGCGGTGGTCGGTGGGGGCACCGCCGGCCTGGGTGAGGCGATCGCGCAGCGGCTGGCCGCGGACGGGACCGAGCTGCTGCTCTGGTCGCGCAGCGAGCAGCGGTTGGCCGAGGCCGCCGAGCGGATCTCGAGCACCCACGCAGTGCCGGTGTACACGGTCGCTGCCGATGCCGGCAGCCCCGACGCCGCCGCCCGGGTGGCCGAAGCTGCGCAGCGAGTGCTGCCCAGCGTCGACGTCCTGGTACTCAACGCCGGCGGGCCGAAACCGTGCCCACCGGATCGGACCGATGCCGACGACTGGCGCGCAGCGCTGCAACTGCTGACGATCACGCCGATCGAGCTGGCCACCCGGCTGCTGCCGGGGATGCGCGAGCGCGGCTGGGGGCGGGTGCTCGCCGTGCTGTCGTCCGGAGTGCGCGAACCGCTGCCGGAGCTGGCTTACTCCAACTCCGGCCGGGCGGCGCTGGCCAGCTGGTTGAAGACGGTCGGCCGGCACGTGGCCGGTGACGGAGTGACGGTGAACGGCATCGTGCCCGGCCGGATCGACACCGACCGGGTCGCCGCGCTGGACCGGGCCGCGGCGGAGCGGCAGGGCCACGATGTCGCGGAGGTGCGGCGTGCGAGCGAGGCCGGCATCCCGGCCGGTCGCTACGGCCGGCCGGAAGAATTCGCCGCAGTGGCGGGCTTTCTCTGCTCGGACGCGGCAAGCTACCTGACCGCCAGCCTGATCTCCTGTGACGGCGGCCTGATGCGGAGCCTCACGTGAGCGGCGCCGGCCCTGCGGTGTCGCCGCTGGTCGACGCGCTGCCGCCGTCGGGCATCCGGGCCATCGCCACCGCCGCCTGGGCGATCGAGGACGCGGTGCACCTGGAGTTCGGCGAGCCGGACTTCGACACGCCCGAGCACATCGTCGAGGCCGGCTTCCGGGCGGCCCGGCGCGGCGCCACCCGGTACGGCCCGTCCGCGGGGCTGCCGGCGCTGCGCGAGGCCATCTGCGCCAAGCTCGCCCGCGACAACGGCGTGGCCGGGGTTCGGCCGGAGCAGGTCATCGTCACGCCCGGCGGAGTGGGCGCGATCGCCCTGGCATATCGAGCGGTTCTCGACCTGGGAAGCGAGGTCCTGGTACCCGATCCTGGCTGGCCGAACCTGGCCGGCATCGCTCAGCTGTACGGCGCGGAGCCGGTGCGTTACCGACTCGCGGCCGCCACTGGCTTCCGTCCCGACCTGGACCGGCTCGACGCTCTGGTCACCGAGCGGACCCGCGCCCTCGTGATCAACTCGCCGGCCAATCCACTGGGCACCGTGTGGCCGCCGGACACCCTGCGTGAGCTGGCCGACTGGGCGACCCGGCGCGGGCTGTGGATCATCTCCGACGAGTGCTACGACCAGCTCTGGCACGACCGGCCGGCCACCTCGCTGCTCCGGGTGGCGCCGGAGGCGCCGGTGATCACGGTGTTCTCGCTGTCCAAGAGCTACGCGATGACCGGCTGGCGGGTCGGCTATGCCGTCGGTCCGGCCGAGCTGATCGGCCACCTGACCAGGATTCAGGAGACCTGGACCTCCTGCGTCAGCACACCGACCCAGCATGCCGCGCTGGCCGCGCTCAGCGGGGACCAGGCCGGCCTCATCACGATGCGCTCGGCCTACCGCCGGCGGCGCGACGCAGCGCTGCGTCGCGCGGGCGAGCTCGGCCTGGACGTGCACCGGCCGGACGGCGCGTTCTACCTGTGGCTGCGGCTGCCGGACCGGATCACCGACTCGACCGGCTTCGCCCTGCATCTGCTGGAAGAATCCGGCGTCGCGGTGGCACCGGGCCGTGCCTTCGGGCCGGCCGGTGAAGGTCAGCTGCGGCTCTCGCTGGCCGCATCACAGGAACACCTCGAACGTGGCCTGACGGCCATTCGGCACGCCTTGGATCGCATCGAAGACAGCTACTGCACCGACCAGGCGGGCCGACCCACCACCCCCGCACAACGATCGGCCGCCAGCGTCGCCGGCCGATGACTCCGGGTGCGGGACGGCCACCCGCACCGCACGTACCGCCACAAGCACATCGCAGCACAGAGCACGCACTTCACCCGAGCACGACCCAGCAATCCGGTGCCAGCGTCGGCACCTCGACACAGTGCCCCGAGGCGGTCACTGGCAACGCTCCACACGGCAGCGGTGAATCCGCACCCTGCCCGTCCGACTCTGTCAGGAGAGACGATGCTTCGATCCAGGATGTTGTTCGGCGCCGCGGTGCTCACCGCGGCTCTGACGGCAACCGCCTGCTCCGGTTCGAGCAGCAACAGCGGCAAGTCGTCCGGCTCGTCCGGCAACCCGAAGTACGGCAACACGATGACCGTTGCCTACAAGAGCGATCCCAAGACCTTCGATCCGGCGGTCTGCTACGACGCGACCTGCTGGAACAACATGCGGATGCTCTACGACCGGCTCTATGACTACATCGGCGACACCATGAACATCGGCCCGCAGGCCGCGTCGGCGATGCCGACCGTCAGCTCCGACGGCCTGACCTACGACATCAAGCTGCGCTCAGGCATGGTCTTCTCCGACGGCAAGCCGGTCACCGCGCAGGACTTCGTCTACTCCTTCGACCGGATCCTGGACCCGGCAACCAAGTCCCCGGTAGCCAGCTTCTGGACCGGGGTGGAGGGTGCCGCCGCCTATGCCAAGAACCCGACCGGAACCGTGTCCGGCATCAAGGCGGTCTCCGACACCGAGCTGCAGATCAAGCTGACCGCACCGAACAGCGCGTTCAAGTACGTGCTGGCAATGCCGCACGCCTCCGTCATCGAGCAGGGCAGCGGCTCGACCATCGCCACCAAGCCGGTCGGCTCCGGGCCGTTCACCTTCGACCACTTCACGCCCGGCCAGGAGATCGTGCTCAACCGCAACCCCAAGTACTGGGACTACCCGAAGCCGTACGTGGCCAAGGTGGTGGAGAAGCTCGGTGTCGACCCGTCCGTGGCGCTGCTGCAGCTGGAGAAAAACCAGATCGACCTGATGGGTGACCCGATCCCGCCGGCGCAGTACCTGCAGGTGAAGAACGATCCGTCGCTGAAGTCGCAGATCAAGAACATCACCAAGCCGTCGACGTACTTCCTCACCTTGAACACCAAGATGAAGCCCTTCGACAACCCGAAGGTGCGCGAGGCCGTGTCCTACGCGATCGACCGCTCCTTCCTGCTCAAGCTGGTCAGTGGCCAGGGCACGGCGGCCAACGAATTCCTGCCGCCGGGCATCATCGGTCACACCGATGAGAACCTGCTACACGATCAGGACCTGACCAAGGCCAAGCAGCTGCTGGCCGACGCCGGTTACCCGAACGGCTTCTCCACCACGCTGTACTCCTGGAACACGCCGCCGTGGACGCAGCTGCTGCCGCAGATCCAGCAGGATCTGGGCAAGATCGGCATCAAGGTGGACGCGCAGCCGATTCAGCAGAGCACCTTCTTCGACGTGGCCGGCACCCCCGGCAAGGCGCCGATGACGCTGACCTTCTGGGTGGCGGACTACCCCGACGGCAGTGACTTCTACCAGGCTTTGCTGTCCTGCGCGGCCGCGGTGCCGGGGGGCCAGAACTACCCGTTCTACTGCAACCCGAAGGTCGATGACCTGGTGAACCAGGCGCTGGCGGCACAATCCTCGGACGAGGCCACCTCGCTCTACACCCAGGCGACCAAGTTGATGCTGGCTGACAACCCGATCGTGCCGCTGTTCTACGGCACCAAGACCGAGGTCTTCGGCAAGGACGTCGGCGGTTACCACTCGCAGCCGGTCTGGGGCTGGGACATGACCAACTACTGGAAGGTCAACGGCTCCAGCACCGAACCTGCCAAGGGCTGATCACCCGCGGCTGAGGTGGCCCGGGCACCCTCCCGGGCCACCTCACGACCGGGAAACATCCCGCCGCCAGCTCCATGCCCAGCGTCGACGCGACAAGGACATCGCCATGACACATCTGCTCGAAGTGGAAGACCTCACCGTGGACTTCGTCTCCGGTCTGGGTGCTGCCACCAGTGCGGTTCGGCAGGTGACGTTCAGCGTCGAGCCGGGTCAGCGGGTCGGCATCGTCGGCGAATCCGGGTCGGGAAAGTCCGTGACCACCCAGGCCATCATGCGGCTGGTCGCCGACACCGCCCGGATCGACGGCCGGATCCGCTTCGACGGCCAGGACGTGCTCGGGCTGACCGGCAGCCAGCTGGCCGCCTGGCGCGGCTCCGACATCGGCATCGTCTTTCAGGACCCGATGTCCAGCCTGAACCCGCTGCTGCGGATCGGGCCGCAGATCACCGAGGTGCTGCAGCGCCACCGTGGGCTGTCCAAGCATCAGGCCCGCGAGCAGGCAATCCGGCTGCTGCAGACCGTCGGCATCCCGGACGCGGAGCGACGGCTGCGCGACTTCCCTCATTCCTTCAGCGGCGGTATGCGCCAGCGGGTGTGCATAGCCATCGCGGTCGCCTGCACGCCCAAGCTGCTGATCGCCGACGAGCCGACCACCGCACTGGATGTGACGATCCAGGCACAGGTGCTCGACCTGCTAGACGAGCTCAGCGAGCAGCACGGCACCGCCGTCATCCTGATCAGCCACGACCTCGGCGTGGTGTCCAGCTTCTGCGATCGCATCCTGATCATGTACGCCGGCCGGATCATGGAGTCCGGCCCGACCGAACAGCTCATCTCCGCACCCCGGCATCCCTATACCCGCGCCCTGCTTGATTCCATTCCGCGGTTGCAGGGCCAGCTGCCAGGCCGGCTGCCGACGATTGCCGGCGCGCCCCCGGTCGGCGTGCTGACCGAGGATCGCTGCTCGTTCGCCAGCCGCTGCCCACGAGCCGAGGACCGTTGCTGGCAGCAACAACCGATCTTGCCGGCCGCCGGCTCCCAGCCGGTCGCCTGCCACTTTCCCTTGCACTCGGAGGTGATCGGGCAATGACAGCCGTGATCGACCCCGCCGCCCCGGCCAGCACCGGTGACGAGCCGGTGGTCCAGGTACGCGAGCTGACCGTCCGTTACGGCGGCCGCGGCCTGTTCAACCGGGCCGGCATCACCGCTGCGCGGCGGGTCAGCTTCAACATCGAGTCCGGGCGCACGCTCGGCATCGCCGGCGAGTCGGGCTCCGGCAAGAGCACCGTCGCGCGGGCCATCACGCGGGTGATCGACAGCCACGCCGGTCAGGTGCTGGTAGCCGGCCATGACGTGCGCGCGCTGCGTGGCCGGGGCCTGCGCCGGTTCCGACGGCACATGCAGATGGTGTTCCAGGACCCTTATGACTCGCTGAACTCCAGGCTCACCGCCGGGCAGAACGTGGCCGAGGGCCTGGTCGCCGCGGGGGGGCGGCGACCCGATCACACGCTGCGCGTGCGCGAGCTGTTCGACCGGGTTGGCTTGCCGGTCTCCTTCACCGACCGCTACCCGCATCAGCTATCCGGCGGCCAGCGGCAGCGGGTGTCGATCGCCCGGGCACTCGCGGTGAACCCGCAGGTCCTGGTGTGCGACGAGGCGGTGTCGGCGCTGGACGTATCCATCCGGGCGCAGATCCTCAACCTGCTCAAGGACCTGCAGGAACGCGACGGCATCTCGCTGCTGTTCATCTCCCACGACCTGTCCACACTGCGGTTCATCGCCGACGAGATCGCCATCATGTACTTCGGCCAGATCGTCGAGGTCGGCCCGGCCGACGTCATCTTCGCCGATCCGCGCCACCCGTACACCCAGGCCCTGATCGCCGCGGTGCCCGAGCCGGGAGCGCGCCGCCGCTACCCGCGCAGCAGGCTGGCCGGCGAAGCACCCAGTCATCACGCGCCGCCGCCGGGCTGCCCGTTCCAGCCGCGTTGCCCGCTGGCCACCGAGGTATGCCGCCAGCAGGATCCGGCGCTGTTACCGCACCGCAACGGCAACCGGGTGGCCTGCCATCACGCCGATGACGCGGTCGCTGTCACTGCGGCTCCGGATGCGGCTGCGCCGGCTTCGATCGAGGAGGACCGGTCATGACACTCGAACCGGCCGATCACCTGTCCGCTATGGCCACCGGCGCCACCCAGGCGCCCACCCTGGGCCTGGCATCGGCCGGCGAGTCGGCCGAGCTGCCGCCGGCCGCGCCCGGCCTGGGCCGGCGGATCCGGCACAGCCTGCGCTCGGACAAACCGGCGATCGTGTCGATCACGCTGCTGGTGCTGCTGGCGCTGGCCGCGGTGCTCGCTCCGCTGCTGGCCCCGCACGACCCACTGCACACCTTTGCCGACGGCATCAGCTCCGACGGTGCACCGCTCGGTCCGGGCGGCAAGTTCCCGCTCGGCACCGATCCGAGCGGCCGGGACGTGCTGTCCCGGCTGCTGTTCGGAGCGCGGGTGTCGCTCACCATCGGCATCCTGGCCAACGGGTTGGCCACCGTGATCGGGGTGTTCGTCGGCCTGTGCGCCGGCTACCTCGGTGGCTGGGTCGAGACCATCCTGATGCGGCTGACCGACATCGTGATGTCCTTCCCGATCCTGCTCTTCTGCATCGCCCTGATCGCGGTCACCGGGCCCAGCGAACGCAACGTGATCATCGTGATCGCGTTGATCTACTGGACAACGCTGGCCCGGATCACCCGAAGCCTGGTGCTGTCGCTGAAGGAGCGGGAGTTCGTCGTCGCGGCCCGGGCCCTCGGGCTGAGCCACTGGCGGATCATGCGCAAGCACCTGTTCCCGCACCTGGTGCCGACGATCATCGTCTACGCCACCCTGGGTGTGGCGTCCTCCATCCTGATCGAGGCATCGCTGTCCTTCCTCGGCATCGGGGTGCCGATTCCCAACCCGTCGTGGGGTCAGATGATCGACCAGGGCCGGGAGTACTACCAGATCGCGCCGTGGCTGCTCATCTTCCCCGGCCTGTGCCTGGTGTTGACGGTGCTCTCGTTCAACCTTGCCGGTGACTGGTTGCGCGACCTGCTCGACCCGACTGCTGCGGAGCGTCGCTGACATGACTGGATTCCTCTACCGCCGCATTCCGCAGACGGTCATCGTGCTGTTCGGCGTGGTGACGCTCGCGTTCTTCATGACGCACGTGGTGCCCGGCGACCCGGCCCGGCTGATCGCCGGTCCGAACGCCAGCGCCGCCACGGTCGCCTCGATCCACCGTCAGCTCGGTCTCGATCGCAGCCTTGCCTACCAGTACTGGCTGTTCGTCAAGGGCCTGGTGCACGGCGACCTCGGCAACAGCTACGCGCTGGCCGGCCAGTCGGTCAGCTCTCTCATCCTGCACGCGTTGCCGGTCAGCCTGTGCGTCGCGGTCGCCGGTGTGCTGTTCGAGGTGCTGCTCGGCGTGCCGGTCGGCATCATCGCCGCCTACCGGCCCAAGGGCCTGCTGGACCGGCTCACCACCCTGGCGACGCTGCTCGGCCTGTCCGCGCCACCGTTCTGGCTCGGGCTCATCCTGCTCTACGTTCTTGCATACAAGTTCAGCGTATTCCCGCTCACCGGCTGGCAGTCGCCGTACCTGAACTACCTGCTGCTGCCCGGCTTCACGCTCGGCCTTGGCGGCGCGGCGTGGTACGCCCGGATGACCCGCACGAATATGATCGAGGCGCTGCGCAGCCCGTACGTGCAGTTCGCACGCGCCAAGGGCATGCCAGAGCGGCACATCCTGCTACGGCATGCGTTGCGCAACGTGCTGTCGCCGCTGATCACCATGCTGGGCATGGATCTCGGCTACTTCCTCGGCGGCGTCGTCGTGATCGAATCCGTCTTCGGGCTGCCCGGCGTCGGCAAGCTCACCTTCGACGCCATCGGCACCCTGGACATCCCCATGATCACCGGCGCCGTGCTGTTCGCGGCCTTCTTCATCGTCCTGATGAACCTGCTGGTCGACTTCGCCTACTCGGTGGTCGATCCGCGCGTTCGTCGCTAGCCATGCCGGCGCGGCCGGTTTCCGATATTGCCTGTGCTGAAAGGAAGAACTGATGGATAGCAAGCTTCGTGTCGCAGTCGTGGGGGCGGGCCGTTGGGCCCAGCGAGCGCACATCCCGGGCTGGCAGCGCGACCCGCGGGTCGAGGTGGTCGCCCTGGTGGACACCGACGAGCAGGTGCTGGCCGAGGCCGGTGCGCGCTTCGGCGTGAGCCGGTTGCACACCGACTACCGTGAGCTGCTCAGCGACCCGGACATCGACGTGATCGACGTGGCCACCGCCAACACCGCCCACTTCGAGGTGTCCGAGGCCGCACTGCTGGCCGGCAAGCACGTGCTGTGCGAGAAGCCGGTGCACCACGATTACCGGCAGACCCAGCGGCTGGCCGACCTGGCCAAGTCCCGCGGTCTGAAGACGAAGCTCGGCTTCACCTTCCGCTACGCCCCGGCCGTGCAGTACGCCCGCTCGCTGATCGAGCAGGGCTTCGTCGGCACGCCCTACATCTTCAACGGCTACGAGCAGAACAGCCAGTGGATCGACCCGCAGACCCCGATGCGCCAGGTCGACCCGAACGCCGACCCGGCCGTCATCGCCACCTCGTCCATCGAGGGCTACGGTGCGCCGATCATCGACATCATGCACGAGTGGGTCGCTGCACCGCTGACCTCGGTGGTGGGCACCATGCGCAACTTCGTGCCGGAGCGGATGGTGCGGGCGACCGGCCAGATGCAGCGGCTGAACATCGACGACGGCGACATGTGGATCTGCGAGTTCGAGAACAACGTGATGGCATCGATCCAATCCTCCTACGTCACCGTCGGCAACTTCCCCGGCATCGAGGCGCGTATCTTCGGCTCCGAGGGCGCCATCATCGTCCGGCTGGTGGACGAGTTCGGGATCTGCCAGACGATCAAGACCGCCACCAAGGATGAGGTCGAGTTCGTCGAGCGGGAGATCCCGCAGCAGTTCTTCCCGGCGGGCGGCGCGTCCACCGAGGACTGGGACTTCCTGTTCTACTCCAGCCTGTGCCTGGACTTCACCACCGAGATCCTGTCCGGTGAGGCGGTCAACCAGGGTGACTTCGCCCAGGGCGCGCTGGTGCAGGAGACCATCAACGCCTTCGAGACCTCGTTCCGCAACCGGGCCTGGACCCGGTTCCCGCTCAGCGCCGAGCTCAACTCGTGACCGCTCACGAGTGGGGTGAGCTGGCCGAGGACGCGACGGCGGTCCGGCTGATCGAGGACGCGCTGGATGCGGCCGGCCCCGCCGAGTTCGCCGACGTCCGGCTGATCGAGGCGGAGGAGCTGCGGCTCTACAGCCAGCTCGGTGCCGACAGCGATGAGCGCGTCGAGCACAACGTCGGCATCGGTGTCCGGGTTCTGCTCGACGGTGCATGGGGATTCGCGTCCAGGCCGCTGCTGGATGCGGCCGATCCGGCCAGAGCCGCGCGTCAGGCGCTGGCCTCGGCACGCGCCTCGGCCGGAACCACGGCGCCGGCCCGGCTGGACCCGATGCCGGCCGCCAGTGGTCGCTACCAGACCGAGGTCGAGCAGGATCCGTTCGCGGTCTCCGCCGAGGAGCGGCAGCGGCTGCTGGCCGAGGTGATCTCCAACGCGGCGGCGACGGCCGGCATCGTCTCGGTGCAGGCCGGCATCAACGCCAAGCGCCAGCACCGGCACTTCGGCAACAGCGAGGGCTCCCGCCAGCACCAGCACTTCGTCGAGACCGGAGCCGGCCTGGTCGCCAACGCGGCCGGCCATGACGACGTCCAGCGGCGCAGCTACCCCAACTCTTTCCACGGCAACACCGCCGCGGCCGGCTGGGAGTACCTGCGCACCCTCGACCTGGCCAACCAGGCCGTCCGGGTCGGCGAGGAGGCGGTGGCGCTGCTCACCGCTCCGATGGCCGATCCCGGTTATGCCGACGTGGTGATCGGAGCCCAGCAGGTCTCGCTGCAGATCCACGAATCGGCCGGGCACGCGCTGGAGCTGGATCGCATTCTCGGCGATGAGGCCAACTACGCGGGTACCTCTTTCATCACCGCCGAGGACATCGGCACGCTGCGTTACGGCTCGCCCGCGGTCACCATCACCTCCGATCCCACCATCGGCGGCACCCGAGGCAGCTTTGCCTTCGACGACGAGGGCACGCCGGCCCGGCGGACCCGCCTGATCGATCGGGGCGTGGTGGCGGCCACGCTGTCCAACCGGGACGCAGCCGGCCGCTCCGGGCAGCAGCTGACCGGTGCCGCCCGTGCTGACGGCTGGGCCTACCTGCCGGTCTGCTTCGCCACCCACGTCTACCTCGAGCCGGGCCAGGGATCGCTGGACGAGCTGCTCGACCGGATGGGCGACGGCTACTACATCGACGACAACCGCAGCTGGTCGATCGACAACCGGCGCTGGAACTTCCAGTTCGGCACCGAGGTCGCCTACGAGGTGCGCAAGGGAAAGCGGGGCCGGCTGATGAAGAACTTCTCCTACGGCGGCATCACGCCGCAGTTCTGGGGATCGGTGGAGGCGGTGGCCGGGCCGGAGGAGCTGCGCATCTTCGGCTACCCGTGCGGCAAGGGTGAGCCGAAGCAATGGGGCTTCCTGAGCCACGCCGCGGCACCGATGCTGGTACGCAACCTGCGGATCGGGGTCGCCTGATGACCGGCCTGATCGAGTTCGCCCCGCCACTGACAGCAGACCGCGCGCTGGCCGCGGTCGAGCAGGCGGTCGCCGCCTGCCCGGCCGACGAGGTCGAGGTGACCTTGCTCGGCCGCAGCGGTGAGTACAGCCGTTTCGCCGGCGAGCGCATCCACCAGCCGCAGGACATCACCGAGGTGAGCGTCAGCGTCAAGGCCATCGTCAACGGGCATGCGGCACGGGCCGCGACCAGCAGCCTGGACCGGGTGGCCGAGACCGCGCGGCGGGCGGGCGAGCTGGCCGGTGGCCGGACCCGGCTCAACGCCGCGGCGGGCAGCGCGCGGGTCGCGGCCGGCCAGGGCGAGAATGCCGCGGAACCTGTGCCCGAACTCAGCCATGAGGACACGCTCGCCTTCGACGCCGGCCGCCGGGTGGCCCTGATCGCGCGGGCCATGCACGCGGCTGCCGAGCACGGTGGCCGGGCCGCGGGCATGATCGGTCGCGCTTACACCCAGATCGCGGTGGGCACCAGCACCGGTGTGCGGCGGCATGCGGTGGCAACGGAGGCCAGCGGTTCGCTGACCATGGCGATCGACGACGGCACCGCGCACTGGGTGGACCTGCACCGCAGCGCCGACGCGCTCGACGCGGCAGGCAGCATCGACCGGGCGCTGCAGCGCGCGCTGGCCGGCCGGGGCCGGATCGAGATGCCGGACGGTGAGTTCACGGTGGTGCTCGGCCCGCAGGCGGCCGGTGAGCTGATCGGCTTCCTGGACGCGCTGGGCTTTTCCGGCGAGCTTGCGGCGGCCGGCGTCGGGGTGTGGGCACGGCAGGCCGGCCGGCGGCTGGTGTCCGAGCTGGTGACGGTGGCCGACGACGCCACCAGCAGCTACGGCCTACCGATCCCGTTCGACTTCGAGGGTGTCAGCAAGCGCCGGGTGCCTTTCTTCGCGGCCGGCGTGGTGGGCGAGCCCGTCACGGACCTGGCCACGGCGGCCGTGCTCGGCCGGGAGTCCAGTGGCAACGCGCACATCGCCCGCGAGGAGGTGCCCAGCCCGGTGGCCGCCAACCTGGTGCTGCAGCCGGGTACCGACACGGAGGAGTCCCTGATCGCCGGCGTGGAACGGGGGGTGTACGTCGAGCGGTTCTGGTACACCCGGTTGGTCGACCGGCAGGCCTCCACCATCACCGGCGTCAGCCGGGACGGCTGCTTCTTGATCCGCGACGGCCGGCTGGCCGAGCCGGTGGCGACCGGCCGGTTCACCCAGTCGGTACTGGACTTCCTGGCCAGCGTGGACGGGGTGGCCGACCGGGTGCGCTCGCAACCGGTGATGAACGTGTGGAACGGCAGCGCGTCGGCACCGGCCGTACGCGGTCACCGCTTCCGCTTCGGCAGTCGCCCGGTCGGCGGTGCCCGATGAGGCCCCGTACCAACGCCGATCGATTGATCACCCAGACCCTGGCAGGTGAGGTGTGGCCGCCGCTGGCGGACCGGCACGCCTACCGGGTCGACGCGGACGGCCAGCCGTTCCTGCTGCCCGGCATGGGCGGGGTGACCCTGGGCGTGCACCTGGGCGACCCGGCCACCGGCTACGCGGCCGACCACCTGGAGCCGGGCCTGTCCGTCCGGCACGCACAGCCGGGCCCGAACCTGGCGTTGCAGTACCTCAGCTGCGTGGGCAACACGGTGACGGTCCGCTCCGGCCCGGCTGCCGGCGCCACCGGCGTGGTGATCGGCCAGCACGCCTACGTGCTGGTGGACATGGCCGACGAGGCGATGCGCGAGGTGTGCACCGGCGACCAGGTCGTGGTGACCGCCCGTGGCCAGGGTCTGCGCCTGCTGGATCATCCCGACGTGGTCGTGAAGAACCTGGATCCGGAGCTGGCCGGCAGGATGCCGCTGCAGACCTGTCCGGACGGCCGGCTGGAGGTCCGGGTGGCCGCCCGGGTGCCGGCGGCCGCGGTCGGCGCCGGCGCCGGCATGGTCTCCGAGTTCGCCAACACCGACCTGATGGGCGCCTACGCCGGCCAGGGGGAGGACCTCAGCCTGGGCCTGGAACGGCTGCGGATCGGGGACCTGGTGCTGCTGGAGGATCAGGATCACCGCTACGGCCGGGGCTTTCACGAGGGCTACCTGAGCATCGGCGTGATCAGCACCGGGCACTGCAGGCTGTTCGGGCACGGCCCGGGCCCGTCCTCCATCCTGTCCGGACCGGCCTCGGCCTTCGCGATCGTCGACGACGAGTCGGCCAACCTGGCGCACTACCTCCTGGAAGGGGAACCGGCCCGATGAGCGTGCCGACGGCAGTCGCGGTCAACCTGATCGGAACGGTGGAGCATCCGGAATTCGGCGGCTCCCCCTTCGCCGTCGCGATGGACGGCAGCCCCTACCTGCCGGTCGGCGATGCCGGCATCGTGCTCGGGGTGCAGCTGGGGGACCTGGTTTTCGGCCTGGAGGGTGATCACGTCGCACCGGGCGCCACCCTGACCCACCCGGACCAGGCGGCCCGGCACGCGCTGACCTCGTTCGCCTGCCTGGGCAACGAGGTCCGGGTCCGCACGGGCGGGGCTGCCGGTGCCACCGGCCGGGTGCTGGGCAAGCGAGGTGAGGCCGGCCGGGTCATCGTGGTGTTCGAGCCGGACGTGCTGGCCACCCTGGCTCCCGGCGATGCGATCCAGGTCCGCGGCTTCGGCCAGGGCAGCAGCTGCCCGCCGGAGCTGGCCGCGGCCGGCGCGGTCGTGCTGAACTGCGACCCGGCGATGCTGGACCGGCTGCAGGTGCGGCTGGGGGAGCGGGCCTCGTTCCCGGTGCGGGCGGTGGTGCCCTCGAAGTTGGTCGGCAACGGCCTGGGCCGGCCGGCGCAGCAGTGGGACCTGGACCTGGCCGTGACGGTCGGCAACGCCGAGCGCTGGTCGATGGCGCAGCTGCGCTTCGGTGACCTGATCGCGATCACCGACCTGGACGTGCGGCACAACGCCGGCTACCGGCACGGCTGGACCACGGTGGGCGTGACGGTGCACGGCGCGAGCCGGTTGCCCGGCCACGGGCCCGGCGTGATGCCGGTGTTCTGCGGGCCGTCCGAGCTGGTCGACGTGCGCCCCGATGCCGCGGATCATCGCGGTGTCACGTCCGATCGCCTATGGTCCTAGACGTGTCCGAAGCACACCTGCCACCGGGAACGCCGGATACCGCAGTGCTGCACATGTCACTGCCGGAGTCGGTGCACCAGATCCTGCGCCGGCGCATCCTCAACAACGAGCTGCGGGCCGGCACCCGGCTGGTCGAAGCCAACCTGGCGCTCGAACTGGGCGTCAGCCGCTCCACGCTGCGGCTGGCACTGCGGCAGCTGGCACAGGAGGGCCTGGTTGACGTCGCGCCGCGGCGGCACAGCACGGTCACCCGGATGTCGTATGAGGAGGTTCGCGACGCCTGTTACGCCCGGTACGTGCTGGAGGTGGGCGCGCTGCGCGCCATCGCCGACGACCAGCTGGAAGCGCTGGCCAGCGCGCTCGACGCCGTCGCGGCGCGCATGACGGAAGCCGCCAAGGCCAGCGATCTGGCGCTGCTGGTCGACCTGGACACCGAGTTCCACGGCTGCATCGTGCACGCGTCCGGCAAACGCCGGCTGGCCGGGCTGTGGTCGACCCTGGACGCCCAGATGGGTGCGTTGATGCGTTCGTCGATGGAGGATCAGGCGATCGACCTGGCCGAGGCCGGCCGGCGGCACCAGCAGTTCGCCGACGTGGTCCGCTCCGGCGACCGGGACCGGATCGCGCACGAGCTCTACCACCACTACCTGCGCGACTGAGCCGCCAGCGCCTGTGTCGCGTCCGGCACGGACGCCGGCGGCAACTGGCCGGCCGGTGCCGGTCGACCGATCAGGAAGCCCTGTGCGGTGTCGCAGCCGAGCTCGCGCAACACCGCCAGCTGCTGCGGCCGCTCCACGCCTTCGGCGGTCACGGTGAGGCCGAGCGCATGCGCCGCCTCGATCACGCCCCGCACCAGCGCCGCGTCTGCCGGGCTGGCGTCCACGCAGTCGATGAAGCTCTTGTCGATCTTGACGGCGGTCAGCGGCAGCTCGCGCAGCATCGACAGCGACGAGTATCCGGTGCCGAAGTCGTCCAGCTCCACCTCGACGCCGACGCGGCGCAGCGCCGCCAGCTGCGCCAGGCTGGCCTCGAAGTCGATGATGGCCGAGCTCTCGGTGATCTCGATCCGCAGCAGCGCGGCCGGCAGCGACCACAGCTGCAGCGTCCGGGCGATCACGCCGGCCAGTTGAGGGTCGCGGAACTGCACCGGCGAGACGTTGACCGAGACGATGCGTGGCCGTCCGGCGTCGAGCCAGGCAGCGGCCTGTTCGCAGGCACGGTCGAGCACCCAGCGACCCAGCTCGAAGATCTGGTCGCTCTCCTCGGCGATCGGGATGAATTCGGCCGGCGACACCGGCCCGAGTTCCACATCGGACCAGCGCAGCAGCGCCTCGACCGAGCTCGCGTCGCCGGTCGCCATCTCCAGCTTCGACTGGTAGTGCAGCGACAGGCCGCGATCGTCGGTCAGCGCCCGGCGCAGCCCGCGCCGGATCAGTGCGCGCCTGGCCAGCGAGTCGCCGTCGGCCCGGTCCAGGATCCGCTCGACCCGCCGCTTGCCGTTGCGCTTGGCCCGCAGCATCGCCCCGTCAGCCAGCCGGAGCAGCGCGTCCAATTGCGTCAGGCCCTGCTCCTGCCTGGCCTCCGCGCCGGTCACGATGCCCACCGAGGCCGAGATGTGCACCGGCTCGTCCTCGATCACGAAGCCGGCGCTGGCAACGAGTACCAGCCGCTCCGCGATCGCCAACGCCTGGGCCTCGGACACCCCGGCCAGCAGCACCGCGAACTCGTCCCCGCCGAGCCGCGCGATGACGTCGGCCGGTCGCACGCAGGTACGCAGTCGCTGCGCGAACTCGACCAGGATCTGGTCCCCGGCCCGGTGCCCCAGCGTGTCATTGACCAACTTGAAGCCGTCCAGATCGACGTAGAGGATCGCGATCTCGGCCGGCGCCTGCCCGGCTGCCAGCAGTTGCGCGGCGCGTTGGTCCAGCAGCCGCCGGTTCGGCAACCCGGTCAGCGGGTCGTGCAGTGCGATGTGCCCGAACACCGCCGACAGCCGCTCGAAGACCGCTGACGCGGTGACCACCCGGGTGCGCGAGCCGGCCAGCACCAGCAGGTCGGCGTACCGCTCGGCAGCAGGCCGCTGCAGGATGTGGCCGGCTGTTGCCGGCAGATCCAGCTCGGCGGCCACCGTGAGCGTGGCAGCCGGAGCGAGCTCACCGGCGGTGGCGCGAGCGTGCAGCGAGCGGCCGTAGCCGAACGGCCCGGACAGCGCCGCATCCAGGCGCTCTCGGGACAGGTACCGGTCCGGTCCGGGGCCCGCCACGAGCACGCCGCGCAGCAGCGGCTCGCGGCGAAAGAGCCGCTCCACGCCGAGCACCGGCTCGGCGGCGTCGACCCGCGGCACGTCGAAGGCGAGCGCGCCTACCCGACTTTCAGCCGCGGCGGTGGCCAGCACCTGCACAGGGATTGCCGACATGATCAACTCGTCGGCGCGCCGACGCCTGCTCTGAGGCGCAGCGCCGGCTGTTCACTCCTCGTTCAGCCGCTGGTCGGTCGCCCCGCCGGCGGCTCGTGGCGGGTGTGGTTGAGTGGTCGGCATGGCCCTGCACCGTGGTGACCACAGCCGGCCCGGACGTGAGCGCGCCTCGGCGGGTGGCCGGCACCTGAACGCGTTGATCACCTCGACCACCCCGGTGCTGGATGATCAGCTGGTCCCCCCCACCCACCGGTTGGCCGCGGACCCGGTGCCGGCCGATGTCGCCTGCCAGCTGGTGAAGGACGAGCTGCTGCTGGACGGCAACGCGCGGCTCAACCTGGCCACGTTCGTCACCACCTGGATGGAGCCGCAGGCGGCCGAGCTGATGGCTGCGTGCGCGGACAAGAACATGATCGACAAGGACGAGTACCCGCAGACTGCTGAGCTGGAGCGCCGGTGCGTGGCGATCCTGGCCGACCTGTGGCACGCGCCTGAGGCCGCCGCCGCGGTGGGCTGCTCCACCACGGGTTCCAGCGAGGCGGCAATGCTGGCCGGGCTGGCGTTGCAGCGACGGTGGGCCGCGCGCACCGGGGACCGTAGCCGCCGGCCGAACCTGGTGATGGGTGCCAACGTCCAGGTCTGCTGGGAGAAGTTCTGCCGCTACTGGGACGTGGAGGCGCGGCTGGTGCCGATGGAGGGCGACCGGTTCCACCTGGGCGCGGCCGAGGCGGTGGCGCAAGTGGATGAGAATACCATCGGCGTGGTGGCCATCCTCGGCTCCACCTTCGACGGCAGCTACGAGCCGGTCGCCGAGATCTGCGCCGCGCTGGACGATCTGCACGCCAACGGCGGCCCGGACGTGCCGGTGCATGTCGATGCCGCCTCGGGCGGCTTCATCGCACCGTTCCTGGATCCGGAGCTGGTCTGGGACTTCCGGCTGCCCAGGGTTGCCTCGATCAACGCTTCCGGTCACAAGTACGGGCTGGTCTACCCCGGCGTCGGCTGGGCGCTCTGGCGCGAGAAGTCGGCACTGCCGGAGGAGCTGATCTTCAACGTCAACTATCTCGGCGGCAACATGCCGACCTTCGCGCTGAACTTCTCCCGACCCGGTGCCGAGGTCGTCGCCCAGTACTACAACTTCTTCCGGCTCGGCCACAACGGCTACACCGCCGTACAGGCCGCGGCCCGCGACGTTGCGACGACCCTCGCCGACGGCATCGCCCAGCTCGGCCCGTTCCGGTTGCTGACTCGCGGTGACGAGCTGCCGGTGTTCGCCTTCACCACCACGCCCGAGGTGACCGGCTGGGACGTCTTCGCGGTCTCGCGGGCGTTGCGGGAGCGCGGCTGGCAGCTGCCCGCCTACACCTTCCCGGCCAACCGGCAGGACCTGTCCGTGCTGCGGGTGGTGGTACGCAACGGCTTCGGCCACGACCTGGCGCAGCTGCTGCTGCACGACCTGCGCGCCAGCGTCGAGCAGCTGAGCGCGCAGGCCGGTGCCGGTGCGCAGTCCGGGCCGTCCGGCTTCCACCACTGACCGATCGCCGGCCGTGGTTGCGGCGTCGGTGAACAACAAACCTTGCCAACGGCTGCTGCCGACGGCTTCGATGGTCCAGGCGGCGGCTCGCTGCCCGCCGCCGATGCGAGAGGGCCGCAGATGCGAGGAGCAACGATGGCATGGGTCTACCTGGCGCTGGCCATTGCCGCCGAGGTCGGCGGAACCGTCCAGCTGCGTGCGCTGAGCACCACGAGCCACCGGTTCGCACTGATCGTGGCGGTCACCGTCGCCTACGCGGCATCGTTCTTCTTCATGACGTTTGCCCTACGCCATATCGGTGTCGGTGCGGTCTACGCGATCTGGTCTGGGGTCGGCACCTTCTTCGTCGCGCTGCTGGGCCAGCTGCTCTACGGCGACCGGATCCGCTGGATCGGGGCGCTCGGCATGGTGCTCATCGTCGGTGGTGTGATGCTGGTGGTGGCCGGTGGCAGCGCGCACGGCCGGTCGGGTGGCTGATCTCGACTTGTGACTCTGCTAGTTGTAGCGTCACCGGCTATGACGTCAGATCGGATCTGGGCGCAATTACCGGGTGATCGAGGCCCGGTGACCAATCTCGCGGCCATCGTGCGCGCCCGTGGCCAGGTCACTCCGGAACTGCCCGCGATCATCGAACCCGACCGCACCACGACCTTCGCCCAGCTGGACCGGCGTTCCAGCCAGGTCGCTCAGGCGCTGCTGTCCGCGGGTGTGGGACCGGGCGATCGGGTGGCCTACCTGGGCGTGAACGCGCCGTCCTTCCTGGAGGTGTTCTACGGCACCGCCAAGCTGGGCGCGATCGCCACCGCGCTCAACCACCGGCTCGCGCCGGGGGAGATCCGCCAGATCCTGGCCGATGCCGAGCCGACCGTGCTGGTGCAGGGTGCCGGCGAGCCGCCGCTGCTCGACCCGCCGGCCGGCCTGCGGGTGGTGCGGGCCGAGGACTACGAGCACTGGCTGGCGCCGCATCCGGCCGACGATCCGGGCCGGGAACCCGGCCCGGACGAGCCGGCGGTCATCCTCTACACCTCAGGTACCACCGGGCTGCCCAAGGGCATAGTGCTCACCGGCGGCTCCATCGGCCAGGCGCTGGCGACGATGCACTGGGACATGGAGCTGGACGAGACGTCGGTCGCCATGGCGCCGATTCCCTACTTCCATGTCTCCGGCCTGGGGCTGGCCATGGTCGCCAACCTCAACGGCGCGGCGCTGCTGCTGGAGCTGGCCACCGAACCGACCGCGTTGATGAACCTGCTGGTGAGCCGGCGCGTCTCGCACGCGGCGGTGGTGCCGACCCTGATCCAGCGGCTGGTGCAGCTGCCGGCGGCAGCAACAGCGGACTGGTCGGCGCTGAAGTACCTGGTCTATGGCTCGGCGCCGATGCCGCTGCCGATCATCAAGGCGGCTACCGAGCTGTTCGGCTGCAAGTTCATCCAGAGCTACGGCCTGACCGAATCCACCGGCGGGGTAACGGTGTTGTGGCCCGAGGACCACCTGCCGGAGCCGGGCCGGGAACACCAGCTGCGGTCGGTGGGGCGGCCGATGCCCGGCGTGCAGCTGCGAGTGGTCGATCCGGACACGCTGCAGCCGCTGCCGCCGGGCCGGCGTGGCGAGGTGCTGATCGGCGGCGGTCACCTGATGCAGGGGTACTGGCGCCGGCCGGCCGAGACCGCCGCCGTGCTGACCGAGGACGGCTGGCTGCGCACCGGCGATGGCGGCAGCATGGACGAGCAGGGCTTGCTGTACCTGCACGACCGGCTCAAGGACATGATCGTCACCGGCGGCGAGAACGTGTTTCCGGCCGAAGTGGAATCAGTGCTGACCGGACATCCCGCGGTCGCCGAGGTGGCGGTGATCGGCATTCCGTCCCAGCAATGGGGGGAATCCCCCTATGCCATCGTGGTGCTCGCGCCGGGGGCCACTGCCGATGCGGCCGAGCTCATCGGCTACGCCCGGGACCGGCTGGCTCACTACAAGTGTCCGGTCGGGGTCTCCTTCGTGCAGGCGTTGCCCCGCAATGCCAGCGGAAAGCTGCTCAAGCGGGTGTTGCGCGAGCAGTTCGGCGAGCCGGCCGGGGTCAGGTGAGCCGGAACCGCACCCCGGACAGCTCGAAGGTGTGCCCGGCCCGGCTCCGGTCGGTGGCCGGCAGGCTCACCCCGACCAGGCCGGTCCGGCCGTCCCGCTCGGCGATGAAGTGCACGCTGCGACCGGACAGGTCCAGGCTCTGACCGTCCGGCTGCACCGGCACGTCCAGCACCGCTGCCCACCGCGCGCAACAACCGACCGGGTCGGCGACCGCGAGCTCGATCGCGGTGATATCACCGACCACGTCGGTGCACGCGTTGTCGAAGATGCGTGGTGCCATGTGCCAGCTGCTTGCCGGCCGGATCTGGTCGAACTCCACCAGGGTGCCGAAATCGCGCGGGTGCCACTGGGTGATGGTGTGGCCTTCGTAGGGCGTCTGGAAGACCGGTTTCAGGTCAAGCCGTCCGGCCCGTGCCTGCAGCGCCTCTATGTCCTCGACCTGAACCACCACCATGTAACCGAGGTTCCCGCGCTTGGCGACCAGCCGCCCCGGCATGGTGTCGGGCCCGAGCGGGGCACTGAATTCGAGAAACGTGTCCCGAATGGTCAACACCTCATGGATGAAACCGAGCGCGGCCATCCCCTCGGCATCCTGCACGCCGCGGCCCAGCCCCAGCTCCTGCCGGGCGCGCGCCAGCGTGTCCGGCAGGTCGGCCGCCAGGAAGACCAGCTGCCGGACCGCCGGTAGCGCGGTCATCGAGCGGCTCCGGTCAGCCGCGGCTGCCACGGCAGCAGGTCCGGCAGCTCGAAGATGCCGGGTTCTGCCTGCACCACGAACGGGATCGCCGCGATCACGGGACCGGCGGTGGCGTACTGCTCGGCATGGGTACGCCGGCCGGCCGGCTGGTCCGGCGGTTCGGTGACGTCGATCGCCAGCGCCACGCCGGGCGTACCGGTGATCGAGATGGTCCACAGGTGTGGGTTCTCGAAACCCGGCAGCTGCGCATCCATGATCCAGTTGATCGACAGCGTGAGGAACCTGCGGCCGGCCACGACGGCATGCCAGCGCCAGTTGGTGCCCGCCACCTGGCCGGGCTCGATCACCCCGCTGGCCAGCTCCAGCCGCCGGGTTGCCGTAAACACCTGGTGATCCGGTTCGATGCGCTCCAAGGTGAGGCCGAGCCGGTCGATGGCGAAGTGGATTGCCTCGGCGAACAGTGTGTCGTACAGCTGGGCGAACGCCCCGGTGAGCAGTTCCGGCGCGGCAGGGTCCTTGCCCATGCCCATCACGTCGAACACGAATGCCGGGTCCGGCATGGTGGAGGCATCCACCACCTCGCGGACCGCGATCGAGTCGACCCGCAGGCACATTCCGGTGGCGGTCAGCGCGAGCCGCTCCAGCACGAAGCCCGGATTGATGCCGGCCCCGAACAGCGTGACGCCGCCCCGTTCGGCCGCCTCGCGGAACCTCGCCTCGCGCTCCGGCCCGTGCGCACGGGGGTAGTGATGCCCCAGCGTGGTGATCACGTTCTTGCCCGATTCGAGCAGCGCGATGATGTCATCGTCCTGTGATTCGTAGGGAATCCCGATTCGCGCGGTGTGCAGCACCACATCGGCGTCCAGCGCCAGGATCTCGTCCCGGCTCCGGGTGGCACGCACGCCGGTCGGCTCGACCCGCGCCACCGTCCCGGCGTCCTGGCCTGCCTTGCGCTCGGAGTAGACGTACAACCCGACCAGGTCCAGGTCTGGATGGGCGAGCACTGCCCGCAGGGTGGTCTTACCGATCGCCCCGGTAGCCCACTGCACCACCCGCCACGGCCGGCCCGGCGCGCTCACGCCTCGGCCAGCCGCTCGATGACTACGGCGGTGCCCAGGCCCAGTGCCGCCGGGATGGTCAGCAGGCCGTACCGGCCGCCGGTGCGCTCGAGTGCCGCCAGCGCGGTGGCCAGCAGGATGCCGCCGCTGGCGCCGAGCGGGTGTCCCATCGACACCGCGCCGCCGTCGACGTTGAGAATCTCGTCGGCGAAGCCGAACTCGCGCTGCACCAGCAGCGGGCTGACCGCGAACGACTCGTTCACCTCGACGATGTCGAGCTCGGCCGGGGTCAGCTTGGCGCGGTCCAGTGCGCGCCGGACGGCAGGGATGGTGGCGGTGAGCAGCGGCGAGCGAACCGCGGCGGTCGCTGTCGCCAGGATCCGCGCGCGTGGCGGACGGTGCACTACCTGCTCCGCGGCGCGGCTGCCGATCAACGCGAGCGAGGCGCCGTCGACGATCTGCGGCGCCACCGCCGCGGTGTGCACCGGCGGAAACTCGCCGAGCTCGGGCAACCGGCGACCGACCCGGGCATGCGCGCTCGCGTCGTCCGGGAACAGCAGCGGCATCGCCGCGAAGTCGGCCGCGGTCAGCTGTGGCCGGATGGCGTCGTCGCGCTCCAGCAGCGGTTGGCCGTCCGCGCCGAGCACCGGTATCACGCTGCCCGAGAAGTGCCCCTGCGCCCAGGCCCGGGCCGCACGCTGGTGTGAGCGCAGGCCGTAGGCATCGAGCTCGGCCCGCGTCATCCCGGCGGTCGCCGCGGTGGCGTCGGCGGAGACCCCGATGGTCACGAATCCAGTGCGTTCACCGAGCTCTTCGTCGAAGCCGATGCCTGGCCGGTCCGACATCATCGGCGCTCGCGACATCGACTCCACGCCACCGGCCGCCACCAGCTCGGCGGTGCCCGCGCTCACCTGTGCCGCCGCGGCGGCCAGCGCATCCAGTCCGGAACAGCACAGCCGGCCGACCACGGTGCCGGACAACTCGTCCGGCCAGCCCGCCCAGATCACCGACGCGCGCGCCACATTGCCCGCTTGCTCGCCGGTGATCGTGCTGACCCCGAGAATCACCTCTTCGACCGTCGTCCCGTCGTGCCCGGCCGTCAGGTCGTTGCGCTCGTCGAGGGCGTGCATCAGCTGCCCGACCAGCTCGTGCGGCGGTACCGCGGCCAGCGCACCACCGTCCCGGCGCACCCGGCCGCGCGGCGTGCGCACCACGTCGTAGACGTAGGCGTCCAGCATGGCGTTCTCCTTCGGGGCTTCGTGGCCCTCGCTCACCGGCAGCCGGCGCCACCGGTGAACCTCGTCGCCGCGGGCATGATGCGGCCGTCGAGCGGGGCCTTGATACTTCAGTAATAGCAGTGACTCGGTCACAGAGGAAGTGCCAATTCGTCACCGGCGTGCCGGACGGGCCGAGTCGGGCTTGTGAGCGGCGGGCAGCGTGGTGCATAGTGCCTGTCACGCAGTTACTCTGCTAACTGAAGTTTAGCTCTGCTGGCCGCAGCGCTCGCCCACCTCGTCAATCCAGGGTGATCGCTGATGCGGGCCGGTCGGAAAGGGACGGATGCCGCCGATGGATCTCGACGCGCTGCGGGTACCGGTCATTGCCGCTCCGATGTTCCTCATCTCGGGCCCGGAGCTGGTGATCGAGGCGTCCCGGGCAGGCGCGATCGGAGCCTTCCCGGCGCCGAACTGCCGCACGGTCGACGAACTCGACGAGTGGATGCACACCATCGAGCAGGCCCTGACCGACGCCGACGGTCACACGCTGCCCTGGGCGGTCAACCTGGTGACGCACCGCACCAACGAGCGGCTGCCGGCTGATCTCGAAGTGGTGGCCGCGCACCGGCCGCCGATCGTCATCACCGCACTGGGCTCGCCGAAACCGGTGATGGAGACGGTGAAGGGTTACGGCGGGTTGGTGCTGGCCGACGTCGTCAGCGTGGCCCTGGCACGCAAGGCCGCCGCCGCGGAGGTGGACGGGTTGGCCTGCGTGTCAGCTGGCGCGGGCGGCCACACCGGGCACCTGTCGCCCTTTGCTTTCATCAGCGCGGTGCGGGAATTCTTCGACGGCATCATCGCGGTGGGCGGTGGCATCAGCGACGGGGCCGGCGTTGCCGGCGCCATCGTGGCCGGCGCTGACCTGGTTTACGTGGGTACCCGGTTTCTGGCCACCACCGAGAGCATGGCGGTGCCGGAATACAAGCAGATGGTGGTCGAACACGGACTCGACGACCTGATCGTCAGCTCCGCGGTGACCGGTACCGATGCATCCTGGCTGAAGCCGAGCCTGATCGCCAACGGCTTCGATCCCGATGACATGGGTGCCGCCCACGAGCGCAGCTACAACAGCGGTAACGCCGCCGGTCACGCCAGGTGGAAGGAGATCTGGGCGGCCGGCCAGGGATTGCAGACAATTCACGCGGTGGACCCGACCCGCACCGTGGTGCAACGGCTCGAGGCGGAGTACCGCCACGCACTGCGGCGTCGGCTGCCTGCCGACGTCACCGGCTGAACACTTACCCACTGCCCGAAAGGAAAATCCATGACCGCGGCGGAGCCCCGTCACCCGCACGTACAGCTGCTCGATCGGATCATCGCGGCGGCCGAAGCCGGCGATGCCAGCGATCTGGTGAACATCTACGCCGAGGATGCGGTGATCTGGCACAACCACGACGGCAAGCAGACCTCAGTCGCCCAGAATTCGAAGCTGCTCGAATCGATGGCGAGCTGGGTGGCCGACCGCCGCTACACCGACCGGCGCATCCACGTCTTCGACGGCGGTGTGGTGCAGCAGCACGTGCTGCGCGGCACGCACCGGGCCAGCGGTGAGGAGCTGGCGATGGATGCCTGCGTCGTCGTGCTGGTCAATGAACAGGGCCGGATCACCCGGCTGGACGAGTACATCGACTCCCGCCAAGCTGCTCGCTTCCGGCCCTGACCGCAGGGCGGCGGCACGCGGCTCGGCAAAGCCTGCGCGGCGCGCTCAGGTCAGCCGTTCGATGATCATCGCCATGCCCTGACCGCCGCCCACGCACATCGTCGCCAGACCGTACCGGCCCTGCCGCTCGGCCAGGCTGTGCAGCAACGTCACCAGCATGCGCGCGCCGGTCATCCCGAACGGGTGTCCCAGTGCGATCGCGCCTCCGTTGACGTTCAACCGGTCCGGGTCGATGCCCAGGGCACGCGCGCTGCCGATCACCTGGACGGCGAATGCCTCGTTGATCTCGACCAGGTCCAGCTCGGCGATGCTGAGACCGGCCCGGGCCAGGGCCGCCCTACTGGCCGCCACCGGGCCCAGCCCCATGATCTCGGGGCTGAGCGCTGAAACACCGGTAGCCACGATCCGCGCCAGCGGCCGGACACCGAGCTCGGCCGCCCGGCTGTCACTGAGCACCAGCAGCGCGGCCGCGCCGTCGTTCAGCGGGCAGCAGTTGCCCGCGGTCACCGTGCCGTCCGGGCGGAACGCCGGCGGCAGCGCGGCCAGGTCGGCCAGCGTCGTGGCCGGTCGCGGGCTGTCGTCCCGGTGCACCAGCACGCCGTCGGCGCCCGGCACCGGTGTGATCTCGGCATCGAAGAAGCGGCGCGCCAGCGCCGCAGCGGTGCGCTGCTGACTGGACAGCGCGTACTCGTCCTGCTCCGCCCGGCTGATGCCCAGCAAAGACGCCACGTTCTCCGCTGTCCGGCCCATTCCGAGAAAGAGCTGCGGCACCCGGCCGGTGCTGCGCGGGTCCCGCCAGCGATCGGTACCGGTCTCGCCGGCGGCGAGGGCTTCGGCCTCGACGAACATCGGATGCCGGGTGTCGGGAAGTAGCCCCGGAAAGGCCAGCGCGTGCTGGCTCACGCTCTCCACGCCCACTGACAGCACGGCATCGGCCTCACCGGCCCTGATCGCGTGCGCGGCCATCCGGGTGCTCTGCAGGCTGGAGGCGCAGTAGCGGGTGACGGTCGTGCCGGGAACGGTGTCCCAACCGAGCTCGACGGCTAGGTTGCGGGCGATGTTGTAATCGGTCTCGCCGTTGGGCTGGGTGTAGCCGGCGATGATGTCCTCGATGCTGAGCGGATCCAGCTGGGGCACCTGGGCGAGTGTCGCCTCGACGACGCTGCGGGCGAGGTCGTCCGGCCGTACGGCCGCCAGCGATCCCTTGCCGGCACGGCCGATCGGGGATCGCGTGGCCGCGACGACGACCGCCTCAGCCATGGTGCCGTGCACCGGTACGGGTGCGGTCGTGCACACCGTCAGCCGCAGCGATCGAGCGTGAGATCAACGCCTTCTGCACCCGCAGGGTAGGCGTCTTGGGCAGCTCGTCGACGAAGTGCAGGTAGCGCGGCACCATGAACCGGGGTAACCGCGGATCGAGGTAGTCCCAGAGCTGCTCGGCGGCAAGCCCGGCCCCAGGTTCGCGGACGACCACCAGCTTGATCTCGTCCTCCACGTCATCGGCAGGCACCGCAATGGCGGCACACTCGCGCACCGCGGGGTGCCTGATCGCTTCGGCCTCGACCTCGTAGGAGGACACGTTCTCGCCGCGGCGGCGGATTGTGTCCTTGAGCCGGTCCACGAAGAAATACCTGCCGTGCTCGTCGCAACGAAACGCGTCACCGGTGTGGAACCAGCCGTTGCGCCAGGCCGCCACGGTGGCCTCGGGCATGTTCAGGTAACCGGCGTTGAGCGTCCACGGCACTTCGGTTCGCAGTACCAGCTCACCCACCTCGCCCGGCGCGACGTCATAGTCGTGCTCGTCGACGATTCGCAGCTGGTAAAAGGGGTATCCCTCGCGTGCCCACCCGCAGTTGGGTACGTCACCGGCCTGCCAGTGTGGCAGCCAGGTAGGCACGCTGATCTCGGTCATGTTGTAGGCGCTCCACACCCGGGTACCGAAGCGCTCGTTGAACTCGTCCACCGCCGGCACCACCGGCGCCATCAGGACGTTGGTCAGGCTCGTCCCCGCGTCGCCGGGCGCCGGTGGGGCCGACAGCAGGAACTGCGCCATCGCCCCGACCAGGCCGGTGTCGGTTGCCCGGAACCGGCGCACCTCATCCCAGAAGGCCTTTCCGCTGAAGGTGTGACGCATGACAGCAACCCCGCCGAGCATTGCCATCGCCGCAGCGGCGCCCTTTGCCTGTACGTGGTTGGGCGGCCCGTTGACGTAGATGACCTTGTCCGGGCTGGGACCGGACTCGATGCCGGCCACGGTCAGCAGCTGGCCGGCGTGCAACTGGCCCCACGGCATCAGCACGCCCTTGGATGGTCCGGTGGTTCCCGAGGTGTAGATGACCGAGGCGATGTCCCACATCTGCGGCTGTGCATAGGCACGGCCCGGCTCGTCCGGGACCGCGGCCAATAACTCCGCTGCCGAGTGGCCGGTCAGCCCGCCGACTGGCTCGGAACCACCCTGCTGGCGCAGCACGGTGTGCAACCGCGGCACCTCACCGGCCACCGCCGCCACCGCGGGGAGGGCAGCGTCGTCGGCGATGAGCAGCCGTGCCTCGGGCAGCCGCAGCTGATGTGCCAGCACGGAGCCTTGCAGGGCCACGTTGATCGGCACCTCGACCGCGCCGGCCCACGCGATGCCGAACCAGACCGCATAGTTCTCCGCGGTGTTGTGCAGCATCGTGGCCACCATGTCGCCGGGCTGCACTCCCAACCGCATGAGCACCCGCGCCCAGCGCAGCGCTCGCTCGTGCAGCTGCCGGTAAGTGAAACTGCCGCCCTCGACGTCCAGCAGGTACGGCCGGTCCCCGTCGTGCTCGGCACGCTCGCGCACCAGCAGCGGCAGCACGACCTCCTCGGGCCGGTAGCCGGTCACGGTCGCAGTCCCCAACTGACCGGCCCGGGCGCTCGCAGCGGGGCCGCCAGGTTGGCGAACTCGCACAGCAGCGCGCGGGTGTCGCGCGGATCGATGAGTTGCTCGATGTCGAATGCCTCGGCCGTCTTGATCACTCCCTGCGTCTGCTCCACCTTGTTCAGGATGTCGCGGAGCAATCCGTCCGGATCCGGACTGGCCGCGAGCTCGGCACGGTAGGCCGCCTCGATGCCACCTTTGGCCGGGATCGAGCCCCAGTCGGCCGAAGGCCACGCGTAGCGGTATTGCAGTCGCGCGTAGTTGGCATGCCCTGCCCCGCCGACGCCGAAGACCTTGCGCAGGATGATCGAGCACCACGGCACCCGTGCCTGATACACCGCCGACAGTGCGCGTACGCCGTGCCGGATCACCGCTGCCCGCTCGGCCGCGAGACCGATCAGGAAGCCGGGGTTGTCCACCAGGTGCACCACCGGCAGGTGAAAGGTGTCGGCGAGGTCGATGAACCGCACGGCCTTGTCCGCGGCGTCGGCACCCCAGCTCCCGCCGTAGATGTAGGGATCGCTGGCGAGCAGGGCTACCGGCCAGCCGTCCAGCCGGGCGAACCCGGTCACCACCGCCTTGCCGAAGCCGGCCCCGATCTCGAAGAACGACCCGGTATCGACGACAGATTCGATGATGGGACGGATCCGGTAGACCTTGCGGCGATCGGCGGGCACGGCGCCGATCAGCCAGTCATCGGCTCGCGCCGGATCGTCGTCCGGTTCGGTCCGTTCGGCCAGCTCGTGTACCGAGGAAGGCAGGTAGGACAGGAAGCGCCGGGCGCTGGCGAAGGCGGCAGGCTCGTCGTCGACCACGGCATCGACGGTGCCGTTGCGGCCGTGCACCTCGGCGCCGCCGAGCTCCTCCTTGGTGCGGTGCTCACCGACCGCCGCCACCAGCGGGGGCCCGGCGGTGAAGATCTGGCTGACACCGCGCACCATCACCGCATAGTGGCTGGCCGCCACCCGGGCGGCGCCGAAGCCGGCGCACGGTCCGAGTGCCAGCGACACCACCGGCACCGTGGCCAGGTTGGCCACGGAGAACTCCCAGCCGGGCAGCGCCGGCACGTAGCTGCGGCCGAGCTCGACCAGGCTGCGGATGCTGCCGCCGCCACCGGTTCCGTCGATCAGCCGGATGATCGGCAGCCGAAGCTCGTTGGCCATCTGCTCGGAGTAGATCTGCTTGCGAATGTTGAAGGCGTCCGAGGCCCCGCCGCGGACTGTGAAATCGTCGGCACCGACGACGACCGGCCGGCCGTCGATCCGGCCGCGGCCGGTGAGGAAGTTGGTTGGCAGGAACCCCGGCTCACCGCCCGGCTGGTGCCGCCCGGACAGCGTGCCGAGCTCGCGGAAGCTGCCCTCGTCCAGCAGCGCGGCGATTCGCTGGCGGACGTCGAGCTTGCCACTGTCGTGTTGGCGCGCCACCTTGGCGCTGCCACCCATGCCGCGTGCCTGCCGCTCCCGGTCGCGGATCTCGTCGATCGAGGGTTGCCAATCGGTCATGCCGGCCGTCCGATCGGGCGCAGCCGGCCCACCAGACCGGTGTCGTAGCCACCGTGCTGGAAGGCGGGGTCCGCCAGCAGCTCGGCGAAGAAAGGCAGGTTGGTCCTCGGCCCCTCGATCCGGAACTCCGCGACCGCGGCCGCAGCCCGGCGCAGGGCAGCCGGACGATCCTCGGCCCACACGCACAGCTTGGCCAGCAACGGATCATAGAAGCGTGTGACCGTGTCGCCGGCCCGGTAACCGGCATCAACCCGGATGCCCTCTCCTGCCGGCTGCCGCCAGCGCTCGATCAGGCCCGGGCTCGGTAGGAAAGTCAGCGGATCCTCGGCACAGACCCGCAGCTGCAGCGCGTGCCCGCACGGGGCCGGTGGCTGCCGCGGATCGAAACCCGGCCGGTCCCCGGCCGCGACGCGCAGCTGCTCGGCCACCAGGTCCAGGCCGGTGACCAGCTCTGTCACCGTGTGCTCGACCTGCAGCCGGGTGTTCATCTCCAGGAAGACGAACTGCCCGGTGGCGGGATCGAGCAGCCATTCCACCGTGCCGGCCCCGCGGTAGCCGACCGCGCGGCCGGCCGAGATCGAGGCTGCGGCCAGCGCGGTGCGGGTGCGCTCAGCGAGCGCGGTCGCCGGGGTCTCCTCTGCCAGCTTCTGGTGTCGGCGTTGCACGCTGCAATCACGCTCGCCGAGCGCGACCACCTGCCCGTCCGCCAGTCCGAAGATCTGCACTTCGATGTGCCTGGCCCGCTCGATGAAGCGTTCCAGGTAGAGCTCGCCGCGGCCGAAGGCGCGTTCGGCGCCGCTGCGGGTGCGCTCGAAGGCAGATACCAGTTGCTGCTCATCGCGGGCCAATGCCATGCCGATGCCGCCGCCACCGGCGGCTGCCTTGAGCATGACCGGGTAGCCCAGCCGCTCGGCCGCGGCGATCGCGGCCGAGCGGTCCGGCAGCGCGCTCTCGCTGCCGGCCGAGACCGGCAGGCCCGCACCGGCCATCCTCAGTCGCGCCTGCAGCTTGTCGCCCATGGCGGCGATGCAGTTCGGGTCCGGTCCGATGAAGGTGAGGCCCGCATCGATGACCCGCTGCGCGAATTCCGCGTTCTCGGAGAGGAATCCGTAACCGGGGTGCACGGCTTCAGCGCCGCTGGCGCGAACCGCCGCGAGCATCGCGTCCATGTCCAGGTATGCCTGTCCCGGTGCCGCGCCCGGCAGTGCGACCGCGTCGTCGGCCGCGTCGACGTGGGCGGCACCGGCGTCGGCGCCGGAGTGCACCGCGATACCGCGGACGCCGAGCTGGCGCAGCGTCCGCAGCACCCGGACCGCGATCTCACCGCGATTGGCGACCAGAACTGACCGGAACATGGGCTCGACTCCGCGGCGTCGGCAGGCGCCACTAACTCTGTTAACAGTAGTATCGTGCGTGCAGTTGAAGTTAGAGCACGCGTTGCCCGCACGCAAGAATCTCCTGCGGCACAGCTGCATTCGAACCATCTGCGACCTGGAGGCGACCGCGGATGGCGGAGCTGAACGTGCACAGTGACATCGCCGCATCGATCTGGCAGGTGCTCGTCGAGCCTGATTCGCAGGTCGGCGAGGGCGATGAGGTGATGATCCTGGAGTCGATGAAGATGGAGGTTCCGGTGACCGCTCCGCGGGCTGGCCGGGTGCTTCAGGTGCTGGTTGTGGCCGGCCAGTCGGTCGAGGAGGGTGAGCTGCTGATCCGGCTCGATATCAGCTAGCCCCGGACAGCAACCGGCGCACCTCGTCGGCCGCGGCGCTGCCCTGCCGGTACCCGGCACGGGCCGCGGCCGCGGCAACAGCCGGGTCCAGCGGGTTGGTGCCGAAGGCGGTGCTCGCCATCGCGTCCGCGGCGATCACGCACTGCTGCGCGCCGGTCAGCGCCGCCAGTTCGCGATCAAGACCGGCCGGGCCTGCCATCGGTGCCAGCACCAGCACCTGCTGGTGGCCGGCCGCGACAGAGAGGTTCAACGGCGACCGGACCGCGCCGTCGACGTAGGCCTCGCCGCCGATCCACACCGGCGGCCACACGCCGGGCACCGCGCAGCTTGCTCCGACGGCATCGAGCAGCGCCACCCCGTCCGCGGCGCGGAAGATGCGCAGCCGACCGGTCTGCGCGCTCACCGCGGTGATCCTCAGCTCGGTCGCCGGCCAGTCGGTGCGGGGCACAAGCTCGGCGATCTCCTGTCGCCGCCGAGCCGGCGAGATCGTCGTCGCTGCGAGGGCGAGCGCGCCGATCCGGCTGCGGGCCTGCTCGGCCGAACCGGCGCCCGCCACGGCCTCGGCCCAGCTGTGGCTCACTGCGGCGTAATCGGCTTCGGGCGCGCGTGCGGGCGGGTCGGACAGCACCGTCCGGTACTGCGAAAGCCGGTGCTCCGCCGACGGATCGGTGGCCAGCCGGATCGCGATGATGGCGCCCGCAGAGGTACCGATCAACGTTGCCGCGGCAGGCAGTTCGACGCGCGCATCGGCGAGCCCGGCCAGCACGCCGGTGTGCCAGCCCAATGCGGCACTGCCGCCGCCACCCAGCACGACAGCCAGGCTCATGTCAGCATCCGGTGGTGCATCAAGGCGGACCTTTCGTACCTGTGGGCGGCGGGCGGTTGTCCGCGGGCAGTGTCTCGGCTACGTTGCATCGAGCACAAGAGCCCATCCCCACAAAGGTTTCGCAACCTCGATGGCGACGTGCGAGGCCGATCCCGACGTAGTTGGAGGATCCATGCCCGATGACATCGTGCTACGTGACGACCACGACGGTGGCGTCACCGTACTCACCCTCAATCGCCCGGAGCGTCGCAACGCCTGGACCATCGGTTTGCAGGCGCGTTACTACGGCCTGCTGCAGGACTGCGTGGACGATCCCGGCGTGCGCTGCATCGTGGTCACCGGCGCCGGTTCCACCTTTTGCCCGGGGGCGGATACCGACGAGCTGCAGGTGTACACCCAGACCGGCGATTTCAACCCCGAGGCGGCCAAGATCGTCCAGCCCGACTGGTTTCCGATGACGGTGAACAAGCCGATGATCGCTGCGATCAACGGTGCGGCTGCCGGTTTCGGCCTGGTGCAGACGATGATGTGCGATGTCCGCTTCGCAGTGCCGGGCGCTCGGCTGAGCACCGCCTTCGCCCGTCGCGGCCTGCCCGCGCTGCACGCCTCGTCCTACCTGTTGCCGCGGTTGATCGGGATGAGCCGTGCGCGCGAGCTGCTGGTCTCCGGGCGCACGTTCACCACCGACGAGGCGGCCGCGATCGGGCTGGTGCACCGGCTCGTCGAACCGGCCGGCTTCCTGCCCGAGGTGCTGGCCTATGCAAGGGAGCTGGCGGTCAACTGCTCGCCCGCGTCGGTCATCAACATCAAGGAGCAGCTGCGCGCCAGCTACGATCTCACGTTCCTGGAGACGGTCTCGGACGCCGAGCAGCGGGAGCGTCGGGCGCTCGCCTCGGTGGACTTTCACGAGGGCGTGATGAGCTTCGTCGAGCGCCGGACACCGGCCTTCGCGCCGTACGGTGAGGGTTCCCGCCCGCGCGGCGAGGGCTGAGCAAGGTAATTTGCCACTGCTGCTTGCCAACTCGCGTCGCTCACACTACAACTAGCAGTGTGTCTCGGCGTCCGGCCGGGGCCGGCAGAGCTGCGGAGGCGGCGCGTGGGAGCTGTGTCCTGGGGTCCGATGGTGCTGGCGTTGATCGTCGCCGCCGGCGCCATCGCGGTGCTGATGCTGCTCACGCTGGCCATCTCGCTGCGCCTGCACGACTGGTCGGTGATCGACACCTTCTGGGGTCTGGGATTCGTCGTGATCGCCGTCGTTTCCTACCTGATCTCGATCGGGCACGGTGATCCGGGCCGCCGGCTCATCGCGTTGCTGGTGCCTGCCGTGTGGGGGCTGCGACTGGCGGGCTACATCCACTGGCGCAACCACGGCAAGGGCGAGGATCCGCGCTACACCGCGCTGCTACGCAAGCGCAGCGGACCTTTGATCCCCTTCGTGGTCAAGACGATCTTCTGGCCCCAGGGCTGGGTGATGTGGGTGGTGGCTGTCCCCATCACAGTGGCGATGTTCGAGCATGCCCGGCCGAACCTGCTGACCTGGACAGGCGTTGCGCTCGCCGCGGTCGGCCTGTTCTTCGAAGCGGTCGGGGACGCGCAGCTGGCGCGGTTCAAGAGCGATCCCGCCAACGCGGGCAAGATCATGGACCGCGGACTGTGGGCCTGGACCCGGCATCCCAACTACTTCGGGGACATCTGCGTGATGTTCGCCTTCTGGCTGATCGCGCTGGGTGCCTGGATCGGCGTGCTCACGGTGTTCGCACCGGTGCTGATGGCCCGCATGCTCATCGCCAAGAGCGGCAAGGCCCTGCTGGAGCGGCGGATGGCACGTTCGCGCGGGCCGGAGTACGCCGACTACGTCGCCCGCACCAGCGGCCTGGTGCCATGGCCGCCGCGCAAGTCCGCGCCGATCAGGTAACTGCTGACGACGTAACTGCTGGTGAGAAATGCTGGTGACGCAACTGCTGGTGACGCAACTGCTGATCAGGCGACTGCCGGTCGGCCGGCTACCGGCACTCGTGTCTGCTAGGCCAGCTCGTCCCAACGGCGCCGCAGCGCGGGCTTGTCGATCTTGAGGCTGGCGGTCCGCGGCAGCGACTCGGCGAAGCGCACCTGAGTCGGCTTCTTGTACGAGGCGATCCGAGAACGTGCCGCCTCGATAACGGCATTCTCGTCGATGCCAGGATCAGAGCGAACCGCCACCGCGACCACGGTCTCGCCCCAGCGTTCGTGTGGCACGCCGAACACCGCGATCTCCCGCAGGCCGGGCAGGTCGGCCAGGGCCGCCTCGACCTCGGCCGGGAAGACGTTCATGCCGCCCGAGACGATCATGTCCTTGGCGCGGTCGGTCACGTACAGGTAGCCGGCAGCGTCGAGGTGCCCGACGTCGCCGGTGCGGATGCGGCCGTCGATGATGGTCTCGGCGGTCAGGTCGGGCCGCCGGTAGTAGCCGGCGAACTGCGTATCCGAGCTGACCGTGATCTCGCCCGTGGCGCCGGCCGGCAGCTCGTTGCCGGCACCGTCGATGATGCGCACGTCGGCCAGGTGCATCGGCCGGCCGGCGCTGGCATAGATGTCCTCTGCCGCGCAGTCTGCTCGCCAGTCCTCGGCCTCCGTGGTGGTGACCGGCGCCCCGGTCTCGGTCATGCCATAGCATTCGCGCATCCGGTCGCCCACCGCGCCGACGAGCGCCCGCAGCGTGTCCGGTGGCAGCTTGGAGCCCGAATGCAGCACCGACCGGACCGTGTCCAGCACATGCGGCCGGCGGTCGACCTCGGCCACGAAGTCCGCTGCCAGCGGCGTCGGCACGTAGGTGGTGGTGCTGCCCTCGCTGATCATCCGGCCGACCCATTCCTCGGCGTCCAGGCCTGCCATGAACGAGACCTCGCCGCCCAGGTAGAGCTGCGGTAACAGGACCCCCCAGATGCCGGCGACGAAGGACAGGGTGCCGGTGAACGCGCACCGGCTGCGCGGGCGGAAGTCGAAGTGCACCGGCATGTGCCGCAGGATGCGCGACATGGAACGCTCGGTGTGCATCACGCCCTTCGGCGTGCCCGTCGTGCCACTGGTGTAGCCGACGATGGTCAGGTCGTCCGGGCTGCGATCCGGGGCCGGCACGCTGCTGCTGGCCGCGGCCAGCAGTGAGGTCCAGCCGGCGTGCCGGCCGTTGGCGGGATCGCCGATGCCGATCACGGTGGCCACCTCGTCCAGTGCGGCCAGCCCGTCCACTTTCGCCGCGACATGATCGGTGTAGACGAAGGCACGGGCATCCGCGTCGCCCAGCACCGCGGAGAGCTCGGCAGGGGCAAGCCGGTCGTTGACGTGAATCGCGGTGAACCCACCGATCAGGCAACCGACGTAGGCCTCCACCGACTCGACCCGGTCGGCCAGCATCAATGCCACGTGATCGCCGCTGCGCAGGCCGTGCCCGGCGAGTGCGTTGGCGAACCGGCTGGCGTTGGTGAGCACCTCGCGGTGCGTTCGCAGGTCACCGCGCGCGCGCAGCGCGACCCGGTCACCGCCCCGGCGCAGCGATCGGGTCAGGATGGAACCGGCCGAGTCTTCCACGGTGATGTCCTCCTCGGGCGAGCAGCGAGTGCGCGGCCGCCAGCGGCCGCGGGATCGGGCGGTGCGAGTCAGTGGGCGAAGTCGTCGCTCGGCTCGATACCCATGCCCCGGAGCAGGGTGGCGCGGTCGTAGTACTCCAGCCACTCAATGACCATGCCGTCCTCGACCCGCAACACACCCACCACCGGCACCTCGCCGTGGTGGCCGTCGGTGTCGAAGTCGTCGACCCGTTCCACGAACACCCGTCCATCGATCACGCCGATGGCCTTGATGTGCAGCTGGATGCGTTCCAGGCCGACGGCCAGCACGCGCAGCCGCTCCGCGAACGCGGCCCGGCCCACCACCGGCTCGCTCATCACGCTGTGCAGCACGCCGTCGGGGGCGAACAGCGACTCGACCCGGGCCCAGTCCTGCGCGGACCAGGAGTCCAGGATGTCGCGGACCACTGCCACCTTGTCCTCGTCCGAGCTGCTCATACCTTCTCCTCCACGAGATCGTCACGTAGTTGGCGTTTGAGGATCTTGCCCACCGGGTTGCGCGGCAGTGCATCCACGATCACCAGCCGCTCAGGGATCTTGTAGGTAGCGATCTGCTGCTGCCGCAAATGCTCGGCCAGCTCGGCCTGGCTCAGGGTGGCGCCCGGCTTCACCGCAACCACCGCGCAGACGCGCTCGCCCATCACCTCATCCGGATACCCGACGACGGCCACCTCGGCCACCGCCGGGTGTGCGGCGATGAGCATCTCCAGCTCGGCCGGGGCGATGTTCATGCCACCGCGGATGACCATGTCCTTGGCCCGGTCGACATAGCGCAGGAACTGGTTGTCCGGACCGTCGATGACGAAGATGTCGCCGGTCCTGAGGTAGCCGTGCTCGTCGAACGGGCTGGCTACGTGAGCGGCGTCGAGGTAGCCGGCGAACAGGCTGGGTCCCTTCAGCCGCAGCTCGCCCGGACGCCCCGGTTCGTCGATCTCGGCACCGGTCTCGGGATCGACGAGCTTGACCGAGGTCCGCTGCGCTGCCGGGAAGCTCCACTGCCGGCCGCCGCCGTAGCGCGGGAAGAAGCGGGCGCGCTGCTGCGGATCGGTCATCAGCTTGACGTCGGTCATCAACGAGATTCCCTCGTTGGAACCGAAATAGTTGATGATGCTGATGCCGTACTTCTCGTGCCAGCCGCGAACCATCCACTCCTGTAACGGCACTGAGCCCGAGCCGATCTGTCGCAAACTGGAGATGTCGGCGCCGGCCAGCAGATCCTCCCGCTGCAGCAGCAGTGCCAGCAGCGCCGGCGGCGCCACGGTGTAGCTGATCCGGTCGTCCGCGATCTGGCGCAGGAACACCGAGAGGTCGAACGGGTGATGCTGTACGAGCACGCAGCCGACCCGCAGCCAGGGCAGGAACATGCCGTTGATGCCGGCCATGTTCACCATCGGAAACGGGTTGAGGATGCGTGCCTGATGATCCAGCTGTGGCGAGTAGACGGTATCCCAGCTCATCACCAGCCACTCGTAATGCGCTCGTGGCACGCCCTTGGGTCGGCTCTCGGTGCCTGATGTCCAGCAGATGGTGATGCAGTCGTTGGGGTCGACCGGGTGATCCTCGGCGTAGTCGCGCACTTCCTGCAGCTGCGTTTCACTGACCTCGGTCAGCGCGGCGTCGAGGGAGATCGCGCCGCTGACCTGGCCCGGGCCGTAGTAGAGCACGGTGCGCAGCGAGGGCAACTCCGGCTGGGCTGCGACGATCTCGGCCGCCACCGCGCGCTGACCGATCCGGTCCGCGGTCAGGAAGGCGACCGGCTCGCCGATCGAGCCCAGCTCGACGATCTCGTGCCGGCGATACTGCACCGGCAGCGGCGAGACGATGGCGCGCACCCGCCAGCCGGCCAGGTAGGCGACGATGAGCTCTACCGTGTTGGGCAGCTGCACGGCCAGCACATCACCCTCACCGATTCCGTGCGTACGCAGTACCGCGGCGAGCCGGTCCACCTGCGCATCGAGGTCACGCCAGCTCGCGCGCTGCATGGGCAGGTCGATGAGCTCCGCCTTGTTCAGCGGGTCCACTGCGGCCAGCTCGTCGCCGAACTCCGCCACCCGGTCGGCGAACAGTTGCTGCACCGTCTCATCGGTCCACCAGCCCCGGCCTACGTAGTCGTCGATCCGGGACTGCGGGTGCATCTTGCGGGCCGGCATGACATGAACCTCTCTGCTGCATTCCGAGCTGCCATCGTGCCGCCGACCCCGACCCGCATGCACGAGTCGGGGCCGGCGGAGTCGTTACCGGCTCAGCTGCCGCCGACCGAGATGATCGAACCGTCCACCTTGAACGACTTGGTGGCCGCGTCCCAGACCAGCGTCTGGAACCCGCTGAAGCCGATCAGCTGGGTCGGGGTGCTCTGCCAGGTGATGCCGTTGACCAGCATCGGCGAGGCGTAGTCCTGGTCGCGGGCCGCTTGCAGCACGCTCACCTCGGTCAACCCGCTCGGCGAGGCGGCCGCCTGCTTGAGCGTGTTTACCGTCAGGTCGGCAGCCACCCAGCCGGCCACCGCGATCGCGTTGTCCTTGTTGCTGGTGGTCACCTGGGACAGGTACGTCTTCACGCCGGGGTCCGAGGCCAGCGTCGGGTCCGACGGGCTCTTCAGGTACGACGGCAGCACGTTGCCGTCGGCGGCCTGGCCGGCCTGGACATAGGACGTGGTGTCCGCGCAGTTGTCCGGGTTCAGCGTGAATTTCGGCTTGAAGCCGATCCGGGACATCGCTGTCACCAGCGGGCCGCAGTCGGTGCTGATACCGGCGTTGTAAACCACGTCCACCTTCGCTGCCGCGAGCTTGGTGGCGGCGGCGTTCGGGTCGGTCTCGTCGGCAACGACCGCGATCTTCAGGTTGGTGCCCTTGGCCGCGTTGGCAAAGGCCTGGTATTCGCCGACACCTGACGCGGTCTGGTTCTCCGCGATCCCGACGTTGGCGCCGTTCGGGAACTTCGACTGGATGTACTTCACGTCGTAGCGCGCCTCGGCGTCACCGGCCGGCAGGAACTGCAGCGTCCACGGGTACTCCTTGATATCGCGGTACTTCTGGACCGAGCTGCTCGGGTACAGCAGCGGCACGCACGCCGCGTTCTGGTCGTCGGCCATCGCGCCCACACCGCCGCTGCCGAAGGTGATCAGCGAGTTGACGTGATCGCTCTGCAGGAACTGGGTGGCGTTGGCCTTGGCCTTGTCCGGGGTGAACTGGTCGTCCTTGTAGGAGACGTCGATCTTCACCCCGTTGGCGCCGCCGGAGTTGTTGAAGTCGTTGATGCGAGCCTTCCAACCCTCCAGGTAGTACTCGACGACACCGGCCACCGGACCGGACAGCGGCAAGCTGTAGCCGATCTTCCAGGTGCCCGTGATCTTCTTGGTTGCCGCGGCCGGATCGTCACAATTGGACGTATCGACCTGGAAGCCGGAGCTGGAGCCTGACGAGGCACCGCTGCTGGCCGATCCGCCACCGCCGGCGGCGGACGAGGCTGCGGAGTTCGACTTTCCCGAGGAGGAGCACGCGCTCAGGCCGAAGGTCAGGACCAGGGCGCCGGCGAGCGTTATCCCGAGACGGGATTGGATGGATCTCTTCGTGTTCGACACTGTGAGCCCTTCTTGGAGAGGTAGCTGCTCGTGCGGTGGTGGTGCTGGACCGGTCCCGGTGACCGGCCCGGTGGGACTACGGTTTTTCAGTCGCGGTGCCGGCCGGCGGCCCGGGGCGAACCGTCGGCTGGTACGGCTTGGGTGTGCGGGGAATGACCTGGAAGACGTGGCGGATCAGCCGGATCACGGCGCCCGCCACCCCTTCCGGGGCGAGGAACACGATGACGATCAGGGCGGCGCCGAAGATGACGGCCGCGGACTCGCCCTGGCCGACCGAGGAGCTGTAGTACGGGATGTACACCACTGCAAGGCCACCCAGCAACGGGCCGAACCGGGTTCCCTCACCTCCGATCACCAGGCCGGTCAGCAACGCGATCGCGTTGAGCAGGGTGAAGGAGTCGTTGGCGACCAGGCTCCCCAGGTACATGGCGAACAGGCAGCCGCCGACCCCGGTCAGCGCGCCGGACACGCCGAAGGACACCGTCTTGATGACCGCCAGGTTCACCCCGGACGAGGCGGCGGCGATCTCGTTGTCCCGCGATGCCATCAACGCCAGCCCGTACCGGCTGCGGACCAGGTTGTGTACCACCAGCATGACCAGCACCAGGATGCCGACGGACAGCCAGTACAGCCATTCACCCTTCTGCCCCAGGGTGAAACCGGTCCAGTCCGGCGGCCGCAGCATGTTCCGGCGGATGGTCAGCCCGGACGCGCCGCCGGTGAAGCTGGCAAAGCGCGCCACCACCTCGGGAAAGGCGACACCGAAGGCCAGCGTCGCGATCGCCAGGTACAGCCCGCGGATGCGCAACGCCGGCAGTCCGACCACGAGCCCGACGACGAAGCAGACCACCAGGGCCACCGGGATCGTCGCTTCCGCCCGCCAGTGCTCACGCACCACCAGAATCCCGGTGGTGTAGGCCCCGAGGCCGAAGAACGCCGAGTGACCGACCGAGACCAGGCCGGTGTAGCCGGTGGCGATGTTGAGTCCGGCGATGGCGATCGCGTAGATGATCACCCTGGTGATCTGGCCCTGGTTGAAACGGCCCAGCCCGGAGCCCCAGAGGACGAGCGCAACCGCGACCAGCAGCCCGAGCAACAGCAGGCTCAGATGCGGCAGCGAGCCCCGCTCCACCACCCACGGCCGGCGGCGGCCGCGGCGGCTGTTCGGGCCGGGAGGGGTTGCCGACTCGCGAGCGGCGACCAGTTCGGCATCGTCCGGCCGGCCCTGCTCGAAGGATTCACCGTTCAAGGACGTCGCGGTCATACTCGCTCGATTCGTCGGGCGCCGAAGACGCCGGTCGGCTTGAAGACCAGCACCACGACGATGATGAGCAGGGCGAAGGTGAGCTGCAGCGAGCCACCGAGAAAGGTGCCGTAGCCGTTGAGCATGGACTCCACGACGCCCAGGCCGAGACCGCCGACCACGGCGCCTTTGACGCTGTCCAGGCCGCCGAACAGTGCGGCTGCCGAGGCGAAGATGAGGATCGAGAAGAAGCTGCTCAGGTCGAGCTGGTTGGGCGGCAACACCGGCACCAGCAGCACCCCGGCGAAGGAACCGATCGCGGCCGAGATGCCCCAGCTCACGCTGAGCACCCGCCCGACCTTCACGCCGGACAGCGCAGCCGACTCGGCGTTGGTTGCCACCGCGCGCATCTGCAGCCCGAACGGGGTGCGGTTGAACAGCAGGGTCAGCAGCAGGACGACGAGCAGCATGCCGACGAAGATGCCGATGGAGTCGTAGTGCAGGCGGGAGCCGGCGATCGAGATGTAGTCGGTGGGGGCGTGCGGCAACAGCTCCGGAAAGGTCTTGTCGGCCGGCCCCCAGATCCAGCCGTCGGCGCCGTTCAGCCCGGTGAACAGGCCCAATCCGACGATCAGGGTGGCCACCTCGCTTCGTCGCCGGACGGGTCTGATCAAGGCACGTTCAGCCACCATGCCCATTACGAAGCCGACTGCCATCGATGCGACCAGCGCCAGCCACAGCGGCCAGCCCTTGGTGCTCAGCCACCACGCCACGAAGCAGGTGAACAGGGCGAACTCGCCCTGAGCGAAGTTGATCGTTCCGGAGCAGCGAAACACCACCACCAGCGCGAGCGCGATCAGCACGTAGATCGATCCTGCGGTCAGGCCCGAGGTGAGCCGGTCGAGAAAGATCTGCATGGTTGCCTTCCGTAGTCGAGCGTTGCCGTGCGAGGGCCGAGCGATGAGGACGTCAGTAGCCGAGGTAGGCCCGCCGGATGGCGTCGTTGTTCTGGAACTCGGCGGCCGGCCCGGTGGCAGCCACCGACCCG
>DATAKO010000051.1:0-12979 GCA_036261575.1 Jatrophihabitans sp.
GGGGTCGGTCATGACAGCTCTCCGATCGTGTCTTCGACGGTGCGGACCAGGGCGCCGGAGGCCACATCCGCGTGCGCGTGCTCGATTTCGGGGGCGAGGTGCCGGTCGGGGCCCGGGCCCTCCACACCGGCAGCCCGGAGCAGCGACACCACCGCCCTCGTCGCCGGCGAGGGCTCCAACGGCCGCCGCAGGTCCAGCGCCCGGGCCGCGGTGAGCAGCTCGATCGCCAGCACCCGGGACAGCCCGTCCACCGCCCGCCGAAGCTTGCGGCCGGCCGACCAGCCCATCGACACGTGGTCTTCCTGCATCGCGCTGGACGGGATCGAGTCGACGGAGGCAGGGTTGGCAAGCCGCTTGAGCTCGGAGACGATGCCCGCCTGGGTGTACTGCGCGATCATGTGGCCCGAGTCGACGCCAGGATCGTCGGCCACGAACGCGTTCAACCCGTGGCTGCGGGCCACATCGAGCATCCGGTCGGTGCGGCGTTCGGCGATCGAGGCAAGGTCGGCCACCGCTATCGCCAGGAAGTCGAGCACGTAACCGATCGGCGCGCCGTGGAAGTTGCCGTTGCTCTCCACCCGCCCGTCGGCCGTCACCACCGGGTTGTCGATCGCGCTGGCCAGCTCCCGGCCGGCGACCAGCTCGGCGTGGGTCAGCGTGTCGCGCACCGCGCCGTGCACCTGCGGTGAGCAGCGCAGCGAGTAGGCGTCCTGCACCCGGGTGCAGGCGGCCGGGTCACGGTGGCTGGCCATGATCGGCGAGCCGGCGAGCACTGCCCGCAGGTTGGCGGCACTGTCGGCCTGGCCGGGGTGCGGGCGCAGCTGCTGCAGGTCGGCGGCGAACACCGCATCGGTGCCCAGCTGGGCTTCCACGCTCATCGCCGCGGTCAGGTCGGCGGTGCGCAGCAGCCGGCGCAGGTCGTGCATGGCCAGCACCAGCATGCCCAGCATGCCGTCGGTGCCGTTGATGAGGGCCAGACCCTCCTTCTCCTGCAACGTGATCGGGGTGATGCCGTGCTCGGCCAGCGCATCGGAGGCCGCCAGCAGCCGGCCGTCCCGGTCGCGCACGGTGCCCTCGCCCATGGCGGCCAGCGCGCAGTGCGCCAGCGGCGCCAGGTCGCCGGAACAGCCGAGCGACCCGTACTCGTACACCACCGGCGTCAGGCCGGCGTTCAGCAGCGCGGCGTAGCTCTCGGCGGTCTCCAGCCGCACCCCCGTGCGACCGGTGGCCAGGGTGGACAGCCGTAGCAGCATCAGTGCCCGCACCACCTCGCGTTCCACCTCGGAGCCCGAGCCTGCGGCATGCGAGCGAACCAGGCTGCGCTGCAGTTGTGCCCGCGCCGCGACCGGGATGTGCCGGGTGGCCAGCGCCCCGAAACCGGTGGATACGCCGTAGTGCGGCACGGTGTCCGCCGCCAGTGCCTCGATCACCCCGCGGGCGCGCTTGATCTCGGCTCGCGCGTCCTCGGCCAGCGCCACCCGGGCATCGGCGCGCGCCACCGCGACGACCTGCTCGGGGCTGAGGGGACCGGTTCCCACGACGACTTCGCTCATGCCTTCATGCCACCCCAGATCGGTCCCGGTGACCAGAGCTGCCAACCAGGTGCTGTCTCGGATCCGAGATAGGCTGGCGGCGTGCGGGCGGTCCCGGTGCGGATCGGTGCGCGCGCGGCGACTGGCAGGAGAGGACGGCGGCGATGGCGGTGGTACCCGCGGCTCGCAACGTGCTGGCGGTGCTGCGCTACCTGTCCCACCAGTCCGGCCCCGTGCCGGCGGCGACCATCGCCCGTGACGTGGGGCTGCCCCGCTCGACCACCTACCACCTGCTGCACACCCTCATCCGGGATGGTTTCGTCGTGCACCTGCCCGAGGACGGTCGGTACGGGTTGGGGCTGAGCGCCTACGAACTCGGCTCCGGCTACGCCCGGCAGGCGCCGCTGCAGCGACTGGCCCGGGTGCCCCTTTCCGTGCTGGTCGACCGGACCGGGCACAACGCGCATCTGGCCGTGCTGCACGGACGGGAGGTGGTCTACCTGCTCGAGGAGCGCGCGCCGGGCCGGCCGCCACTGGTCACCGACGTCGGCGTCCGGTTGCCGGCGGCGCTGACCGCGAGCGGGCGTGCCATGCTGGCCGAGCTGCCGCCGGCACAGGTCCGCGCGCTGTTCCCCGACGCGGCCGCCTTCGTGCTGCGCAACGAGGTGGGTCCGGCATCGCTGGCCGAGCTGCGCAGGCTGCTGGAGCAGGCGCGCCGGGCAGGTCACGCCGAGGAGGACGGAGACGTGACGGCGGGTTTCGCCTCCATCGCGATCGCGGTGCGCGAGCACAACCGGCATCCGGTGGCGGCGGTGGCGGTGACGTTTCCCTCGGCAGCAATTGACAGATCTGGGCGGGCAGCGATGGCCGCCCAGATCCGGCGGACGGCGCTGGAGATCGGTCGACGGCTCGGTGCGCGCGTGCAGGAGCGGCGCCCCGAAACGGCCGGCTCGGCCTAGACTGGGACGGCCCGGCGAATCCGAAAAGCGGAACGGGTCGGAGCCCGGTCGAGAATCGGCGAGGCCTCATGCCCACACCCGGTGATGTGCCGAACTGGCATGCCACTTTCACAGCAACCGCGGACGTGCAGACGGGCACGATCTGGGCGCAGGGGGCGCTGGAGATCTTCACCATCGAGTACCTGCGCGGCGAGGTGGACCTGCTTCGGCGACACGGCTGCACGCAGCTGCGGCTCGAGCTGGGCAGGCTCATCGCGCTCGATCAGACCGCGGCCAACTACCTGCGGGTGCTGGCTGGCGAGCTGGCCGCGGCCGGCGGCGCGCTCATGCTGCTGAACTGCCGCGAGCCGGTGCGGTCTCGGGTGCAGGACCTGCTGTAGCGATCGCGCCGAGCCGGCCTCTCGTTCGTGCTGCTAGCGCTTCGTCAGCGCGTCCGGCTTGTGCACAGCCTCGCCGCCGTTGTCGCTGCGCACCAAGTATTGCGGTTCGTCCTTGCTGGCCCGTACCGTTCGTCCGGCTGCTTCGGTGTCACTCGTGATCTTCCTGATGACCTCGCCGTGTGTGGTGTTGCCATGACTGGACCAGCTCACCCGGTCGCCCTGCTTGAAATCCGCCACCAGCGCTCCCATTCTCCTGCGACCCGTTGTAGCTGACGGTGTGGTCGTGCCTGGCTGAGACGGTACGGGTCAGCCCGGCCACGATCCGGTGGCCTTCTGATAACCCTTTGCGCCGGCACGGTCGGCGACTGCCCGAACACCGGCGAAGATGGCCCCTTGCAGCACGGCTGCGGTGGCAATCTGGGTCCAGCTGCTTCGTGGGTCGGTTGCGTCCGGCGTTTCCGGATCGCCCGTCACGACGGTCCAGACCTTCTCGAACAGCCGGGTGGCGATCAGGCCGGCGAGCACCCCGATCAGCAGTCCGATTGGCTTGTACAGCAACTTCATCCCAGCTCAACCCCTTCCGTCCGCGTCGACCCGGACCGGCAGCGAGCCGGCCCGGTCAGCACGCGATGGAATTTCTCGGCTTGGGCTCAGCCGGGTTTTCGACGTTACCGCAGCAGGGCAGGGCGCGGTCAGCTGTCACTTCCCCGGCCGGTCGCGGCCTGCAGTCGCTCGATGTGCTCGGATGCCTGCGCCTTGGTGAGATCCGCCGGCAGCTGCTCGCCGGCCGCGCGGGCCAGCGTGTCCAGGTAGCTGCGCTGCGCACCGGTCATCGGCTCGTCCCCGGTGACCCATTCGCTCGGGTCCTTCTCCGTCGTGCCGGCCTGCCCGGGTGTGTCCGCGCCGATCAGCTCACCGGCGCCCGTGCTGGTTGCCGAGGACTGGTCGGTGGGTTCGCCAATTTCGCTTGATTCGCTCATGCGTTCGATTATACCTCGTTTCCGGTGCGGTCAACGGCCGTCGGGCGGGCCGGCGGACAGGTCCTCATCCGGCTCGAAATCGGGTACGCCAGTGGCCAGGTCCGGGTTCGGCTCAGCCGGGGTGATGTCGTCGGCACCGTCATCGGCACCGTCGTCGGCACCGTCAGCGGGATTGTCGTGGCCGGCCGACCGGACGGCCTGCCGCGCCTCCTGCTCCAGAGTCTGTTCGAACCTCGCCTCGTCCCGGTGATCTTCGGGGGCAGTCATGGGAATCTCCTTTCAGATCGGCACCTACTGAGCGGTTCCGGTGGCCGGCGGTCGCCGGGAAGAGGGTCAGACGGCGTTGGTCCGCAGGGTGCCTGCCTCCACGCCGCGACGGAGCTGCACGGTGCCGCCGGCGCGCCGGACCTGCCAGACCCGCTGTGGCCTGCTGGCCGGCCCTGCCTGCACGGAGCCGTCGGCGAGCCTGAAGCTGCTGCCGTGCCAGGGACAATCGATGCAGCCGTCCGCAACCTGACCCTCGTGCAGCGGGCCGCCGCGGTGGCTGCAGCGGTCGTCCAGCGCGTGCACCACGTCGCCCTGGCGAACCAGCACCACCGAGGTGCCGCCCACCTCGACCGCGTGCGGCTGCCCGTCGGCGAGCTCGGCTTCGGCGATCACCGACTGCCAGGTGTCGCTGGCGGTGAGGAATGCAGTCGTGTCCACCCCGACGCCGCGCGCGTAGACCAGGTGGCCGCCGAGCCAGCCGCCGATCGACAGCAGCGCGCCACCTGCTGCACTCCAGCCGATGCCCGCCGCGGTACGCCCCTGCTGCCGCGCCCGCCAGCTGGTGGCGTAACCGGCCAGCGCCAGCCAGTTGCAGGTGGCATGGACGAATCCCACCCGGCGTTCGGCGCCACTGGTGTAGACCCAGTCGCTGCCTCCGGTGGCCGCGGTCGGCACCGCGCTCGCCAGGCCGAGCGCGATCAGCCTTCGCGCGGCGACGGCCTCGCCGGCCACGTCCATCGCGGACGCGGCGACGAAGGAGCCGATCGGCACCGCCACCAGTAGCGGGTGCACCGGATGGCCGAACGGGGTTCCGCTGAGCAGGCCGCGCAGCCTGGCCGAGGACCTCAGCGGCCGCTCCAGCAGGCCGGCCACCCGGTCGGCGGCAGCATCGAGTGCCTGCGCCCGTTCGATCCGGTGGACCCTGCGTTCCAGCCAGCGTGGCATGGTGGTTCTCCTCTTCGGTGCGGAACGGACGCGCGTGTTCGGGCGTCAGCGCTGGTCGTGTTGTGCCACGGTGAGCGGGTCCGCCGACCACACCTCGATCGTGACGTCGTCGTCGGCCAGCGCCAGCACGCGGCGGCCCGGCAGCTGCCGGGCGAGCTCCGCGTGCAGCTCATCGGTGTCGATCAGCCTTTCGGTAAAGGGGTGTCGCCAGTGGCAGGTGAGCACCGTCCAGTCCGTCGACAGGGACGCGGCCACCTGCGCGAGCGTCTGCTGCCAGGCCTCGGGCGTCAGGTAGTAGCCGAACTCGCTGAGCACTACCAGGTCGAATCGGCCAGCCGGCCACTGCGCCGGCAGCGCCAGTTGGCTGACCTCGGCAGCCGGCACCCGGGCCCGGGTCAGCTCCACTGCGCGGGCGCTGACGTCGGCTGCCAGCAGGTGATCGCAGCGGCCGGCCAGCCGCTCGGTGAGCCGGCCGCCGGCGCACGCCGGTTCGAATCCTCGTCGGTAGCGTGCCCGCGGCAGGCAGGCCAGGATGAGCTCCATCCGCCGCTGCTCGTAGAAGCCGGACTCGATCCGCCACGGATCATCGCTGCCGGCGTACATCGCCTCGACGTAGTCCAGATCCTGGTGTGCTGCCGCACCATTCCGGTCAGCAGGCATTGAAGTACACCTCGCACGGCCGCTGCCAGCGCGGCAGAGCCCAGTCGGGCAGGATCGGGTCGGCGCCGGTGCTCGGGTCAGCTTCCAGTTGCGAGCCGAATGCGGCGATCGCCCGGACCTTGGCCGCCCGGGTGGCTGCCGCCAGCGGGTAGCGGATCGCGTCGGCCGGCAGCTGGTCCGGCCTCGCCCAGTGCCAACCCCACACCGGTGCCTCGAGTAGCCGGTCGGGTCGGGCCGCACACGCCGCGGCAGCGGTCGCCTCGTGATCGGGATGGCCGTCGAAGCGCCAGGTCGTCACCACCGTGTCGGCAGGCTGCAGCGCGGTCCGGATCATCCCTGCCACAGCAGCACATTCCCGTTGTACCAGGCCATCGCCGACGCCCAGCTCCAGCACGTCGCGGGCACCGAGTGAGGCCAGGGCCCGGGCGCGCTCGAACCGGCGTTGCGCCCGCAACACCGGCACCGGCCAGCGCGCCGAACCGGGGTGGCTGGCATCGCCCTGGGTCACCGCGATGACCAGCACGGGCAGGCCGGCCCGGACGGCATCGTGCATCAAGCCGCCGGCCATCAGCGTCTCGTCGTCCGGATGCGGGGCGATGACCACCAGCCTGGAAGGCACCAGCTCGGCGACGCTGCGCGCCGGGCTGGACCACCCCGCCCAGCCGGCCCACTCGGCCTCGGTCGTGCCGGCCCCTACGATGCTGCGGTCGGCCTCGGCCGGCGCGCTCACAGCACCCACCCCGTGCCCCGCTCGATCAGCCCGGCGGCGAGCTCGGCCAGGTCGCGTTCGGCGTGGGTCTGCCTGATGAACACCGCCAGGTCAGCGAAATGCTGCGCGACCCCGGCATCGCGGCACAGCGGCCCGGCGCCCAGCGCTCGTGCGGCGGCGTCGCTCACCTGCCGGCAGGCCTGGTCTGCCGCGGCGCGCACCCGGAGCACCGCCGTGCTGTCGATGAGGTCAGGCTGCGCGTCGATGCCGGCGGCCGTCTCGCGCAACAGCGCCTGCAGTCCGCGCAGCGCCACGTCGATCTCGCCCAGGTGTGCCCGCAGATGCGGTTCGTCGGACCTGGCCGCCTTGGCGGCAACGGCCTTGGCCAGGGCCACCGCCCCGCCGTACCAGCAGGCGGCGATGCCCGCGCCGCCGTGCCAGAACCCCGGCCGATCGACGTACTGGCCGGGCGCGCCCACCGGCGTGAAGGGCACCGCGTCGAAGAACAGGTCCGGGGTATGCACCCGGCCCATGCCCACGGCCCGCCATGCGCTGTCGTCCGGCCGCGCGCCGGCCTCGGCCAGCGTGATCGCTGCCAGCTGCTGCTGATTGTCCAGCGTCCACCCGGTGACCAGCGCGTGCGTGACCAGATCCGCTCCGGAGCACCATGCCTTGCGCCCGGTGGCGGCCCGGCCCAGCGCCAGCCGGGCATCCGGCGGCTCGGCAGCCCACACCGCCCAGCGCTGGCCCGGCCGGTGCAGCTCGCCGGCCCCCAGCTCGGCCAGGATGGCCAGCGCGTCGAAGTGACTTTCGGCAAGTTTCACCAGGGCAAGATCCTCGGTGGCGATGCCCGCGAGGGCACGCCACCGCTCGACAGTGCGGCCGGCCCCGGGCAGCGGCAGCTCGAGCCGGCACAGCTCGGCGAACCGGGTCGCCAGGCTCACGTCACTTCCTCCAGGTCCGGCTGCAGGCCGGTCAGGAACTGGGCGAATCCGTTCGGTGCCCGTCCGGTCCGCCGCGCGCTGGTGATCACCTCGACGTCGGCGGCCCACACCATCGGCAGCCCATCGTGCTGGAAGCGTCCGATCAGGTCGACGTCCTCGTCGAAGAGCCGGGCCCGGAAGCCGCCAGCCGACAGATACGCACTGGCGGAGAAGGACAGGTTGGCACCGTGCATGTGCCGGTGACCGGCACGCGCCCGGTAACCGGCCAGGTAGCGCTGCCGCACCTCGGGCGGGTGCTCGGACCAGTCGTCGACACGTACCGTGCCGACCACCATCTCCGCGCCCCGCGCCGCGTGCGCCAGCTGCCGGACGAACCAGTCTGCCGGGACCACGCTGTCGGCGTCGGTGCTGGCCAGCCAGGTGCACTGCGGATCCAGATCAGTCAGCAACGCGGTGATCGCGGCTGCCCGGGCCGCGCCGACGCCGGGCCGGTCCGGCCGCACTGCGCGCACATCCAAGCCGGTGGCGGCTGCCGCGGCAACGACGTCAGCGCTGCCGTCCCGGCAACGATCGAGGGCGACCACCACCCGTACCGGCAGCGGCGCGGCGGCCCGCGCGATGGCGTTCAGGCAGTGCGGCAAGAGCTGTTCTTCGTTGTGCACCGGAATGGCGACGCCGAGCGCGGTCAGCCCCTGTTCGTCCACACGTCCCCCATACTCGAGGCGGCGACGCGGGTCGGGCCCGTCCGCCGGAGCGGCTGGGTCTGAGCCGTACCTCGAACATACCCCACCAGCGGGCCACCGCCGGGCGCCCCGATCGGCTGCCGCGAGCGGTCCCGACAGCCCTGCCGTGATCGGTGGTTAACTGGAGGCAGCCGGCGGGACAGGACGATCCCGAGCGAGAAAGAGCCTCGGTTGCGCCCGGCGACCGTCCGCGCGGCGGTGTCATCGCAAGGACCTCAGATGCGAGCTTTGACCTGGCAGGGCAACCAGAACGTCGCGGTCGTCGACGTGCCCGACCCTGTTATCCAGCAGCCGACCGATGCGATCGTGCGCGTCACCTCGACCGCCATCTGCGGCTCGGACCTGCACCTCTACGGGGTGCTCGGCCCCTACCTGAAACCGGGAGATGTGCTCGGCCACGAGGCGATGGGAGTGGTGGAGGAGGTCGGCCCGGCCGCAGGCAAGCTGAAGCCCGGCGATCGGGTGGTGATCCCGTTCAACATTTCCTGCGGCCAGTGCTGGATGTGTTCACGGGGACTGTTCGCCCAGTGCGAGACCACGCAGGTGCGCTCGGAGGGCAAGGGCGCGGCGCTGTTCGGCTACACCTCGCTCTACGGTTCGGTGCCCGGTGGCCAGGCCGAGTATCTACGGGTGCCGCAAGCGCATTTCGGGCCGATCGTGGTGCCGGACGGGCCGCCCGACGAGCAGTTCCTCTTCCTTTCCGACATCCTGCCGACGGCATGGCAGGCCTGTCGCTACGCGGATGTGGCACCGGGCGACACCGTAGCGGTGCTGGGACTGGGGCCGGTCGGGCAGTTCGCCGCCCGGATCGCGCTTCAGCTCGGTGCCGAAAGGGTGATCGGCGTCGACCTTGTGCCCGAGCGGCTTGCCCTGGCCGCCAGGCACGGCATCGAGCCGTTGGATCTGGCCAGCGTGGACGACGTGGCGAGCGCGCTGATCGAGCTGGTGGACGGTCGCGGGCCGGATGCGGTCATCGAGGCCGTCGGCATGGAATCGCACGGGCAGCACGGCACCGCGCTGGCGCAGAAGCTCACCGGCCTGCTGCCGGATCCGCTGGCGCAGCGGATCACCGATCACTTCGCGATCGACCGGCTCGACTCGCTGAACGCGGCGTTCAAGGGCGTGCGGCGGGGCGGCAGGGTCTCCATCAGCGGTGTGTACGGCGGCGAGCTGGACCCGCTGCCGATGATGGAGATGTTCGATCGGGGTATCCAGATCCGGATGGGTCAGGCGCACGTGCGGCGTTGGACGGACGAGATCATGCCCCTCGTGCAGGATGAAGCCGATCCGCTCGGGGTGCTGGATCTGGTCACTCACCGGCTGCCGCTGGAAGAGGCCACGCACGGCTACGAGATGTTTCGCGCCAAGTCCGACGGCTGCATCAAGGTGGTCCTGCAACCCGGGCAGCGGCCGGCGGCTCCGGCCGGCAGCGCGGCCCCGCAGCCTCGCTGACAGCAGAAGTTGAGCGCGGTCCGGGGCCGAGCGCCGGCCCCGGACCACGCACGCCCTCAGAGCGAGGCCAGCCGGTCCCAGTCACGGTGCTGGGAAAGCTGGTCCTGCGCGGCGGCCAGTACGTCGGCGGCGCCGGCCAGCACGGTGAGCCCGTCCGCCGGTAGGTAGGACAGCGCCTGGAACACCTGGTCGGCGTCGCCCCAGCCGAGCATGGCCTTGCCGTGCCGGTAGGTCTCGCTCAGCAAGATGGACAGCCGGGCATCGGCGGGCTCCGCGCCGATGCCGTCGGCCAGCACCAGCGCGTCGTACTCGACCGAGCGGGCGGTCTGGTACGTCCGCTGAGCGGGGGTGCCGTCCGGCAACCGGCCGCCGACCGGCGCGATGATCAGCCCGACCATGCCGGCATCGAGGATCTGCTGCTGCAGCTGGGCAACCTGCGCAGCATCGCAGTTGCGCCCGACCAGCAAGCCGATGGTCCGGCCGGCCGTCGGCCACTGCTGCCCGATCTGGGCCAGTGCCGGGCTGACCGCGACGTCCGGCACCTGCTCGGTCGGAGCGGGCGGCGCCAACCCGAGCTTGGCTGCAACAGCTTCGGCCAGGCCGGTGTCGACGTTGGCCAGCACCTGCAATTCCCGCTCCCGGATCGGGGTCTCGTAACACTTGCTGAGCTCGAACGTGATCGCCTCGGCCAGGTGCCGCTGCTCCAGCTCGCTCAGGCTGCGGTAGAACAGCCGGGCTTGGCTGAAGTGGTCGGCGAAGGAGGCCGGCGCCTGGCGTACCTTCGTGCCGGTGATCGGCTGCGGCACCTCGATGAACGCATCCGGTGCCGAGCCGAGCGCGAACGGGCAGCCGCCGTGGAGGGAGTTCGGTTGGTAGGGCGCGACGCCCTCGTGCACCGCGTGCTGGTGGAATCCGTCGCGCAGCATGTCGTTCACCGGGCTGTGCGGTCGGTTGATCGGCAGCTGGTTGAAGTTGGGGCCGCCGAGCCTGGTCAGCTGGGTGTCCAGGTAGGAGAACAGCCGGCCCTGCATCAGCGGATCGTCGGTGACGTCGATGCCGGAGACCAGGTTTCCTACGTGAAAGGCGACCTGTTCGGTTTCGGCGAAGAAGTTGGTCGGGTTGCGATACAGGGTCAGCCGGCCGATCAGCTGCACCGGGCACAGCTCCTCGGGCACCAGCTTGGTCGGGTCGAGCAGGTCGATGCCCTCGAACGTCTGCTCCGGGTTGTCCGGCATCACCTGGACCCCCAGCTCCCACTCGGGGTAGGCGCCGGCCTCGATCGCGTCGAACAGGTCGCGGCGGTGGAAGTCCGGATCGAAGCCGGCCAGCAGCTGCGCCTCTTCCCACACCAGCGAGTGCACGCCCAGCACCGGCTTCCAGTGGAACTTGACCAGGCTGGTCTGCCCCGCCTCGTTCACCAGCCGGAAGGTGTGCACGCCGAAGCCTTCCATCATCCGGTAGGAGCGGGGGATGCCCCGGTCGGACATGTTCCACAGCACGTGATGGGTCGCCTCGGTGTGCAGCGACACGAAGTCCCAGAACGTGTCATGCGCGCTCTGGGCCTGCGGGATCTCCCGATCCGGATGCGGCTTGCCGGCGTGGATCACATCCGGGAACTTGATGGCGTCCTGGATGAAGAAGACCGGCATGTTGTTGCCGACAAGGTCGAACACGCCCTCGTCGGTGTAGAACTTGGTGGCGAAACCGCGGGTATCGCGTGCTGTGTCGGCCGAGCCGCGGAAGCCGAGCACGGTGGAGAACCGGACGAAGACCGGCGTCTCGGTGTCCGGCGCGAGGAACGAGGCCCGGGTCAGCGAAGCGGCGTTGCCGTAGGAGCGGAACACGCCGTGCGCGGCCGCGCCGCGGGCGTGCACCACCCGTTCCGGGATGCGCTCATGATCGAAGTGGGTTATCTTCTCGCGCAGGTGATGGTCCTGCAGCAGCGACGGCCCGCGTTCACCTGCCTTCAGCGAATGGTCGGTGTCGCGCAGCGGGGTGCCCAGCGAGGTGGTCAGCCGGGTACCGGCCTGGGCGCGGATCCGGGCCGGCGCACCGCTCGGGGCGCCGGTCGCGGACACCGGCTCCGGAGCCTGCTGATCTGGCTTCGGCGGCGGCGGAAACTCCACGCCTGCGGGCTCAGGCCGGCCCGCGTCAGGAGTTTCGCTCGCGGGTACGCCGGGGATTGCGGGTTCGGTCATCGGTGCTCCAGGTCGATCGGTGACGATCAGGACCGTGCTGGCGACCCGGGGCCGAGCGGCTGGCGATCGCAGCACGAAGGCTGCTGAGCTGAGCCGTTGTCCACCCTACGCAGCCTGCCGGCATCGGCAAGGGCGCGTCACCGTAACCCAGCGTTGACGGTGATCCGACTGCCGTCAGCGATAGAGCTGGCGCATCGCCAGCTCCATCAGCCGGCGTCGCGGACCGCCCAGCCGGCCCGCTCGCTTCAGTGCCGCGATCGCGGCGTTCGCACCGCACGCGCCGTGCACCCCGCCGCCGGGATGTGCCGACGAGCTGCCCAGATACAGCCGGTCGATCGGGGTGCTCGCCCCACCCAGCCCCGGGATCGGGCGGAAGATCAGTTGCTGGTGCAGCTGGGCGGTGCCACCGTTGATCGCGCCGTGCTGCAGGGACGGGTTCTCCTCGACCAGATCGCCGGGCGCCTGCACCTTGCGCCCCAGCACCAGGCCGGCGAAACCGGGCGCGTGCCGCTCCAGCAGCGCCTCCACCCGGGCAACCTGCTCGGCGATCGCGTCGGTGTCGGGCTCCATCCCGTGCGGCAGGTGGGTATAGGCCCACACCGACTCGGTGCCGGCGGGCGATCGGCTGGCGTCCGCGGTGGTCATCTGGCCCAGCAGCACGAACGGCTCGGCAGGCGGCCGGCGCATCGCCAGGTCCGCGGTGTAGCGGGTGAGCCCGTCCAGGTCGACGCCGAGATGCACGGTGCCCGCCTCGGCCACCTGCCGGTTGGTCCACGGGATGCGGCTGCTGAGCGCCCAATCGACCTTCAGCGTCGGAGCATCCCATTGGAAACGCTGGATGTCGGCCACCACCCGAGGCGGTAGCCGATCAGCGCCGATCAGTTGCTCGTACAGCACCGGTGCGGGCACGTCGGCGATGACGGCACGCCGTGCGGCCAGCCGCTCACCCGAGGCGAGCCGGACCGCCCGCACCGCACCCCCGGCGATCTCGAGCCCGATCGCCGGGGCGCTGGTGCGCAACTGGCCGCCGCGTGCACGGAACCGCTTCGCCATCGCCTGGGTCAGCGCGCCGGCACCCCCGACCGGCACCGGGAAACCGAACCGCTGCCCCAGCATGCACAGCAGCCAGCCGTAGACGGCGCTGCCGGCCGCCTCGGGCGGGAGGTCGCTGTGCAGCGCGTTGCCCGCCAGCAGTACCGGTGCGGCCTGG
>DATAKO010000053.1:0-18537 GCA_036261575.1 Jatrophihabitans sp.
AATCGACGTCGAACGGCGCGCCGGCCTCCGCCTCGTCGAACTGGTCGATCACGCTGCGGCTGCGCCGGAATCGCCCGGACGGCTGGTCGGCAACGTCCTGATCGTCCTGCTCGACCGGCTCCCGGCTGAGCAGATCGCGCAGCAGCTCGGACAGCTGGCTGATCGGAGTGGCCGTGACGACCAGGGTGCCGAAGCATCCGAGCAGGAACAGCAACGGCACGATGAGGCCGGCGGGCATGATCCGCTCGAGCTGCCCGGACGCCGCTCCGAGCACGCCGCCGGCGTGGATCCAGCCCCCCACCGAGTGCGGGGAGCGTGCCCACAGGTGCAGCATGCCGGTGATGGTCAGCGCCAGCGCACCGCCGCCCACCACCAGCCGGCCGCGCCGGCCAGGCTGCGGCTGCTGGCGCAGAATGTGCACCGCACCGGCGAGGAACAGCACCGGCAGTAGCACCGCCCCGTTGCCGAGGAAGAACCGGAAGCCGGTGGTCAGCCAGTGACCGAGGGCGCCCGCCGCCGTGAACCAGACGGACACGGCGGAGACCACCGCCAGCCCGAGCACGCCGAGCCCCATGCCGTCACGGCGATGCGCCGGGTCCAGTTCGCGGGCGGTGGCGGCGTTGCGACCCACCGCGCGCGCGATGGTGCCGGCGAGCTGGCCTAGCACCAGCCACAGCCGTGCGATCGCGCGGCCGACCATCGCCAGCGGCGGACGCTGGTTGGCAGGCTTGGCCGGCGGCCGTGCCGGTGTCCGTCCGCGACCGCGAGCGGGCGGCTTGCGGGCAGGCTGTCGGGTCTTCGTTCCGGTAGGGGCCACCTAGCTACGGTAACGCTCAGGTGCAGCTTGAGGGTGGACCGACACCAGCTGGCCGGGTTCAGAGGCGCGCGGCAGCCAGGTCCTGGCGCAGGTGACTGATCTCGTGCTCGGTGGCATCCACCAGTGGCAATCGGACCGGTCCGGCGGAGCGTCCCTGCAGGCTCAGCCCCGCCTTGACCAGGATGGCGCCCTGGGTGCGGAAGATGCCGGTGAAGATCGGCAGCAGCTGCTGATGCAAGGCCAACGCCTCGCTGATGTCACCGCGCAGGAACGCCTCGATCAGCTGCTTGGTCAGCGCACCGCAGAAGTGGGTTGAGGTCCCGACCACGCCGACCCCGCCGACTGCCAGCAACGGCAGCGTGATCGAGTCGTCGCCGGCGTAGTAGGCAAGCTCGGTCTCGGCGATGACCCGGCTGGACGCGGCCAGGTCCTGCTTGGCGTCCTTCACCCCGACGATGTTGGGGTGCTCGGCCAGCTGCAACATCGTTTCGGTCTGAACCGCGACCGCGGTCCGCTGCGGGATGTCGTAGACCAGCGCGGGCAGCTCGGTTGCGTCGGCGATCGCACGAAAGTGCGCCAGCAACCCGGCCTGCGGCGGCTTGGAGTAGTACGGGGAGACGATCAGCAACCCGTCCGCACCCGCCGCGGCGGCCTGCTGAGCCAGCTGGATGCTGTGGATGGTGTCGAAGGTGCCGACGCCGGCCACGATCTTGGCGCGGTCACCGACAGCGTCCTTGACTGCCGCGATCAGCTCCGCCTTCTCCGCATCCGACGTGGTCGGCGATTCTCCCCCGGTGCCGTTGATGACCAGGCCGTCGTTGTGCTGGGTGTCCACCAGGTAGGCGGCAAGCTTGGCCGCGTTGTCCAGGTCGAGTTCTCCGGCGACGGAGAACGGCGTGACCATAGCGGTCAGCAACCGGCCGAACGGTGGCTGGCGGAGGGTAGTCGGCATGCCGATCAGATTACCGCCGGCACCGGCCGCGGCCGGTCACCAATCGTCCCAGCCGAGGACCAGGTCGGCCCGTCCGCGCCCGGCCGCGATCAGCTCGGCGTTGCGCTCGTCGGAGCCGGCTACCCACTGAGCAGCCTCGGCCGGCGCCTTGCCGAAGGCGACGTGCCGGGCGCGCAGCGCTTCGCGGCGCGCCTCCGCCGGCGGATCGAGGTACCAGACCTCGTCCAGCAGCGGCCGGATCTCCGGCCAGTGCAGCAGGTAATTGCCCTCGGTCACGACGAGCCGGACCCCCGGCGGCACCGCCAGCGCGGCAGCTATCGAGTCCTCGATCGACCGGTCGAACACCGGCGCGTAGATCGTGCCCGGTTCGACGCGCAATCGTTGCAGCAGAGCCCGATAGCCGCCGCGGTCGAACGTCTCGGGCGCACCCTTGCGGTCGCGCAGCCCGATCCGGCGAAGTTCGGCGTCCGCGAGGTGAAAGCCGTCCAGTCCGACCAGGACCGATCGCTCCAGCGCGGCAGTGAGCCGGCCGGCCAGGGTGGACTTGCCGGCACCCGGCGGTCCGGTGATGCCGAGCAGGTGCCGGCCCGGCTGGTCCAGCAGGGCCCGCGCACGGGCTACCAGCTGCCCTGGGTGCCCCAGCCGTCCCGCGGCGCCGGGCGCCTCCGTCACGAGCCGGCCAGCGGCGAGGCGATCAGCACGGACCCGTCGGACAGCGAGGTGGTGCTGAAGTCACCGAAGGCCGCCGGCGCCAGGAGGGTCAGCTGCTGCAGGCACTCAGCGATCACCCCGCGCATCTCGCGGTCGGCGTGGTCGGCGCCGTGCGCGGCCAGCAGCGCCCGCCAGGCTCGGTAGTTGCCGGTCATCACCAGAGTTGTCGCGGTCGCGCCCGGCAGCAGGGTCCGGGCGGCCTGGCGCAGCTGCTTGCCTCGCAGCCCGGCGCCCTCAGGCTGCGCCATGCCGGCCTGCAGACCGGACAGTACCGACTGATGCGCCCGCTCGGCCGCCCGCACCCCGGCCAGGAACGCCTCCCGCAACTCCGGGTGGTCGGCTAATTCGGCCGGAACGACCGTGGCAGGCTCGGCCGGGACGTGCCGGGGCGAGAGCTCGGAGAAGCTGAACTGCCGGTGCCGGGTGAGTTCGGCAGCCAGCGACCGTGAGATGCCGGTCAGGTAGAACGTCGCGCTGGCGTGCTCGAGCACGGCGTGGTGTCCGACCTCGATGACGTGCCGCAGATAGCCGGCGTTGGTGGACGTCGCCGGATTCGATCGGTCCCATGCCTGATAGCAGCTGCGACCGGCGAACTCGGCCAGCGCCGATCCGTCCGCGGTCTCGGCGGTCCAGTCGACGCCATCGGGCACCGCGAACTGCGTCCACGCGATCAGCTGCACCCGTGGACGCGCCAGTTCCGGCACGACGAGCCTCCCTCCGCTGCAACGCCGCAAGCCTAGTCGTGGCACCACCAAGACATCACCGCAGCTTGCAATGACATCAATATGATGTCATGCTGCTGTCATGCACCTCGAGACCATGACCGCTCAGGTCGATACCCAACTCGCCGCAGCCGCGGCCCTCGGCGATGACCGGACTCGCGAGATCGCGGCGGCGCTGGCGGCCAGCGCGCGCTCGTCGGTCCGGCTGGCCATCCTCGACGCGCTGTCGGCCGCCGCCGCCGAGATCACCGACGCGCTGTACGCCGCTGGCGGTGGGCCGGCCTCGCCAGCGGTGACATTGCGGCTGGACGGCGACACGGTGCACTTCAGCGTCACCCCGCCGCCGGCCGAGCCGGTGGCAGCCACCGAGCCCCCCGGAACCCGAGCTGACGAGGGTGAAGCGACGGCACGCATCTCGCTGCGATTGCCGGACGCGCTCAAGGCCGAGATCGAGCAGGCAGCCGGCCAGGCCGAGCTCTCGGTCAACAGCTGGCTGATCCGGGCCGCCTCGCAGGCCCTGCGAGGTCCCGCAAGCGACTGGGAAAGCTGGTCCGGACGGGCGCACCAATACGGCCACGGCGCGCACCGCCTGACCGGCTGGGTAACCGGCTGAGGTGGCGGGCGTGTCGTCCTCCCCGCTGCTGCAGCGGCTGCACCTCGTCTGCCCTACTACCGAGCGCCGCGTTACCGGCGAACGCTGCCCCACCACCGAGCGCCGACCTGTTACCGACACATCAACCGGGAGCAACCATGATCGAGAAGAGCTTTTCCCTGACCAGCACGATCACCCTGGACTGCCGATTCCTCGCCGGCTCGGTGACGGTTCGAGCCCTGCCGGATAGCAGCCAGGCATCCGTCCGGATCTCCGCCCGCGCCAACGAGCGCGTCCTGGAGCAGTTCCGGGTCGAGCTGACCGGCGACATCCTCTACGTGCTGCAGTCCCGCGACCGGGCAGGCGCAATGATGGACAACTTGTTCGGGCGCGTCGGCACCAGCGGCGTCGACGTGACCGTCGACCTGCCGGCCGGATCCGGGCTGCGCGTGGCCGTGCAGTCCGCCGACATCCGTACCGAAGGCACGCTCGGTGCCACGGATCTGGCCAGCGGCTCGGCCACCGTGCAGCTGGCCGAGATCGACGGAGACCTGCGCGTCCGGGGAGGTAGCGGTGACATCGGAATCGAGCGGGTGACCGGCGCGACCACCATCCGGGGCGGCAGCGGCTCGGTCCGCATCCGGAACGCCGGCCGGCAGCTCTCGGTCGGCCTCGGTAGCGGTGATCTGCACGTGGGCGCGGCCCACGGCCGGGTCCGGATGCGCTCGGGTTCGGGCGGCGTGACGATCGGGCTGGCTGACGGCGACGTGGATGTCACCAGTGGCTCGGGATCAGTACGGGTAGGGCTGGCCGCCGGTCGAGCGGCCCGGCTGGACGTCTTGACCGGTAGCGGCCGGCTGCACACCGACATGCCAGTACAGGCACAAGCCCCAGCCGGTCAGGATGCCGAGCCCGTCACCGTCCGCGCCCGCACCGGCGCCGGGGACGTGACGATCCAGCGGGCCGACCCGAGCCTGCTTGCCGCGGCCGGCTGAGCAGACCTTCAGCCGAGCTCGCCGCGCAACGCCGGCCCGAGATCGCCACGGCCCGTGGCGACCACCGCATCCAGTTCCAGCCAGGCCGCCAACTCCGTCAGGTGCTCGGCCAGCTCGCCGGCGACAGCCGTCGGGTCGGTGCCGGCCTCGGCCCAGGCGGACTGCACCAGCAGCGTGCCCGTGCTGCGGTCGGCTTTCAGATCCACCCGGCCGACCAGCCGCTCATCCAGCAGGAACGGCAGCACGTAGTAACCGTGGATCCGCCGGTGTGCCGGGGTGTAGATCTCGATACGGTAGTGGAAGTCGAACAGCCGGTGCGCTCGATCGCGGTACCAGATCAGCGGGTCGAACGGGCTGAGCAACGTCCGCGCGCGGATGTGGCGAGGCCGCCGCACAGACGGCCAGAGGTAGGCCGGCGCCTGCCAGCCTCGCACTGTGACCGGCAGCAGCTCCCCCGCCTCCACCAGTTCCTGCACCCGGATACGAGTGGTACGGGCCGGTAGCCGGAAGTAGTCGCGCAGGTCCGGCTCGGTCGCCACACCGTAGGCGCGGGCAGCGATCCGGAGCAGCGCCCGGTGTGCCTCTTCCTCGCCCGGGGTCGGGCGGTTGAGCACCTGCGGCGGCAGCACCCGCTCGATCAGGTCGTACTGGCGTTCGAAATTCACCCGGCGCGCGGCACCGATCTCACCGGCCCAGAACAGGTACTCCAGGGCGACCTTGCCGTCGTGCCAGTTCCACATCTGGCCAGGTGAGCGCGCCGGGCGGGCCATGCCCAGCTGGGAGCTGCGGACCGGACCGTGCTCGCCCACGAACCGACGCACCTGATCCAGCAGGTCCGGTTGCTCGGCAGCGATGCGTCGCATGCCGCCCCACGCCTCCTCTGCCGCCCGGGCCATCCGCCAGCGCAGCAGCGGGTGCGTGTCCAGCGGGATCAGCGAAGCCTCGTGCGCCCAGTACTCCACGTAATGTCGCTGAATCGGCCCGGCGCTGTGCCCGGTCAGCCGGTCCAACAGCTCGCGCGGGTAGCTGCCCAGCCGGGAGAACACCGGCAGGTAGTGCGACCGGCTCAGCACATTCACCGAATCCAGCTGCAGCAGGCCCATGGTGTCCACGACCTTGCGAAGATGGCGCGCGGTGATCCGGCCGGACGGGCGCGGCAGGCCGAATCCCTGCGCGGCGAGCGCGATCCGGCGAGCGGCCGGAGCCGTCAGCTCCAGCTCGGACTTCTGCACCGCCGCCATGCTGCGATTCCACCACGCGCGCCCGACAACCGGCGCCGCCCGGCACTCAGCCAAGGCAGGACAGCGCGATGGGCCGCGTTGCTGTGAGCGTCTCAGCGTCCGCGTGCAACCATGCTGGCGTGACCGAGTTCCTCAAGCATCTGGGCCAGCATGTCGGCTCCTGGCTATACCTGATCGCCGCCTTCTGTGCCTTCGCCGAAGCGGCGATCCTCGTCGGCCTGGTCCTGCCCGGCGAGGCAGCGCTGCTGGTGGCCGGCTACTTCTGCCACGAGGGGGTGCTCGATCTCGCGCTGATGATCCCGATCGCGATCGCCGCAGCGGTGCTGGGCGACACCGTCGGCTACGAGTTCGGCCGCAAGTTCGGCCCGGGCCTTCGGGGCAGCCCGCTCGGTCGCTGGGTCGGCCAACGCCGGTGGGAAACGGTCGACAGGTTCTTGCACCGGCACGGGGGCAAGGCGGTGCTGTTCGGGCGCCTCACCGCGCTGCTGCGCGCGCTGATGCCATCGATGGCCGGCATGAGCGGCATGCGCTATCGCACCTTCCTGCTCTGGAATGCCGTCGGCGGCATCATCTGGGGCACCGGCTGCGTGCTGCTCGGCTGGGCGTTCGCCTCCGCGCTGAACCGGATCGAGCAGTACCTCACCTATGGGCCGCTGCTTGTGCTCGCGGCGCTGGTCCTGGTGGTCGGCGCGCTGCACCTGCGTCGGCGCCGGGCAGAGAAGAGCCCGCTGGCCTGATCCGTAGGCTGGACCCGTGACAGCTCTGATCGCCTTCTCCAACCGGGCCTGACCGCAATGGCAGATGTGAGCGTGCGACCGGCCATCCCGACCGACGCAGCCGAGATCGGCAGACTGCAGCACGAGACGTGGCAGTTCGCCTACCGCTCGGTGCTGCCCGCCGAGGTACTGCAGGCGCTGGACGAACAGCACTTCGCGGCCGGCTGGCAGGCTGCGATCACGGCAGCGCCCAGCCCGGCGCATCGAGTGCTGGTCGCTCTGGAGGGGCCGGCCACGGTCGGCTTCGCCGCCTTCGGGCCGGACGAGGACCGGCAGCCGGACGATCCGCCGGCAGCGACCACCCGAGCCATCGCGACCATGCTGGTGGAGCCACGCTGGGGCCGGCGCGGGCACGGTTCCCGGCTGCTGGCAGCCGTCGCGGACCTGGCCGCCGCCGACGGCGCGCACCGCCTCGTCGCCTGGGTGCCCGCCGCCGACACCGCGTCGCTGCAGTTCTACCGGTCGGCCGGCTGGGAGGCCGACGGCCGGCAGCGGTCGCTGGACACCGGCGCCGGCCTCGTCCCGGAGCTGCGGCTGCACACCAGCCTGGCGGGAGACTGACGTGAGCTTCACCGGCATCCCGTTCGCCGCGCTGGACTTCTACGAGGACCTGGAGGCCGACAACTCCAAGCCGTTCTGGCAGGCGCACAAGCACATCTACGACGAGTGCGTGCGGGCGCCGCTGCTGGAGCTTGCCGCTGAGCTGGAACCGGAGTTCGGCCCGGCCAAGTTCTTCCGGCCGTACCGGGATGTCCGCTTCGCCAAGGACAAGACGCCGTACAAGGATCATCAGGGCGTCTACTTCGCTGATTCGCGCCGCTACCTGCACATCTCGGCCGCGGGCATGTACGCCAGCGGCGGCATCTACGAGATGGCCTCCGACCAGGTCGCCCGGTTCCGCCGCGCGGTGGCGGCCGAACTGCCCGGGGACCAGCTGGTCGCAGCGATTGCCTCGGCCACCACGGCGAAGCTCGCGGTCCAGGGCCATCAGCTGAGCCGGGTGCCGGCCGGCCACGACAAGCAGCACCCGCGCGGCGAGCTGCTGCGGCACAAGTCGCTGTACGTCACCCGCGACTTCGGCAGCCCGGCGTGGTTGGAGACCGCCCGGGCCAAGACCGAGCTGGTCAAGGTGTGGCGGCACATGCAGCCGCTGATCGACTGGCTGGACAAGCACGTCGGGCCGTCCGACCTGCCGGTTGCACGCAAGGGCACTGCCTGATCGCGCGGTGGCTACCTCGGCCGGCCCGGTGCGGCAGCGGCCTTCTCGATCGCGGTGCGCAGCGCCGCCCGGCCGCGGCGACGGTCACCGGCCAGGTCATAGGCCTGCGCCAGCCGGAACCAGCCGCGCCAATCCTGCGGCGCTGCCTCGACAATCGTCCGTTGCCGCTCGAACACCGCGTCGGCGGCGCGCCGGTCCGGCCGGCCCGAGGGCAGTCGCGGAATCTCCGGCGGCGACGCGGACTCCCCCTCGGCGATGAGGCGTTCGGCCAGGCGCTGGCTGGCCAGGCCGAAGCGCAGTTCGGCGACCACCACCCAGATGCCGATCAGCGGCAGCACCAGCACGGCGACGCCGAGCAGCTTGAGCTCCCAACGACCCTGCCCCAGCAGGTACACGCCGCGGTATCCGATCAGCACGAAATACGCAGCCAGCGCAAGCAGCAGCACGATCACCACGACCAGCGGGTTGCTGCCGCGCCGCGGCCTCGGCGGCTGGCTCACAGGCCGAGCAGTGGGTCAAGGCCCACTGTCAACCCGGGCCGGTCGAGCACCGCGCGGATCGCCAGCAGCACGCCGGGCATGAACGAAACCCGGTCCAGCGAGTCGTGGCGGATGGTCAGCGTCTCACCGGCCGTGCCGAACAGCACCTCCTGGTGCGCGACCAGGCCGGACAGCCGGATGGAATGCACCGGCACGCCTGCCACGTCAGCCCCTCGGGCACCAGGGCGCGCGTCGGTGGTCGCATCAGGCATCGCGCCGAGCCCGGCGGCACTGCGCGCGGCGCCGATCAGCTCCGCCGTCCTGGTCGCGGTACCCGACGGGGCATCGGCCTTGCCAGGGTGATGCAGCTCGATCACCTCCGCCGACTCGAAATACCGTGCTGCAAGCTCGGCGAACTTCATCGACAGCACCGCTCCGATGCCGAAGTTCGGGGCGATGATCGCTCCGGTACCGGGCTGATCGGACAGCCACCTGGTCACCGTCGCCAGCCGCTCCGCGGTGAAACCGGTGGTGCCCACGACCGCGCTCCGGCCCGCACCGAGCACCGCCTGCAGGTTGTCCATGACCGCGTCGGGACGGGTGAAGTCCACCACCACCTGCGCGTCGGCGAGCTCCGCCGGCCCAGCCCGCCGGCCCAGTGCCGCCACCAGCTCGAGGTCGTCCGCGGCCTCGACCGCGCGCACCACCTCCGCACCCATCTTGCCGTGCGCCCCGAGCACGCCGACCTTGATCACGTCCGCCTCCCTGGCTCGTCGATGTCAGACCGCAGCATCGAAATCGTGCGCGGCGAACGGGCCGACGACGGTGAGGCAGCGAGCCCCGGCGGTGAGCTCGGCCGCCAGCTCGTTGACGTCGGCAAGGCTGACCGCATCGATGCGGGCCAGCAGATCGTCAAGGCCGAGCACATCACCGAAGCTGAGTTCGGCCTTGCCGATGCGGCTCATTCGCGAGCCCGAGTCCTCCAGCCCGAGCACCATCGCACCGGCGAGCTGGCCCTTGCCGCGTGCCACCTCGTCCTCGGTCAGGCCGTTGCGGGCGATCTCGTCCAGCACACCCGTCATGATGGAGACCACCTCATCCGCCTTGCCCGGCTGACACCCGGCGTACAGGCCGAACAGCCCGTCGCCGGCATAGGAGGAGGTGAAGGAGTAGGTGGAGTAAGCCAGGCCGCGCTGCTCGCGAATCTGCTGAAAGAGGCGGGACGAGGTGCCACCGCCGATCGCGGTTGAGAGCACCCCGAGCACGAAGCGTCGCTCGTCGTAGCGGGACAGGGCAAGGCCACCGAGCACGATGTTGGCCTGCTCGGTGTCGTCGGCCAGCACGTGGACCGGGCGATTCGGGCTGCGGTGCTGGCGCTTGTCCGGCCGAAGCTGGCCGCCACCCGGCTCGTCCAGCCGGCCCTGGAAAGCCTTGCGGACCAGCCCGACCACCGCCTGATGGTCGATGTTGCCGGCCACCGAAACCACCATCTCCGAGGGCTTGTAGCGGCGGGTGTAGTAGCCGTGGATCTGCTTGCGGCTCAGGCCCGTGATCGAGGCCTCGGTACCCAGGATGGGCCGGCCCAGCGGGGTGTCTCCGAAGATCGCGGCGGAGAATTCGTCATGCACCAGATCCGACGGATCGTCATCGCGCATCAGGATCTCTTCCAGCACCACGGTGCGCTCCACGTCGACGTCGGCCGCGGCCACCGTCGCGTTCAGCACCACATCGGAGATCATCTCGACGGCCATGGGCAGTTCCCGGTCGAGCACGGTCGCGTAGAAGCAGGTGTGCTCCTTCTCGGTGAAGGCGTTGAACTCGCCGCCGACCGCATCCATCGCCATCGCGATGTCGAGCGCGGAGCGATGGCTGGTGCCCTTGAACAGCAGGTGTTCCAGGAAGTGGCTGGAGCCGGCGACGCTCGGCTGTTCGTCCCGCGAGCCGACCCCGACCCAGATGCCCACGCTGGCTGAGCGGACCCCGGGCATCGCCTCGGTGACGATGCGCAGGCCCCCGGGCAGCACGGTCCGGCGGATGACGCCGCCGCCGGACGCGGGCAGGGTGCGGGTGGACGCGCGTGTGCTCATCCCTCCAGCCTAGGGTGTCGCCGGAGCGGCACCGGCCACCCGGTTCGGCAGCCACCCGCGCTCACGTCCGGCGGCGCTAGGGCGTGCGCCGCGCCCACGAGCGCGGGTCCTCCACCATCTTGCGCACGTGCGGTGGCAGCTTGCCGGTGAGCAGTTGCTGCAGCGTGGTCTCGTCCAGCACCTTGCGCAGCGCGGCCCGCACCGCGACCCACAGTCCTGGTACGTGCTGGGCAAGGCCGGTGTAGACCATCTCGTCCGGGCGCAGCCCGCGGACCTCGGCGAGCGGGCCGTCGACGGCACGAATGATGGCACCGATGGTGATCTCGGCGGCCGGCCGGGCCAGCGCGTAGCCCCCGTCTGCCCCCCGCATGGACCTGACGATGCCCGCCCTGCGCAGGTCACCGAGGATCGCCTCGACGAACTTGCGCGGCAACTGCTGTTCACCGACCACGGCATCGATCTTGACCAGGTTCGGCGCCTGGTCGGCCAGCGCCAGCAGGGCCCGGACGGCGTAGTCACTCTTCGCTGAGATCTCCACCCCGGGATTGTCTCCCATCCCTGGGAGAAATGCGGGAATTCCGGGGCGCCACCTACGGGCAATTCACGCTGCACAGCAGCGGGGCCAGGGCGTGCTGCCCTGGCCCCGCTGGTGCCGAATTGTCGTGCGCCGGTCAGGCCTGCGCGGGCTCCTGCTCGGCAGCGGCCTCGTCCTTGACCGGAACCAGGCTGATCTTGCCGCGCTGGTCGATCTCGGTGATCTCGACCTGGAGCTTGTCGCCGACGTTCACCACGTCCTCGACCTTGCCGATCCGCTTGCCGTTACCCAGCTTGGAGATGTGCACCAGGCCGTCCTTGCCCGGCAGCAGCGAGACGAACGCGCCGAAGGCCGCCGTCTTCACCACGGTGCCGAGGAAGCGCTCTCCGACCTTGGGCATCTGCGGGTTGGCGATCGCGTTGATGCGGTCGACCGCCTCCTGTGCCGAGGTGCCGTTGTCAGCGCCGACGTAGATCGTGCCGTCATCCTCAATGGTGATCTGCGCACCGGTCTCGTCCTGGATCGAGTTGATCATCTGGCCCTTGGGACCGATGACCGCACCGATCTTGTCGACCGGGATCTTGACCACGGTCACCCGCGGCGCGTACGGGCTCATCTCGTCCGGCCGGTCGATGGCCTCGGCCATCACGTCGAGGATGTGCAGCCGGGCGTCCCGGGCCTGCGACAGGGCCTGCGCCAGCACCTCGGACGGGATGCCGTCCAGCTTGGTGTCCAGCTGCAGCGCGGTGACGAACTCCGCGGTGCCGGCGACCTTGAAGTCCATGTCACCGAAGGCGTCCTCAGCACCGAGGATGTCGGTCAGCGCGACGTACTCGGTCTTGTTGTCGACCTCGTCCGACACCAGACCCATGGCGATGCCGGCCACCGGAGCCTTGAGCGGCACGCCCGCGTTGAGCAGTGCCAGCGTGGACGCGCAGACCGATCCCATCGAGGTGGAGCCGTTGGAGCCCAGCGCCTCGGACACCTGCCGGATCGCATACGGGAACTCGTCCCGGCTGGGCAGCACCGGGATCAGGGCCCGCTCGGCCAGCGCGCCGTGCCCGATCTCGCGCCGCTTGGGCGAACCGACCCGGCCGGTCTCACCGGTGGAGTAGGGCGGGAAGTTGTAGTTGTGCATGTAGCGCTTGGTGCGGTTCGGGCTGAGCGTGTCGAGCTTCTGCTCCAGCCCGAGCATGTTGAGCGTGGTGACGCCCAGGATCTGGGTCTCACCGCGCTCGAACAGGGCCGAGCCGTGCACCCGCGGCAGCACCTCGACCTCGGCGGACAGCGTCCGGATGTCGGTCAGGCCACGGCCATCGATGCGAACCTTCTCGCGCAGGATGCGCTGGCGCACCAGCGCCTTGTTCAGCGACCGGAAGGCGGCGCTGATCTCCTTCTCGCGGCCGCCGAACGTGCCCTCACCCAGTTCGAGCTTGGCCCGCTCCTTGATCGCGTCCAGCTCGCCCTCGCGCTCCTGCTTGTCAGCGATCGTCAACGCCTGCGCGGCCGCCTCCGAGTAACCGGCCTTGACCGCGTCGTACACGTCGTCCTGGTAGTCCAGGAAGATCGGGAACTCGACCGTCTCCTTGGCCGCCTTGCCGGCCAAGTCGCTCTGCGCGTCGCACAGTGCGGCGATGAACGGCTTGGCCGCCTCCAGGCCGGAGGCCACGATCTCCTCGGTCGGCTTGGTGCCGCCACCGGCGATCAGCTCGATGGCGTTCTCGGTGGCCTCGGCCTCCACCATCATGATCGCGACGTCACCGCTCTCGAGCTTGCGCCCGGCCACGACCATGTCGAAGGTGGCCCGCTCCAGTTCGGAGTGCGTCGGGAAGCCGACCCACTGGCCGTCGATCAGCGCGACCCGGGTGCCGCCGACGGGGCCGCTGAACGGCAGGCCGGAGATCTGGGTGGACGCGGAGGCGGCGTTGATCGCGAGCACGTCGTAGGCGTGGTCGGGGTTGAGTGCCAGCACGGTGATGACGACCTGGACCTCGTTGCGCAGGCCCTTGACGAAGGTCGGGCGCAGCGGCCGGTCGATCAGCCGGCAGGTGAGGATGGCGTCCTCGGACGGCCGGCCCTCGCGGCGGAAGAAGGAACCCGGGATGCGGCCGGCGGCGTACATCCGCTCCTCCACGTCCACGGTCAGCGGGAAGAAGTCGAACTGGTCCCGCGGGGACTTGCCGGCCGTGGTGGCCGACAGCAGCACGGTGTCGTCGTCGAGGTAGGCGACGACCGAGCCGGCCGCCTGCTTGGCCAGCCGGCCGGTCTCGAACCGCACCGTGCGCTGGCCGAAGGAGCCGTTGTCAATGACGGCGGTGGCTTCGAATACGCCGTTTTCGGACATAGGTCCGCCTTTCTGTTGGCAGCCGAGATCTCTCGCGCTGCTGAAGAAAGCCGAACGGGCACTCGCTGCGATTGCACTGCTGTTGCTGGCAACTGCGCTGACGTCGCCGACAGAACTCGGCGGTGTGTGCGGTGCCGGTCTTCGATCGAAGCGCCAGACCGTCCTGGTCTGCACGCCACTACCGAGGACCGACCTCGGTTGGTTTGGGCCAACAAGGCCGCACTGCTTCGGCACATCAGTGCCAGTGCCCGCTACGGCTAGGGGTTATGGAGTTGTACTGCCCGGATGCCGAACGGGAGCGGCTCCTGGGCAGGAACCGCTCCCGTGCACGACTATCGGCGCAGACCGAGCCGCTCGATGATGGAGCGGTAGCGGTTGACGTCCGTCTTGATCAAGTAGTTCAGCAGACGGCGCCGCTGACCGACCAGCAACAGCAGGCCGCGACGGCTGTGGTGGTCGTGCTTGTGCTGCTTGAGGTGCTCGGTCAGATCGGAGATCCGCCGGCTCAGCATCGCGATCTGGACCTCGGCCGAACCGGTGTCGGTCGGCGTGGCGCCGTACTCGCTGATGATCTGCTTCTTGACATCGCTTGCCAGGGGCACGAACGAATCTCCTCGATGGTGTGCGCAGGCACGCTCGCCGGTTTTCGTCACGGCGGGAATCGGTACGCGACTGCTGAGCTTGCGTGCATCCGGACGCTCAGGCGACCGGACACACTTCACAGGCCTGTGCTCAGGGTATCAGGCAGCCGGTATCTTCCACGATTCGACGGCCCAGGGAGGCGCCGCGGCGCTCGAGCCGGACCGCGTGACCGCCCGGGTCAGCCGAGCAGCTCCCGGGTCTGCGCCACGTCCGCTGCCATCTGGGTGACCAGAGCCGGGATGCTGTCATAGCGCTGCATGCCGCGCAGCCGGTGCACGAACTCGACACCGAGGTTCTGCCCGTACAGGTCACCGTCGAAATCCAGGATGTAGGCCTCGACGGACTGGTGAATGCCTTCGAAGGTCGGGTTGGTGCCGACCGAGATCGCAGCCACCCGCGCTGGCACATCGGTACGGGTGTTGCCCCACTCATCGATCCGGACCACCCGCCCCGCGTACACCCCGTCGGCCGGCACCGCGGCGTAGCTGTCGGCGCGCACGTTGGCGGTCGGAAAGCCCAAGTCGCGACCGCGCTGGTCACCCCGGACGACCACACCGTCGAGCCGGTGCGGCCGGCCGAGGGCGCGCTGCGCGGCCTCCACATCGCCGGCCTGGACGCAGGAGCGGATGAACGTGGACGAGATCGGATGCCCCTCGTCCTGCAGCAACGGCACCCCCTCGGCCGCGAATCCCCAGCGCTGACCGAGCGAGACCAGGGTCTGCACGTCACCGTGCGCCTTGTGCCCGAACCGGAAGTTCTCCCCCACCACGATGGCGGCCGCGTGCAGATCAGCGATCAGCGCCTCGTGCACGAATTGCTCCGGAGACGATTTGGAGAAGGCCGAGGTGAACGGCAGGAAGACCACGACGTCCAGCCCGAGCGCCTCGGCGAGCTCGGCCTTGCGCGTGTTCGTCGTCAGCAGAGCGGGGTGGCTGCCCGGGCGTACCACCTCGGCCGGGTGCGGGGTGAAGGTCACCATCACCGCAGGCAAGCCAAGCGCATCGGCGCTCGCACGAGCCCGGCTGATGATCTGCTGGTGGCCGCGATGCACGCCGTCGAACACCCCGATGGTGGCCACGCACCGTCCCCAGCCGGTCGGGATCGCCTCCAGCCCACGCCATCTCTGCACGGCGCCGAGCCTACTGACCCGGCTCCGGTTGGCTCGGTTCGGCTGCCCGATCGTGCGAGGAGATCCAGCTGAGTGCCAGCACGTAGCCCTCGACGCCGAGCCCGACGATCACCCCGCTGGCCACCGCGGACAGGTAGGAGTGGTGCCGGAACTCCTCACGGGCGTGCACGTTGGAAATGTGCACCTCGATCAGCGGCGCGGTGCGGGCCGCTGCCGCGTCGCGCAGCGCGATCGAGGTGTGCGTAAGGGCGCCGGCGTTGAGCACCACCGGCAGCCGCTCGTCGGCCGCCTCGTGCAGCCAGTGCAGCAGGTCGGCCTCGGCATCGGACTGCCGCACCCGCACGTCCAGGCCGAGCTCAGCGCCGGCGCGCAGGCACAGCGCCGCCAGCTCATCGTGCGTGACGTGTCCGTAGATGTCCGGCTCCCGGCTGCCCAGCCGGCCCAGGTTGGGACCGTTCAGCACCAGCACCCTGGTCGCCGCACCGCTGCGTGCCACCACGCCACCCACCTTTCATCCGGCGGCCGCGCCGGCGTCGGGCGGCCGCATGCAGTTCAGCAGATCTCGGAGAACGCTGCCGCCAGCAGCGCAGGATCGGGATCGGAGACCGCGACCGGCCGCGCAAGGCCGTCCAGCAGGATGAAGCGCAGCCGGCTGCCCCGCGCCTTCTTGTCCAGCCGCATCGAGCCCAGCAGCTGCTCGAAGTTGCCGGTCGGGTAGCGCACCGGCAGGCTCAACGCGCTCAGCACGCTGCGGTGCCGGTCGGCGGTGGCATCGTCGAGCCGGCCGAGTGCCCGGGCCAGTTCGGCCGCGTACACCAGGCCGATGGACACCGCGGCGCCGTGCCGCCAGCGGTAGCGCTCGGCCTGCTCGATCGCATGCCCGAGCGTGTGACCGTAGTTGAGGATCTCACGCCGGCCCTGCTCGGTCAGATCCTGCGACACCACCTCAGCCTTCACCGCGATGGAACGCTCAATGAGCTCCCGCTCCACCGGGTTGCCCGGCCGGCCGGCAGCCTGCGGGTCGGCTTCGATCAGCTCAAGGATGCCGGGGTCGGCGATGAAGCCACACTTGACCACCTCGGCCAGTCCCGCGACGTAGTCGTTCACCGGCAGCGTGGCCAGCGCGGCGAGATCGCAGAGCACCCCGACCGGCGGGTGGAAGGCACCGACCAGGTTCTTGCCCCGGTCGATGTTGATGCCGGTCTTGCCACCGACCGCCGCATCGACCATGCCTGCAAGCGTTGTGGGCACCTGCACGATCCGCACCCCGCGCAGCCAGCTGGCGGCGACCCAGCCGGCCAGGTCGGTGGTGGCGCCACCGCCGAGCCCGACCAGCGCGTCGCTGCGGGTGAAGCCCACCTGGGCCAGCACGTCGAAGCAGAAGCCGGCGACCTCCAGGGTCTTGGCGTCCTCGGCATCGGGTACCTCGATGACGTGCGCCTGAAACCCCTGCTCGGTCAGGTCGTCGCGGATCGCCTCCGCGGTGACCCGGAGCGTCGGCGGGTGGATGATGCCCACCCGCTGGGCGCCGGCCAGCAGCGGCGGCAGCTCGGCGAGCAGGCCGGTGCCGATGACGACGTCGTAGGGCCGCTGGCCGTCGACGGTGATCCTGGAGATGCCGGTGTCGCTCACGTTGCCATCCTTGCCGCCACCGCTTCGGTGACCGCGGCCAGGGTCAGACCAGCGGTGTGCACCTCGCAGGTGGCGACCGAGCGGTAGAGCTCGGCTCGCTCCGCCTCCAGTTCGGCCAGCCGACTCGCCGGATCCTGTGCCAGCAACGGCCGGTGGTCGGTGCGGCCGATCCGTTCCAGCAGCACCTGCCGGCTCGCGGTCAGCAGCACCACCGGAACACCGGCCGCCGCCAACGCATGTCGTACCTCGGCCGTGGTGACCGCTCCGCCACCCAGGGCCAGCACGCCGTCGAAATCGGCGAGGGCGGCCAGGATCGCCGCCGCCTCGCGGACGCGAAAGCCCGACTCGCCCTCGTCGCTGAACAGCTGCGGGATGCTCCGCCCGGCAGCGGCGACCACCAGCTCGTCGGAGTCGGCGAAAGGCACCGCCCACCGGCTGGCCAGCAGGGTGCCCACGCTGGACTTGCCCACGCCGGGCAGGCCGACCAGCACGGCGCGGACCGGCATCAGCCCTCCTGCGGCCCGGCGATCAGGTTGCGCTCGGCCAGCCGGTCCAGGTACCCCTGCACGTTGCGCCGGGTCTCGCTGACGGAGTCGCCGCCGAACTTCTCCAGCACCGCCTCGGCCAGCACGAGGGCAACCATCGCCTCGGCGACCACGCCGGCGGCAGGCACCGCGCACACGTCCGAACGCTGGTTGATGGCCACGGCCGCCTCGCCGGTGGCGGTGTCGACCGTGCGCAGCGCTCGTGGCACGGTCGAGATCGGCTTCATCGCCGCCCGTACCCGCAGCACCTCGCCGGTCGACATACCGCCCTCGGTGCCACCGGCGCGGTGGCTGCGCCGGCGCAGCACGCCGTCGGCATCCCGCTCGATCTCGTCGTGCGCGCGCGAGCCGGGCGTGCGGGCCAATTCGAAGCCGTCACCGACCTCGACGCCCTTGATCGCCTGGATGCCCATCAGCGCCGCCGCGAGCCGGGCGTCGAGCCTCCGGTCCCACTGGATGTGGCTGCCCAGACCGGGCGGCAGCCCGTACACCACGACCTCCACCACGCCACCCAGCGTGTCGCCGGCGCGCTTGGTCTCATCGATGTGCGCGATCATCGCGGCGCTCACGGCCGGATCCAGGCAGCGGACCTCGGAGGCGTCGACGGCGGCCAGCTCACCCGGGCCGGGAATGATCCCGGAGGCCAGCCGCACGGCGCCGATCTCCACCACGTGGCTGAGCACTTCGGCACCGAGCACAGCGGCCAGGAATGCCTTCGCCACCGTTCCGAGCGCGACCCGGGCCGCGGTCTCGCGGGCGCTGGCCCGCTCGAGCACCGGCCGGGCGTCGTCGAAGCCGTACTTCTGCATGCCGACGAGGTCGGCGTGACCGGGGCGGGGGCGGGTGAGCGGGGCGTTGCGGCCGAGGCCCTCGAGTTCCGCGGCGTCGACCGGGTCGGCCGACATGACCTTCTCCCACTTGGGCCACTCGGTGTTGCCGACCATCACGGCGATCGGCGACCCGAGGGAGAGCCCGTGCCGGACGCCGCCGAGGAACTCGACCGCGTCCTGCTCGAAGCTCATCCGGGCGCCCCGGCCGTAGCCGAGGCGGCGGCGGGCCAGGGCGTGCCCGACGTCGGTGGTCGAGGTCTGGACCCCGGCGGGCAGGCCCTCCAGGATC
>DATAKO010000055.1:0-11809 GCA_036261575.1 Jatrophihabitans sp.
ATCACGCCGGCTTGCAGCGCCTGCCGAACCGTGGCGGCGCCACCCGCGACGTCCACACCCTGGCCGCCGGCCGCCTGGCACGCGGCGGCGTAGCCGGCGTCGAAACCGCCGGTGACGAAGTGGAAGGTCGTGCCGCCTCGCAGCTCGATCGGCTCGTGCTCGTAGTGGGTGAGCACGAAGACCGGTGCGTGGTAGGGCGGTTCCGGGCCCCACCAGCCGGTCCACTGGCCGTCCCACTCCCCGCGGATCGGGCCGTACATGTTGCGGCCCATCAAGTACGCGCCACGCGGGCGCATCAGCCAGCCGGCGGCCTGCCGGTCGGCATCGGTTGCGCGCTGGTGGTCCAGGTGCCAGGTGTGCAACTCGTGGCCGCGCTTGCCGAGCGGGTGCTCCCGACTCTGGTCCGGACCGGCGACGAAGCCATCCAGCGAGATCGACATGTGACAGGTTGTATCCGGCACCGCGATGCTCCCTCGTGCGTGTTTCGACTGGTGTGCCGGGACGCTAGCAGCTCCCGGTGTCACTGCCGGCGCGACGAGATCAGCTGGTGACGTCCTTGGTGCTGAACCGGCTGTAGGCCAGGCTGAGGAAGATCGCGGCGTAGGCCAGGTGCAGGCCGGTCCAGCGCAGCAGGTCCGGCGCGCTCACCGAACTGCGCAGCAGCTCACCGAAGCCGAGCCAGTGGTCGGTGAGCAGGATCGGATGGATGCCGGACAGCTGCGGGACCGCATCCAGCAGCGCGGACAACACCGCGATCCCGACAGTGGCCGCCATTGCGGCGATCGCGTTCTCGGTCAGCGTCGACACCAGCACCCCGGCCGCGGCAAGGCCGAACAGCGCCACCGTGACGTAGCCTGCCACCAGCGCCGTGCGCAGCAGCCCGTCGGCCAGGCTCACCGTGTCACCGGAGAGCAGCGTCACCGAATGCAGCCCGAACAGCCCGGCCCCAGCCAGCAGGCCCACCAGGCTCACGGTCAGCACCGCGATCGCGGTGAAGGTCGCCACCGCAAGCGTCTTGGACAGCAGACACCGGGTGCGGGTGACCGGCAGGGTGAGCAGGTATCGCAGCGTGCCGATTCCGGCCTCGCCGGCGATGCAGTCTCCGGACACGACGCCGATGACCAGCGGCAAAAACAGCGGTAGCGCCACGGTGAGCGCGGTGAAGACGAGGAAGAGCCCGTTTCCCGTTACCTGACCGATGAATTGCGGCCCGTCGCCGCCGCGCGGGCTGCTCAGCTTGACCGCTATGCCGATGATCAGCGGCACCAGCGCAAGCACCAGCAGCAGCGCCTGATTGCGCCGGCGGCGCAGGATCAGCACGACTTCTTCCCGGTACAGCCGCCAGAACGCGCCGCGGTAGCGGACCACGGGCGAGGTCACCCGCTGGCCCGAACGCGGGCCGACCAGCTCAGCGGAGGACATCGAAACCCTCCCCGGTGATCGAGACGAACAGCTCCTCCAGGTGTGGCCGCTCCACACCCAGGCCGCGCAGCCGAACGCCGGCGTTGACCAGCGTGACGGCGATCTGTTCCGGCGCCAGCGAACCCAGCCGGGCCGTCACCGACGAGGTCTCGGCGTCCACACCGACCTCCGGCAGCTCCAGTCCGGCGAGCAACGCGGCGGCTTCGACCAGGTCCGGGGTGGTCACCCGGACCACGGCGGTGCCCGCCGAGAGCACCTCGGCCAGGCTGCCCTGCCGCAGCAGGCGGCCGCCGGACATGATGCCGACGTGCGAGGCGATCTGCTCGATCTCGGCCAGCAGGTGGCTGGACACCAGGATCGTGATGCCGTCCTCAGCGAGGCTTCGGATGAGGTGCCGCACCTCCCGGGTGCCCTGCGGATCGAGTCCGTTCGTGGGCTCATCGAGCACCAGCAGCTCGCGCGGGCGCAGCAGCGCCGCGGCGATCCCCAGCCGTTGCTTCATGCCGAGGGAGTAGTTGCGAAATTTCTTGCCCGCCGCCGCGCTGAGGCCGACCCGGGCCAGCGCCGCCTCGATGCGCTCGGCGCTGCTGGCAGGGTCGGCGGTGGCGTCGCTGCGGTCCAGCCGGCGCAGGTTCGACTGCCCGCTCAGGTACGGCTGAAAGGCGGGCCCCTCGATCATCGCCCCGACCAGCGGCAGCACGTCCGCGAGCTCGTGCGGCATCGACCGGCCGAGCAGCTCGATCCGGCCACTGTGTGGCCGCAGCAGTCCGAGAAGCATCCGGATTGTGGTGGTCTTGCCCGAGCCGTTGGGGCCGAGGAAGCCGTACACCGAACCTCGAGGCACCTCCAGGTCGAGGCCGTCCACGGCCAGCTGCGCGCCGAAGCGGCGGGTCAGGCCGGTGCTGCGGACCGCGTATGCCGGTGCTGCACTGACCGCCGGCGGATCCGTCCGGGCAGCGGCGTCCGTCGTCACTTATAGGTTCCGGCGGCTGCCGCCTGCAACAGGTCGACCGAAACAGCACCCAGGTAGATCCGGCCGTCCTTCGTGATCAGCGCGTTGATCACGGCAGTGTGCAACACCCGGGCACCGCTGGTGCCGAGCGGCGTGGTGAGGCTGTTCAGCATCGATGCGGGCGAGCCGCTGCCGTGCCGAGGGTCAGCGCCACCGCTGGCCAGGCCCGACATCGGCGGCAGCTTCAGCACGGATGCCCACCCGGTTCCGAGCACGGTCGGCTGCGCCGTGGCGTGCGTGTCGGCCCGACCTGGCTTGCTGCCGGTGAAGCCGAACGGATCGGTGGCGGTGCGGGCACCGGCCGGCGCCCGGAAGATGAAGGTGCTCGCGGCCGGTGGGGTGAACGAGATGCTGGAGAAGGCCGTTTCGAAGGCCGGGTTGGCGCCGGCACCGTAGAGCTGCACCCGCAACGGCACGAAGTGCTGGCTGTCCAGCGCGATGGCAACCTTGCGTACCGTCGAGCGGCCGTCCTTCGGCGTGAGCACCAGGGTGTAGGCGCTGCGTCCGGCGACCCGCTGGGTCGGATCGACGGTGATCCGGGTGCTCGGCTGGATGGCGTCGAGGAGTTGCTGGGCCGCGCCCTGCGGGGTCAGCGTCGCCCATGGCTGATCCGGGGCCGGCTTCGTCGAGGGGGCCTGCCGGGCCGGCAGCGTGCTGTGGCTGACCGAGTTACCGGCTGAGGTGTAGGTCCACACATCCTGCCCGTTGTGCACCACATCCGCTTCCGACAGTGACCCGAGTACCGCCAGCCGCTGTCGGTTCGGACCGTCGATGGCAACCCGCACCGTGTGCGAGCCGGTCAGCAGGCCCTGCCAGCTCAGCGAGGCCGCACCGTCCGCGCCTGGCAGGGACGGCAACCCCCAGTGCGCCTGCTCGGTTACCGTGCCCGACAGCGCCCGGGTGGTGGACGTCTCGGCCGCGGTGAGCAGCTGCAGCGGCGTGCGCGCCGGCAGGGTGGGATGCTGGCTGGCGAAGGCATCGGTCGGGTGCAGGCCGCCGAGGGCTACCGCGCCGGCCGCGACGACGGCAGCGGTGAGCACCGGCACCGCCAAGGGGCGAGCGAGACGGGTGGCCGATCGGGCTGGAGCAGGCATGGTTCCAGGGTGCGCCCCTGCTACTAAGAACGTGGTAAGACTCGTCGCCTGCCGGGGTGCACCGCCGGGTGCAGTGGGGACCTTCGGCTCTGTGATGCCCCTCGAAGCGCCCCTAGCGTCGGAATCGAGGGCGCCCGTCAGCGTCCGTAAACGGTTCGTCGATCGGAGGCGTCGTGCGAAGGCTTCTCGTACTCGGCTCGGGCACTGCTGGCACGATGATCGTCAACAAGCTGCGCCGCCGACTGCCGGTTTCGGACTGGCAGATCACGGTGGTCGACCGGGACGACGAGCACCACTACCAGCCGGGATACCTGTTCCTGCCGTTCGGGCGCTACACGCCTGACCAGCTGACCCGGTCGCGGCACGCCTTCATTCCCGACGGCGTGCGGTTCGTGATCGGAGAGGTCGACCGGGTCGATGCCGAGGCCAGCTCGGTCAGGCTGGTCGACGGCACGGTGTTGAGCTACGACTACCTGGTGATCGCCACCGGCGTCACCCCGCGGCCGGACCAGACCCCGGGCATGCTGGGTGAGCAGTGGCGGCGCAGCATCTTCGACTTCTACAGCTTCGAGGGCGCGCAGGCACTGGCCGCGGCGCTCGCGGGCTTCGACGGCGGCCGGCTGGTCGTGCACATCACCGACATGCCGATCAAGTGTCCGGTGGCGCCGCTGGAATTCACCTTCCTCGCCGACGCCTACTTCCGCGGCAGGGGCATTCGCGATCGGGTCGAGATGGCCTACGTGACGCCGCTGCCAGGTGCCTTCACCAAGCCGGTCGCGTCGGCCCAGCTGGGGTCGATGCTCGATGAGCGCAAGGTGCACCTGGAAACCGACTTCATGATCGAGCGGATCGATCCGGAGGCGAAGACGCTCATCTCCTATGACGAGCGGGAGATCCCCTTCGACCTGCTGGTGACGGTGCCGCTGAACATGGGGGCCGACTTCATGGCGAGGTCCGGCCTGGGTGACGAGCTCAACCTGGTGCCGGTCGACAAGCACACCCTGCAATCCAGCCAGTACAGCAACATCTTCGCGGTCGGCGACGCCTCCAACATTCCCGCCTCGAAAGCGGGTTCGGTCGCCCATTTCTCGGTGGAGATCTTCGTCGGCAACTTCCTGCAGCACATCGACGGCAAGCCGATGACCGGCAGTTTCGACGGGCACGCCAACTGCTTCATCGAGTCCGGTGACGGCAAGGGCCTGCTGATCGACTTCAACTACGACACCGAGCCGCTGACCGGCACGTACCCGCTGCCCGTGCTCGGGCCGTTCAGCCTGCTTGCCGAGAGCCGGGCCAACCATCTCGGCAAGCTCGCTTTCCGCTGGATGTACTGGAACCTCTTGTTGCCCGGGCGGCCGATACCCCTACCGGCACACATGTCCATGCACGGCAAACACCCCACACTGCAAGGAGCATCCTGATGCCAGTCACCACGCTCGACGGCCACAGCATCCACGTCAACGACGAGGGATTCCTGACCGATCCGGCCGAGTGGAGCGAGGACCTCGCCACGACCCTGGCCGCCCAGATCGGCATTCAGCTCACCGACGCGCACTGGCAGGTGATCCGCTTCCTGCGTGAGGACTACGCCAAGACCGGTGAGACAGCGACCATCCGCAGGGTGTCGACGGCCGGCGGCACCCCGGTGAAGCAACTGTTCGCGCTGTTCCCGCAGAAGCCTGCCAAGAAGATGGCCTACATCGCCGGCCTGCCCAAGCCGCACGGCTGTGTCTGAGCCCGCTACGGAGATCGGAGCCACCATGACCACAACCGAATCAGCACCGGCGATCGTGCCGCAGTTCGACAGCGAGCCGTCCGGACGGACATTGGCGATCATTTGTTCCAAGGGCACCCTGGACATGGCCTATCCGGGCCTGGTGCTGGCCAACGCCGCGCTGGGCGAGGGCATCGAGACCCACCTGTTCTTCACCTTCTGGGGTTTCGAGATGATCAACAAGAAGACGATGCACGAGCTGAAGTTCACCCCGCTGGGCAACACCGCAACCCACTTGCCGCAGGGGCTCGGCGGGGTGCCCTGGATGACGAACGTGGCGACCGCCCGGTTGAAGAAGTCCATCGCCGAGGTCGGGGTGCCCGAGGTTCCCGAGTTTCTCGAACAGATCGTGGCCTCAGGCGGCCACCTGTGGGCCTGCCGGATGTCTGCTGACATGAATCACCTGACCCTGGCCGACCTGTACGAGGGGGTCGAGGACATCATCAGTGCGGCCGATTTCATCGACAAGACCGACGGCGCGCAACTGCTGTTCATCTAGCCGATCCTGAGCTCGTCGCCGACCCGGATCACGCCCGGGACCGCCACTCTGGCATACACGCCGAGCTGCAGGCCGCGCGCCTCGGCCAGCGGTTTCAGCCAGCGCCGAGCGGCGCCCGCGCCGTCCTGGGCGACGTCGATGGTGCGGCAGCGTTCAGTACGTGCCACTACCTCGAGCAACGCGTCGCCGACGCCGATCACCCGGCCGAGCCAGCGCTCCTCCACGAACGCCTCGTCCGCGGCGATGAGCAGGTTCGCTCGCAGCCGCCGAGGGTCGGCATCCACCCCGAGTTCTTGCTCGCACCACTGCAAGGTCGCGGTGCTCACCAGCGAGACTGCGCCTGCATCGAAATGCGGCACCGGACCCTCAGGCACCACTCGCGCCGGCTCGCCCAGGGTGCGGCTGAGATGTGCATCCAGCCCGCGGTCACCGACCGGCCAGCTGCCCCCGGCGTGGCTGACCTGTACCGCGCCGGCGCCGGTCGTCATGGCGCGGTATCCGAACACCTCGTCGTGCCGCCGGAACCGGCGGGTGCGCTTGCCGGAGGCGAAGTGGCCCGCCTGGTCCCGCACGGCGAACCACCGGTCGCCGACCATGCCACGCGAGTCCAGCTCGACCTGGTCGAGGGACTCGCCGGCCATGCACTTCACCGGGTAGCGCCGGATCGCCTGCACGGATCCGCCTGCTCCTGCCACCGCCGCTCCTCCGCTCTCGCCGCATGTCCGAGCGACGGCGCCGCCCTTCACTCGTCACGTCACGTGACGGTGGTACGCAGAAATCTAACACGGACGTGTCAGTTTTAGGGGCCCGTGCCTGGACGTGCGTGTGGGGACCCGCGAACGCACCATAGGAGTCCGGCCCTTGCTGGGTGATCGCTGATCAGTTCAGGTGCCGCAGCTGATCCCACTCGTCGGCCCAGCTGGTTCGGGGCGCGGTGCATACCAGGATGCTGACGCCGTTCTCCTCGTTGTCGATGCCCGCGGAGTCGTGAAAGCGGGTTCGCAGAGTGCACCCGCTGAACCATCGTCCGGCCGCGTCCGAGGAGTAGCCGACCACGATCACCGGGGCCGCGGCTGCGGGCGGCGGCCCCCAGCTGCCGAAGCCGTTGTGCCCGCTGAAGATGCTGGCCTGCAGGCCGAAACGGTGCCCGTAGCGCTCCAGCGCGCCGGCCTCGCCGTAGTTGCGGGTGAACACGACCGTGTTCGGTGCGGCCAGCTCACGCGACACTCCGGCGACGGTGGCGACGAACTGCGGCCAGCCGATGGTCTCCCCCACGTCGGGATTGACCGCGACGACAGCTGCAGACCGCGCGGCGGGCAGCAGCGGCAAGCTGATGACGGCGCAGACGACAGCGCTTACCGCGATGGCGGCACGCACCAGGACGGCCCGGTAGCGGGCCGCACCGGCCAGCCAGCTCTCGCACCGCACCGCACCGGCCGCGACCAGCGTGGGCAGCATGCCGGCCAGGTAGTACGGCTTGCCGCCGACGGCGGTGAAAGCCACCGCCAGCAGCAGCCAGGCCCAGCCGACGAAGCGCACGCAGCGCCATTCCGGCCGCCGGAACAGGGCAACGAGCCCAGCGATCCAGACCGGCGCGAGCAGCGGGCTGACCAGCAGCAGCTGGAACGGCAGCACCGCCCATCCCGGCTGGGAGCTGGCCGAACCACCTTGGGCGATGCCGCGAGCCACCGTCACCTGCGGCCAGCCGTGCGCCGCCTGCCAGATCACGAAGGGGGCCGACAACGCAGCCGCCAGCACCGCGCCGGCCCAGAACCAGGCAGTGCGAAGCAGGTGGCGAGGGCCGCTCAGCAGGATCGCCAGCAACAGCGCCACGGCCAGGAAAGCCGGTAGCGGCTTGTTCAGCATGCCGATCCCGATGACCACGCCCACCCACGGCCACGTGCGCGGCAGGTGCCGGCGTACCGCCCGCACGGTGAGCCAGAGGGTGCAGGTCCAGACCAGCAGGTCGAAGGTCGAGGTGCTGAGCAGGTGACCGGTTACCAGCACCACGGAGGCCACTGCCGTCATGACCTCGGCGAGCAACTGCGCTCGCCGGAGGCCACCCAGTTCCTGCGCGGTGCGACCGGCCAGCCGTACCGTTACGGCGGCGGCCAGCGCGGACGGCAGCCGCAGCACCCACAGCGAGCCGGGTGCCAGCGCCGTCATCAGGCGGGCGATCAACGGCGTGAGCGGGCCCTGGTCCGGGTAACCCCAGGCCAGGTGCTTGCCGCAGGCGATGAAGTACAGCTCGTCGCGGTGGTAGCCGTAGCGCGACGCGGTCGCCAGCAGCACCGCCGCGACCGCCGCGGACGGCAGCCACAGTGGCCAGGCCGGCGGGATCGGAAGCGGCGTCGGCTTGCTCACGCGGGGGCCGGTCCGGCGGCGGGCATATGGCCTGCGCCGGAACAGCGGTAGCGCTCGTGCACCACCCCCGAGTCGAAGACGGTGGTGCTGATCAGCTCGAACTGCACGACGCGGTTCAGCTGTGGCAGCAGGCTGATTCCAGTGCCGACGGCGACGGGAATCCGGAAGAGCTGCAGCTCATCGACCAGACCGAGTTCGACTGCGTGCGCGGCGAGGGTGGCGCCTCCGACCTCCACGTCCTTGTCGGTGGCGGCGCGAGCTCGAGCGATCTCGGTGGCCAGCGGCGCGTCCGCAAGCCGCGCCCGGCCGTGCACCGAGGTCAGCGTGCGGCTGAACACGACTTTCGGCAGCGCCGACCAGAGCCGTGCGAACTCGGCGGTCTGCGAGTCCGTCTGCAGGGACGCGTCGGTTTCCCAGGGCAGCATCGTCTCGTACAGCCGGCGGCCACACAGGTGCACACCCAGCCCGCGGACCCGCTGCAGGTGCGCCGCGAACACCTCGTCGCTCGGGGCGGTCCAGCCGATGCCCCCGTCGCGATCGGCGATGAACCCGTCCACCGACACGCTCGTCGAGTAGCTCAGCACCGCGCGATGATAGCCCGGATGGGACGGCACTTTCCCGCCAATTACCGGACGCTTCGAACAGCGTCGAACTGCGCGGCGGCGTCCGCGTTCGGAACCGGAACCGGGTTGCCGTCGCCGTACACTCCGGCGGGTGTATGACGGCGAGCAGGCATGGTCAGCGGTCGACGATTACTTCATCAGCCAGCTGGTGAAGGAGGATGCCGTGGCTGCGGCAGCCCGGGCCAGTTCACGCCAGACCGTGATGCCGCTGGCTGAGGTCGCGCCGAACCAGGCAGCGTTTCTCGCTATCATCGCCCGGATCGCCGGAGCCCGCCGCGTCCTGGAGTTCGGCACCCTCGCGGGCTATTCGACCATCTGGCTGGCCCGTGCCGCCGGGGACGCCGGCCAGGTCGTCACGCTCGAGTTGGACGAGCCCACAGCGCGGATCGCGCAGGCGAACTTCGACCGTGCGGGCGTCGCCGATCGCATCGAGCTGTTGGTCGGTCCCGCGCTGCTGTCAGCGCAAGCGCTGCTCGATCGCCAGGAGCCGCCGTTCGATCTGGTTTTCATCGATGCCGACAAGCCGAACAACCCCGCATACCTCGATGCCGCGCTCGCGCTGAGCCGGCCGGGCACGGTCATCATCGGCGACAACGTGGTGCGCAACGGCGCCGTGACGGATGCATCGAGCAGCGACCCGCGGGTGCAGGGAACCCGCGCCATGATCGGCGCGATGGGCAGCAACGACGGCTTGCTGGCGACCGCGCTGCAGACGGTGGGCGGTAAGGGCTGGGACGGTTTCGCGATTGCCGTTGTTCAGTGATCGCTGAAGGCTTCAGCCGAGCTGATAGGACACCAGCGCGGCATAGACGACGATGTTTGACTCGTAACTGCCGATGGCACGGTCGAAGGTGCCGCCGCAGGTGATAAGGCGCAGCCCGGCGTAGTCGAGATTGCCGTACACCTGCTGGGTTGGAAAGGCATTCTTCTTGTACTCCACCACGCGCTGGACCTCGAAGGTCGCGACGATGCCGTCCGAACGCGTGATGGAAATGCGATCACGCTGGCGCAGGGCGCCGAGTTCGAAGAACACGCCCGGCCCGTACGCTGCCGAATCGACGTGACCGATGACGGTGGCCGGGCCGAGCTGGCCGGGTGTCGGCGAGACGTTCAGCCAGTAGGCGTGGGAGTCCTTCACCAGCGGTGGCGTGCTGATCTCGCCGCGACTGTTCAGCCCGATCTGTTCGAGCGTGCTGTCGACGTGAATGGCCGGCACCTGAAGCCGGACCGGTACCGAGCGCGCAAGGACTGGCCCACTCGTAGTGGGCTCGGTAGTTGCGCTTGCCGAGCTGCGATGTGGCGCAACCGAGGCGCCCGTGGAAGCGGACGGGATGCTGCTCGCGGTGACGTTGACCGGACTTGCGGCGCCGGCCGGTGGCTGCGGGGCCGAGCGTTGCGCCCGGGTCGCCACCACGATGGCGAGCGTCCCGGCGACGAGCAGCACCGCACCCGCAACGCCTAACAGTTGGGCGCGGCGGGTGCGGCTGCTCATCACGATTTACTCCTTGTTGTAAGGGACGTTCTCAGTGCATAGCACTGCTGTCAGCGCCGACCGGCGGAGAGCTGTCAGCTCTGCCGGGCGTAGCGGCGACGCGCCATCAGCACACCGCCGGCTGCCAGGATCAGACCCCCGCCGAGACCGAACAGAGCCTCGTCCTCGATCCCCGCGGTGCTGCCGCCGCCGGTCGGGCTGGAGCCAACCGGGGTGGAGGACATCTGTGAGAGGGTCAACGCGCCGCACAGTGCCGGGGCGGTCGCGATCGCCGCGACCTTCTTGCTCGCGCCAGGAAGCGTGACACCGAGCGAGTTGGTGGTGGTCAGGGCAGCCTTCGGAGCGTTGGCAGGATTGAGACCGTGCACGACGATCTCGGCCTTGTTGTTCTGGATCGCGGTGAGGGTCGCCTGATCCAACGTGATGGTGCGCTTGTAGGTGAAGCTGCCGCCACCTGGAGCGATGGTCACATCTGCCGCAGACTTGGGGCTGGTGTCGCCACTGGTCGACAGCGTCGTGCCGATCGGGCCGTAGTTGTCCGCGGCTTCGGCGACCGTGATCAGGCCGTCGCCGTTCGCGTCCGCGGCTGCGGTCGGGCATCCGCTCGCACCGTTGATATGGATGTGCTGCACGTGCGGGAACGGCTTACCGGCGAACGCGGTCGGAATACCCAGCGTGTTCAGGGTTGCCGTATCGGTCGGCAGGCTGGCCGCCAACCCGTTGACCTGCTCGGTGATGGTCGCCTGGTCGCCGTCCAGGCTGAGGGTCAGCTGGCCCGAAGCGGCGCCGGCCGGGGTGTTGAGCGCGATCGGATTCAGCGTGGCTTGGTAGGTCGTCGGCGTGGCGGCCGAGGCCCCACCGGGCAGTACCACCAGCGCCAGGCCGGCAATCCCGACTGCGGCCAGCGGCGCTGCCCACCGTGATGACTTGTGCATAGATTTCCTCCAGTTCACGCCACCGGGTCTCTCAGCCGGCAACTTCGGATGCTTTGCGCAAGGCCTTCGCAACCATGCGGGTGATCGGATTGGATCGAAGTGCAGGAAATGCAACACGAGCCCGTAGTGCGCGTCACGGCAACCGCGCAGGAAGAGTCAGCTATCGGCCGCCGGGGTTGCCAGCGCAGTTGCCGCTCGACCGCATCCGGTTCGGCGGGCGCGGCGCTCCCGCTCACGTCGATGACGCTGACGCCCCCGCGAACCGGAGCCGGATGGCCCTGGCAGTCTCCGCTCCGCCCCGGGCGAAGGCGCGAGGAATCAGCTCGGCCGGCTAGAACGCCTCGATGTTCGGGTCTGGACGCAGGTCCCGTCCGTGGGCAAGCGGCGAGGCAAGCACCTTCTGTGCGTCCCCCGGAACGAAGGCAAGCTCCACCATAGCCTCAGTTCCGCTCACCCGGGCCCGCCATACCAAGCAGCGGGAATGGGACCGTAGTTAGAGCCCGACGCTGCCCTGCATGATGCCGCCGTCGATGACGACGGTGGTGGCGGTCATGTAGCCGGCCTTGCCCGAGGCCAGGAACACGACGACGTCGG
>DATAKO010000078.1:0-15423 GCA_036261575.1 Jatrophihabitans sp.
CCGAGCACGCCGAGCAGCCGGGCGCGGAGGTCTGGGTTGGTCTGCAGGTCGGTCAGGATGGCCGGTCCCGCGCCGGTGTCGGCAAGTTCGGCCAGCATCCGCAGCGCCTGGTCCGGATCGGCGGTGCGGGCAAGTGCCGACACCACGGCCGCGGCGGCATCCCCGGCGGGTTGGTTGGCGGCTGCGTCCCAGAGCCCCATCCCGGTGAGCAGCTCACCGGCACGCTCTGCCTGGTCGAACCCGATCCGGCTGAGCCGCGAGGTCAGCCGGGCCGCGGTCACGGCTGGCCGGAGCCGCTGGCCGCCTGCATCTCGGCTGCCAGGGCGGCCCGGATGGCGGCTGGGTCGGTGATCGGCGCAGCCGTGCTGGTCGGCCGACCTGCCAGCGGCAGCGACCGGCTTCCGGGCACCGCGCTCGGGTCAGCAGCAATCTCGACGAAGCGCTGCGCCACCGGCTGCCACACCTCGGCCAGGTCGTCGTGCACCGCGATCGCCCGCGCCAGGATTGCGTCCAGGTCGAAGTCGGCGAGTTCGCCTGCATCGTGCCGTGCCCAGTCGGTGACGATCTCCGGCGTGGTCTCGATGTGGAACTGCACGCCCCAGGCCAGCCGTCCGATCCGGAAGGCCTGCTGCTCGCAGCCGGGAGAGGCGGCCAGCTGCACCGCACCGGCCGGCAGGTCGCTGACCTCGTCAACGTGCCACTGCAGCACGTCCGGGGTGATCGGCAGCTCCTTGAACAGCGCATCGGTGGCGGCGGCCTGACGCTTGGCGATCAGCTGTGCCCCATACTCCGGCGCCGTGCCCAGGCTGACCCGGCCGCCGGCCGCGACCGCCAGCAGTTGCGCGCCCAGGCAGACCGCCAGCACCGGCAGCTCGCCGGCCAGCGCCTCGGATAGCCGGCCCCGTACGGACGGCAGGTAGGGGGCGCGGCGGTCGTCGTAGGCGTTCATGCCGCCACCGAGCACGACCAGGCCCTGGTAGCCGTCCAGGCTGGCCGGCACCGGATCGCCCGCCTCCAGCTTGCGCACCTCCAGCTCGGCGCCGGCCGCGGTCAGCCACTCGCCCAGCCGCGCCACCGGCGCGTCATCGGCGTTTTCCAGAACCAGGATCGACACTGCCATGCGCTCCAGGCTAGTGGGCACTCAGAGCGAGGGCAGGTAGCGCCGGAGCTCGAACGGGGTCACCTCGGCCCGGTAATCGACCCATTCGGCTCGCTTGTTGCGGAGGAAGAAGTCGAAGACGTGCTCGCCGAGGGTCTCGGCGACCAGTTCGGAGTCCTCCATCACCCGCAGCGCGTCGGCCAGGTTGTGTGGCAGCTCGTCGTAGCCCAGCGCCCGGCGCTCGGTGTCCGACAGCGCCCAGACGTCGTTCTCCGCTCCCGGCGGCAGCTCGTAGTTCTGCTCGATGCCCTTCAATCCCGCCGCCAGCAGCACCGCGAAGGCGAGGTAGGGATTGCAGGCCGAATCCAGCGAGCGGACCTCGACGCGGGTCGAGTTCGCCTTGCCCGGCTTGTACATCGGCACCCTGACCAGCGCCGACCGGTTGGCATGTCCCCAGCAGACGTAGGTCGGCGCTTCGACCAGCTGACCCGGCGCGCCCCAACCGAAGAGCCGCTTGTAGGAATTCACCCACTGGTTGGTGACCGCGGTGATCTCGCGGGCGTGGGTGAGCAGCCCCGCGATGAACGAGCGCGCGGTGGCGGAGAGGAACAGCTCGTCCGACGGGTCATGGAAGGCATTGCGATCGCCTTCGAACAGCGAGAGGTGGGTGTGCATGCCGCTGCCCGGCTGCAATCGGAACGGCTTGGGCATGAAGGTGGCGTGCACCTGCTTGGCCCGCGCTACCTCCTTGATGATGTGGCGGAAGCTCATGATGTTGTCGGCCATGGACAGCGCGTCGGCGTAGCGCAGGTCTATCTCCTGCTGGCCGGGACCGACCTCGTGGTGGCTGTACTCGACCGAGATGCCGACCGCCTCGAGCGCGGTGATCGCGCTGCGACGGAAGTCGTGCGCCATGTCGTGGCTGGTCATGTCGAAGTAGCCGCCGGTGTCGATAGGCTCCGGCTCGCTGCCATCGGACGGGCGGTTCTTGAGCAGGAAGAACTCGATCTCGGGGTGGGTGTAGAAGGTCAGGCCGCGCTCGGCCGCCTTGCTGAGGGTCCGGCGCAGCACGTAGCGCGGGTCGGCCCAGGACGGGGACGAGTCCGGCATGGTTATGTCGCAGAACATCCGGGCCGTGTCGCTCGGTTTGCCGTCGTCACCCGGCAGGATCTGGAAGGTGCCCGGGTCCGGCCGGGCCAGCATGTCGGACTCGCTTGCACGGGCAAAGCCCTCGATCGCCGAGCCGTCGAAGCCGATGCCTTCCGCGAACGCCCCTTCCAACTCGGCGGGGGCGACCGCGACCGACTTCAGCGTGCCGAGCACGTCGGTGAACCAGAGCCGGACGAACCGGATCTGGCGTTCTTCGAGGGTACGAAGGACGAATTCCTGCTGACGATCCACGAGGTGAGTGTGCCCGGTAGCGGTTAAGCAGCGGTAACCGACCCGCCGCAAGGCCGGCCGACGTCGCTGCGCCGGCTTTGCCAGTGGGCTCCTCAGTGCGCGGAGCTGGCCAGCCAGGTCGCCCAGGAGACGTTCCAGTACCCGGAGTTCCACTCCTGCAGGGTGCGGCCGGTGTTGCGTACGTCGACGATGTCGCCGGGCAGCGAGTAGTGGTAGAACCACCAGGCGTCGTCGGGCGAGACGTTCAGGCACCCGTGGGAGGTGTCGGTGTTGCCCTGGGCCCAGATCGACCAGTCCGCCCAGTGCACGTACTCCCCGTCGTAGCTGATCCGCACCCCGACCGGGACCACCGTCTTGTAGGCGTTGGCGCCCTTGCTCAAGCCGAACGAGGCCGAGTTCATGTTGATGTTGGTCTCGCCGCCGACCACCACGTGCGGACCGGAGTTGGTGCGCAGGTCGATCGGACCGGTGTCGCCGGGAATGCTGGTGTGCCGTCCCATCGAGGTAGGCATGGTCCGTACCAGCTTGCCGTTCGTGTAGACCTTCACGAGCTTGGTGTTGTCATCGGCGATGGAGATGTGCGAATCGCCGACCTTGAACGAGGCGGTCACGTCGGCCTGGCCGTAGAGACCGCTGCCGAGGTCCTTGCCGTAGACGTTGGCGGCGATGCTGACCCGGGTACCCGGCTTCATATAGGTCTGCGTGCGCCAGTACACGTCGGTGTCGCTGAGCCAGCTGAAGCCGCCGGTTTGCGCCGGCACGGTGGTGACGGACAGCGCGGCCTGGGCCGCGGCCCGGTTCGGGATGTGCTCGTCGAAGTGGATCCGGACGACCTGCCCGACCCCGAACACCGCGCCGGACGGGATCGCCCCGCCGGCCGCGGTCTGGATGTAGGGCATCGTCATGTTGTTCGGGGTGACCGTGGTGAACGAGCTGGATTCGCTCGTCACCTTGCCGGCGGCGTTGGTCGCCGTGGCGTGCAGGTTGTACGTCTTGCTGTAGCCCAGGTCCTCGGCTGTCGCCCAGCTGCGTTTGTCCGCTGACAGCGTGCCCTTGACCACCTTGCCCTCGGGGTTGGTGAGGGTGACGTCGGAGATGGAGCCCCCCGCGACGGCGACCTTGACCGGCACGGACGGGTTCACGTCGGTGGCGCCGTTGGCGGCACTGACGGTGACCGTGGCCGGGGCGATCTCGGTGTGGCTGCTCGGCGCCGGGCCGGTGGCGGCGGCGGCCGTCGACCTGGGGCCGGCGCCTTCGGCGACGCTCTTCTTCTGCGTGCAGGCGCTGAGCGCAGCGGTGCTCACGAGCACGACCGCCAGCAACACAACGCCGCTGCGCCGATTCCGCAGCGGCTGATCCCGCACAAGCCGGTTTCCCACTACTGGTCTTCCTCTCCCTACCACCCGAGCCACGGCGCGCCGAAACCGGGCACTCGGAGCCGGGGACCATTGTTACCTACGCCGCTGACAATGACCGCATCCAACGGTGACGAAACGGTGTCAAATCGACTGAGCCGTAGCTGAGAAGTCGGCGAGGTCAGCCTCGCCGGCGCCACCGCCGCCGAAGCGCGCCCCGCAATATCGCGGCTCGGCGCAATTAGGCAGACTGGCCGGGTGACCGTTCTGCGGATAGCCATGGCCCAGGTGGATCTCGTTGTCGGCGATCTCGCGGCCAATTCGGAAATGGTGCTCGCGCGCTGCGCCGAGGCGGCTGTCGCGGGCGCCCAGCTCGTGGTGTTTCCCGAGATGACGCTCACCGGCTACCCCCCTGAGGATCTCGTGCTGCGCTCGTCCTTCCGAGCGGCCTCGGTCGAAGCGCTCGACCGGCTCGCCGCGGCACTGGCCGACGCGGGGCTGGGCGAGCTCGGGGTCATCGTCGGCTACCTGGATGACGCGCCCGACCCGGAGTTGGTTGCACCGCCACCGGAGGAAATTTCCGAAACTTCCGGCGGCGATGGTCCGGCAGCGGAGTCGGCAGCCGCGGTGGAGTCCGGCAGCGCCGGCCAGACCCGGGCACGCAACGCAGCCGCCTTCCTGCAGGACGGCCAGGTGGTCGCCCGCTACTTCAAGCACCACCTGCCCAACTACGGGGTGTTCGACGAGAACCGCTACTTCACGCCGGGTCGCTCTCTCACGGTGGTCCGCTTCGGGGGCGTGGACATCGGCCTGACCATCTGCGAGGACGTGTGGCAGGCGCATGGTCCGTTCAGCGCGGCGGCACTGGCCGAGGTCGGGCTGCTGGTGAACATCAACGGCTCGCCCTACGAGCGCGGCGTGGTGAATCAGGTCCTGCAGGGCAAGGACGACATCCGGCTGGAGCTGGTGCAGCGCCGGGCCGTCGAGGCCGCAGCCGCGGTCGTCTACGTCAATCAGGTCGGCGGCCAGGACGAGCTCGTCTTCGACGGCGACTCGCTGGTGGTGGACGCGCAGGGCAGCGTGCTGGCTCGGGCCCCGCAGTTCGTCGAGGCGCTGTTCTACGTCGAGCTGGAGGCGCCCGCTGCCGGCAACCCGCCGGCCGAGGTCACCGCGCCCGACGGCATGACAGTGCGGCGCTTCACCGCGCCCCTGCCGCCGCCGGCGCCGGACGGAGACGGCTTCACCCCGACCGGCATTGCCGAGTCGCTGTCCGACTGCGCCGAGGTGTGGGCCGCACTGGTCACCGGCACCCGCGATTACGTTCGCAAGAACGGCTTCCGCACCGTCGTGCTGGGCATGAGCGGCGGCATCGACTCGGCGGTGGTAGCCGCGGTCGCCGCGGACGCCATCGGTGGCGAGAACGTCTACGGGGTCGGCCTGCCCAGCGCCTACTCCTCCGAACACTCGCGCTCGGACGCGGCAGACCTCGCGGACCGGCTCGGCGCCAACTTCTGCGAGATCGCCATCGGTGAGATGGTCGAGGCGTTCCTGCGCACCGTGCCGCTGACCGGCCTGGCCGAGGAGAACCTGCAGGCACGCATCCGCGGCACCACCCTGATGGGGCTGTCGAACCAGCACGGTCACCTGGTGCTGGCCACCGGCAACAAGAGCGAGCTGTCGGTCGGCTACTCGACCATCTACGGCGATGCCGTCGGTGGTTACGCCCCGATCAAGGACGTGCCTAAATCGCTGGTGTGGCAGCTGGCCCGCTGGCGCAACGAGGTGGCGGCCGAGCGCGGTCAGCGTCCGCCGATCCCGGAGAACTCGATAACCAAACCGCCGTCTGCCGAGCTGCGGCCGGGCCAGCTGGACTCCGACTCGTTGCCCGACTACGAGGTGCTCGACGCGCTGCTGCTGCGCTACGTGGACGCCGACGCCGGGGTCGACGATCTGCTGGCGGCCGGCTTCGAGCCGGAGCTGGTGCGGCGGGTGGTTCGGTTGACCGACGGTGCGGAGTGGAAGCGGCGGCAGTACCCGCCGGGTCCCAAGATCAGCCTGAAGGCATTCGGCCGGGACCGCCGGTTGCCGATCACCAACCGGTGGCGGGAAGCCTGACCGGGTCCCAGCAGCGATGCGCTGACCGTAACGAAGTGAGCCATCTCTCGTAACGACTCGGATGCACGCCCGGGCGCGCAGGAGCACCATTGACGTCGTCCGATAACCGCCCGGGGACCGGTACGCCGGCCTCGAGGAAGACTGAGGGACCCATCATGAGCGATTCGCTCTACGGCGGCGCCACCACCCGCCGCGTCACCATCCGAGACCTGGCGATTGCCAAGGCCAACGGCGACCGCTGGCCGATGCTGACCGCCTACGACTACTCGACCGCTCAGGTATTCGACCAGGCCGGCGTGCCGGTGCTGCTGGTCGGCGACTCGGCGGCCAACGTCGTCTACGGCTACGACACCACGGTGCCGGTCAGCGTGGAGGAGTTGTTGCCGCTGGTGCGCGGGGTCGTCCGCGGCGCCCGGCGCGCGCTGGTGGTGGCCGACCTGCCGTTCGGCAGCTACCAGGCCTCGCCGCAGCAGGCCCTGGAGACGGCCGGCCGCTTCCTGAAGGAAGGCGGCGCGCAGGCCGTCAAGCTGGAAGGCGGGGCGCGGATGGCGCCCCAGGTCGAGCTGCTCACCTCGGCCGGGGTGCCGGTGATGGCCCACATCGGCCTGACCCCGCAGTCGGTGAACACGTTGTCGGGCTACCGGGTGCAGGGCCGGGGCGAGGACGCCGCGCACCGGTTGCTGGACGACGCGCTGGCACTGCAGGAGGCGGGCGCCTTCGCCGTGGTGATGGAGGTCGTCCCGGCCGACGTGGCCAAGAAGATCACCCACGAGCTGCACATTCCGACGGTGGGTATCGGTGCCGGTGTGGAGTGCGATGCCCAGGTGCTGGTCTGGCAGGACATGGCCGGCTTGCGCGGGGCGGGCAAGCCCGCCAAGTTCGTCAAGCAGTACGCCGACCTCACCAGCGTGCTGACCGACGCGGTGCAGCGGTTCGCACACGAGGTGCAGGCCGGTGTCTACCCGGGCGCCGAGCACAGCTACCACTGAACCCCTGCTACCGCTGGCCGGCTCACTCGCCGTCGTTCCACGCGGCATCCTCGGCGTCGTAGCGCTGCTCGCGGGCCGCGATCGTCTCCAGCGCGTGCGCGGCGGCGTCCTCGCTGTCGAACGGGCCGATCCGGTTCTTGCTGCCGCACCCGGTGAAATCCTCGACCGCATGGTGGTCGAGGCAGTACCAGTAGGTGCCTTCCAGGTCCTTGCTCATCCTCGGCGCACTCTCCTCATCGTGGTTTCCGGCTGGCGGCAGTTCTTCGGGGCGGACGGACGAGTCGAGTCATAAGCCGGGTCCTGTTCCGGAAGATTGCTCCCCCGGTGGCGGCCATCCATCTCGGCGCACCGTCGCCGGCGCGCTCTAGCGGTCCACCCGCAGGCTCGGACGGGCCGTCCTCGAGCACCTGCGCAGCGAGCCGGCGAACCGGCCCGCCTCTCGACCTTGCTCCGGGTGGGGTTTACCTAGCCATCCCGGTCACCCGGAATGCTGGTGGTCTCTTACACCACCGTTTCACCCTTACCGCCGGTCGGAACCGGTGGCGGTCTGCTTTCTGTGGCACTGTCCCGCGGGTCACCCCGGGTTGCCGTTAGCAACCACCCTGCCCTGTGGAGCCCGGACTTTCCTCGGCGATCCTTGCGGATCGACGCGGCCGCCTCCTCAACTCGTCCGCCGCGCGCACATCGTATCCGGCTGCCTGGCGGTAGGGGCAGCTTCCGTACGCTGAGTGCGCCCGCACCTGTCGAAAGGACCCAGTGAACCTCGAGCTCGTCCTCGGCCTGGTGCTCATCGCATGCTGCCTGGGTGCCGCCGTCGTCCGCCCGTTCGGTCTCAGCGAGGCGGTGGTGGCGATCCCGTGCGCGCTGATCGCGCTGGTCACCGGAGCCAGCAGGTGGCCGGTTGCCCGGCACAGCCTCGGCGAGCTGGCAGCGACCGTCTGCTTCCTGGCGGCGATCCTCGCCTTCGGCCAGCTGTGCGCCAGAGACGGCGTCTTCGACTACCTGGGCACGGTAACCGCCCACCTTTCCCGGGGTAATCCACATCGACTGCTGATCCTGGTGGTGGCCTTCGCCGCGCTCGTCACCGCCACCCTGACGCTGGACGCCACCGTGGTGCTGGTGACGCCGGTCGTGCTGGCGACCACCCGCCGGTTGGCCATCCCGAACCGCCCGCACAGCTATGCCTGCGCCCACATCGCAAACTCCGGTTCCTTGTTCCTGCCGGTCTCCAACCTCACCAACCTGCTCGCCTTCGCCGCCAGCGGGCTCAGCTTCGGCAGGTTCGCCCTGGCCATGGCCGTACCGTGGGTGCTCGCGTGCGTGCTGGACTGGGCTGCATTGCGTACCGCGTTCGCCCGGGACTTACGGGTGAACAGCGATCACCCGGAGCCGGTCGGCTCGCCGCCGATCTTCGCCCTGGTGGTGCTGGGGCTGACGGTGGCCGGCTTCGTCGTCACCACCGCCGTCGACATCGCGCCGGCGTGGGCGGCCTTGGCGGGCTGTCTGGTGCTGGGCAGCCGCCAACTGCTGCGGCGGCAGGTGAGCCCGTTCGGTCTGGTGATGTCGGCGAGTCCAGGCTTCTGCGCCTTCGTCTTGTGCCTGGGAGTGCTCGTCGCCGGCGTGCTCGACCGGGGTGCGGGCGCCCAGCTGAGGCACCTCATCCCGGCCGGTACCGGCCTGCTGGCGCTGCTCGGGCTGGCGCTGCTGGCCGGCGCGCTGGCCAACCTGGTGAACAACCTGCCCACCACGCTGGCCCTGCTGCCGCTGGTGGCGGGATCACCGCTGGCCGTGCTGGCGGTCCTGGTCGGCGTCAACCTCGGCCCGAACGCGACCTACCCGGGTTCGCTGGCCACCCTGCTGTGGCGGCGGATGCTGCCCGACGGCGCCAAGCCGCGCGCGCTGGAATTTCACCGGCTCGGCCTGCTCGCAACGCCGGTGCTGATCTGCGCGGTCACCGCCACATTGTGGTTGATGGCCGCACCGCTGGGGCTGCGCTGACTCAGCCGCCCGGCAGGTGCGCGGTGTCGTTGAAGCAGCGCAACGACATGGGGCCATCCGGAAAGTAGTCGAGCACGGACACCGATGCCGGTGCCAGATACATCCGGTGCACCGCCGAGGCCGGCGCGCCCAGCACGTCGGCGGCCAGGACCTTGATCGGTGACACGTGGGTCACCAGCACCAGCGTCCGGCCGGGATGCGCTTTCACCAGCCGATCGCGGGCGGCCAGCACCCGGGCGCTCACCTGGAGCTGGCTCTCGCCGCCCGGCGGCGCGACCTCGGGGTCAGCCAGCCAGCTGGCCAGCAGCTCGGGGTCGGCTTGCCGGAGTTCGTCGAAGGTGTAGCCGTCCCAGCTGCCGAAGTCGGTTTCGATCAGGCCCTCATCCAGCGCGACCGGAAGGCCGAGCTGCTCGGCGACCGCCGCTGCGGTCTGCCTGGTCCGCCGCAACGGCGAGCTGATCACGCCGTCGATCGGGGTCAGCTCGCTGGTCCGGCGGGCGGCCGCGCGCGCCTGCGCGATTCCCTCATCGAGCAGCGGCAGGTCCGACCGGCCGGCGAAGCGCCGCTGCACCGAGTAGGCGGTGACGCCGTGCCGGAGCAGGATGAATCTGGTCGGCGTGGCACCGGAGGCAAGCCAGGTGCTGTTGTTGTTGTCCGCGGTCACGGCCGGCCGGTCACAGCCCGGATTCGTCGGTGCGCACCAGGATCCGTCGGCAGTTCTCGCACCGCAGCACCTCGTCCGCCTTCGCACTGCGCACTGCGGACAGCTCGGAGCCGGCCAGCTCCAGGCGGCAGCCCTCACAGCGCCGCTGTCGCAACATCGCCGCGCCGACGCCGCCGCTGGACTGCCGGATCCGGTCGTAGAGCGCCAGCAGATCGGCCGGGATCCGCGCGGCGAGCTCCTCACGCTCGACTGCGCGCTTGGCCTGCGCGTCGTCCAGCTCCTCGAACACCTCATCCCGGGCGGACTCGGCCGCGGCCCGCTGCCCGGCGATCCGGTCCAACTCCTGACTCAGCAGGCTCACCTGCGACTCGGCTGACTCCTGGCGCTCCATCAGCTCGAGCAGCTCGTCCTCCAGTACGCCCTGCCGCCTGGCCAGCGATGTCACCTCGTGCTGCAGTCCGCTGATCTCCTTGGCCGGGACGCCAGCAGCGGCCATCCGCTGCTGGTCGCGTGCTGCGCGCAGCCGCACCGTCTCCACATCCGACTCGAGGCGGCGCTGCTCTGCAGCCAGGTCCGCACGCGCCGTCTCGGCATCGACCAGCTGCGAACGCACAACGCCGGCACGCGTCTCGGCGTCGGCGATCGCGGCAAGTTCCGGCAGGCTCTGTCGCCGGTGCGCGATCTGGTTCAGCGCGGTGTCGACCTGCTGCAGGTCCAGCAGCCTGAGTTGGACGAACGGATCAGCTTTCACGACGACCTTCTGCAGTTGTGGATGAGTGGCCTTCAGTGTGCCAAGTCAGCGGACGTGCAGCGTCCAGGGGTCGGTGACCTGCTCGGACACCAACACCTGAAGGGCCCCGAACCGGCGACGGAGCTTGCCCGCCGCCACGTGCAGCCACGGCGCCTCGGTCGCCCAGTGCGCAGCGTCCAGCAGCGCCAGCTCGGGCGCCAGGCCCGCGAGCTCGGCCACCGATTCCAGGGTGCTGTGGTGCTTGAGGTCCGAGGTCAGGTAGGCGTCGGCGCCAGCACGGCGGGCATCCTCGGTATACGCCGCCCCGGACCCACCGCAGACCGCGACCCGGGAGATGACCTGCTCGGCGCGGCCCGCCACCCGGATGCCCCACCGGGTACGGGGCAGCCGCTGCAGGACGTACTCGGCAAAGGCCGCCAGCGGCATCGGCGCGGGTAGCTGACCCACCCGGCCCGTCCCGGTGCTCGACGGCAGCCGGGGCTGCTCGGTGAGCTCGAAGGCCACCTCCTCGTAGGGATGCGCCGAGTGCATCGCGGCCAGTACGCGGTCCCGTGCCGACCTCGGCAGCACCACCGAGACCCGCAGCTCGCCGGCCCGGTAGAGCTCGCCGATCCGACCCGCCGCGGGCTGGGCACCCGGTTGCGGCCGGAACCTGCCGATTCCCTCCACGGTGAAAGCACATTCGGTGTAGTTGCCGATCGCTCCGGCGCCGGCTTCGGCCAGTGCTGCCAGCAACCGCTCGGCGTCGGCGGGTGGCACGAAGACCGCCAAGTGATCCAGCGCCGGAGCCGCATCGGCTTGCAGCGGCCGGCAGTGCGCCAGCGCCAGCCGGTCAGCCAGCGCGGTCGACACCCCGTCCGTCGCGACATCGGCATTGGTGTGTGCTGCGAAGTGCGCGACGCCGGCGCGGATCATCCGATGCAGCAACGCCCCCTTGCCGGTGTCGGCGGCGACCGAGTGCACGCCCGACAGCAGCAGCGGGTGGTGGGTGAGCAGCAGGCCGGCGCCCTCATCGATCGCCTCGGCGACCGTGGCCGGCACGCAGTCGACGGCAAGCAGCACCCGGTGCACCCGGTCCCCCGGGTCGCCACAGCTCAGGCCGACCCGGTCCCAGGATTCTGCGGTTGCCGGTGGGTACCAGCCGTCCAGCGCCTCGATCAGTTCCGCCAGGGTGGGCGGCTGGTCTGCCGTGCCGTCGTGTGCAGTGGACACCCTCGCACCGTACTCGACCGGCGACGCCGGACCGGCGGATCGCCAGCCTGGCAGACCGCGCTGGCCGGCTCGGCGGCCCCACTACGACCGCTCAGCCTAATTTCAGGCCGCCCGGCGTCGATACGTCTCTCGATCGGTATTCGACGGGACGGGAGCTGGATGTGCGGGGCGCTGGCGTGAGGACCGCCCGGTCCACCCGCGGCCGTCTGCTGGCCACCGCGGCGGGCACTCTGGTCGTGGTGTTGCTGGAATTCGCGCTGCTCTCAGCGGTGTACCAGCGGGTCCAGCCGACCGTGCAAGCCCAGCTCGCCGCGGCTGAGCTGTCCGGGCGGCTGGCGTCCGGCAGCACCGCGCAGCTGAGCGGGCTGGCCCGGCAAGCCGACCTGGTCGCCGACCAGGCCGCGGCCGCCGGAGCAAGCCGGCAACGAGTGGCCGGCGTGCGCGCCGCGGTGACGGCAGCGAGCAGCCCGGTACGCGAGCTGGGCGCCCTGCGAACCGCCCTCGATGCGCTGCGAGCCGACCTGTCCGCTCGTCACCGAGCGCTTGACCTGCAGGCACACCTCGCCTACGCCGGCCTACTGATCGTGGCCTCACTGGGCTGGATGGTCTGGTTCCGCAAGCTGGTCGGCCGGCACCGGGCGCTGCAACGGCAGCTGACCGAGCAGCAATCCCGCACCGTCGGCGAGCAACGGCTGGCCGCCCTGGTGCGCAATTCGGTGGACGTCGTGGCGGTCTGCGACGCCGACACCACGATCAGCTTCATCACGCCGTCAGCGGAGAGCGTGCTCGGCCGGCCGGTTGCCGAGCTTGTCGGCACCAAGCTGACCAGGCTGGTCGATCCATCCGACCTGAACCTGTGCCTGCAGCAGCTGGCGAGCCTGGGGGTGGACGCCGAGGAGCAGCTCGCACTGCGGATGCGGCACGCCGACGGCCGGGTGCTTTTCATGGAAGGCACGCTGGCCAATCTGCTGGCCGACCCCTCGGTGCAGGGACTGACCCTCACGCTGCGCGACGTCACGGCCCGCCGTGAGCTGGAGGAACGGCTGAGCTTCCAGGCCTTTCATGATGCGCTGACCGGGATGCCGAACCGCCACCTGTTCACCGACCGGCTCGAGCACGCGCTGATCGAGCGCCCCGGCGCGAGCGAGCCGCTGGTCGTACTCCTGTGCGACGTGGACGGCTTCAAAGCGATCAATGACAGCTTCGGGCACAGTGTCGGCGATCAGGTACTGGTCGAGGTGGGCCGCCGGCTGCAGGCGCTCAGCCTCCCCGGTGACACCGCGGCCCGGCTCAGCGCCGACGAGTACGCGATCCTGATGTACCGTGCCGATCTGGCTCGGGCCACCGCGCTGGCCGAACAAATGCGCCGGGAGCTGCTGCACCCGGTCGCGATCGGTGAGCAGTCGGTGTCGATCCAGGTCAGCTTCGGCCTGGTTGAGGCCCGGCCCGGCGAGCTGACCGCCGAGCAGGCGCTGCGCAACGCCGACGTCGCGATGTACCTGGCCAAGGAAGCGGGCTCGACCGGCATCGCGGCCTACCAGCCGCAGCTGCACGACGCGGCGCTGTCCCGGTTGGAGCTGCGCGCGGACCTGCAACGTGCCCTCACCCGCTCGGAGCTGGTCCTGCACTACCAGCCCACCATCGATCTACCGACCGGGCGGGTCGTCGGCTTCGAGGCACTGGTGCGCTGGCAGCACCCGAGCCGAGGCATGCTCGGGCCGAACGTCTTCATCCCGATCGCCGAGCAGAGCGGGCTGATCCAACCGCTGGGGACCTGGGTGTTGCGCGAAGCCATTGCGGCGGCGGCAGGCATGCAGCGTGTCGGCGTGCGCCCGAGCATGTCGGTGAACGTGTCGTCCCAGCAGCTGGTCCAGGACGATTTCGTGCCCCTGGTGCTGCAGACGCTGGCCGATGCGTCGCTGCCCTCGGACCGGCTGGTGCTGGAGATCACCGAGACGGTGGTGCTCAGGGATCTGGATCAGGTCGCGCCGCGGCTGGCCGCCCTGCGGGAACGGGGCGTGCGGATCGCCATCGACGACTTCGGCACCGGCTACAGCTCACTGGCCTACCTGAGCCAGCTGCCGGTCGACGTGCTGAAGGTGGACAAGTCCTTCATCGACAAGGTGACCGTGGACGCGCACGACGCCTCGCTGGCCGAGGCGATCATCAGCCTCGGTCAGAGCATGCACTTCACCACCGTCGCCGAGGGCGTGGAGCAGAAGGATCAGGCCAGCTGGCTGCTGGAGGCCAGGTGTGACCTCGGTCAGGGCTACCTGTGGTCCAAGCCGGTCGACCTGGACAGTGCGCATCGCATCCTCGCGGCGAGTTACGGGGTGGGAAGTCCCGGCAAGCCGACGCCACCGGCATTGGCGCCGAGCGCGACGCCGGCGGCATGATTCGCACATTCTTTCGATAATCGGTGTAGGCTGCTGCAGCATGACGGCTGCACTGCAGGGTTCGCTGCTCGACCTGGTCGACGTGCCGGAACTGGGGCCGCTGGCCGGTCACACCATCCGTACCGAGCTGACCGAAGGCGCCTGGATCGACCTGCGCCCGAACTGGCTGACCGGTGGCTCGGACGTGTTCCGGCGGCTGCAGGACGAGGTTGATTGGCGCGCGGAGCGGCGGCAGATGTACGACCGGGTGGTCGACGTGCCGCGGCTGCTCCGCTTCTACGGGGCAGCCGAGCAGCTGCCCCATCCCGTGCTGGTCCAGGCGCGGTCGGACCTGTCTCGTTACTACGCTGCCGAGCTCGGCGAGCAGTTCCGCACCGCCGGCATGTGCTTGTACCGGGACGGCCGGGACAGCGTGGCCTGGCACGCCGACGACCGGGGCCGGGGTAAGTACCAGGACACCATGGTGGCGATCCTGTCGCTGGGCAGCCCCCGGTTCATGCTGCTGCGACCGGCCGCGGGCGGGCCGTCCATCCGGCGGCTCCTGGCACACGGGGACCTCATCGTCATGGGCGGCAGCTGCCAGCGCACATGGGAGCATGCGATCCCGAAGACGGCCAAGCCGGTCGGGCCCCGGATGAGCATCCAGTTCAGGCCCCTCGGCGTCAGCTGAGGGAGCCGCCGCTACCGGACACGGCTGAGCTCGAGCACCGGGATGACGCGGTCGGTCTTCTGCTCGTACTCGGCGAAGCCCGGGTAGCGGCGCGCCTGTTCGGCGTAGATCTCATCGCGGCGGGCGCCGGTAACCTCGGTGGCGCTCACCTCGATGAGGTCGTCACCCAGTTCGATCCGCGTCTGCGGGTGCGCCTTGAGGTTGTGATACCAGGCCGGGTGGGAGTCGGCGCCGGCCTTGGACGCGAAGACGTACCAGCTGTCCCCGCCGTTGGCGAGGTACATCATCGGGTGCACGCGCGGCTGGCCGGACCTGGCACCGCGACTGTGCAGCAGCAGCATCGGGGCGCCCTCGAAGTTGCCGCCGACCTGACCGTGATGGGCACGGAACTCGGCGATGATCTGCTCGTTGTAGTCGGTCACGGGTTCGGTTCTACACCTTCGCCCGCCACGTCTCGGCGCGGCGCGACGGGTGCGGCTGCATGTCGCCCGAGAGGCCAGCAGGTGGCCTGAGCGGTCTCGAAGCGTCGGCCTGTGCGGCGGGCCGCTCAACTGATGTGCGGGCTTCGGCGCTCGACCAGCACCACGTCGCGCCACTGGCCGTGCAGGCGCCCGATCCGCGAGCGGACACCGACCTCCCGGAAGCCCATCGACCGGTGCAGCGCGAGACTCGCCTGGTTCTCCGGGAAGATTCCGGATTGGATCGTCCAGATCCCGGCGCTTTCGCTGGACTCGATCAGCCGGGCGAGCAGCTGGCGTGCCACGCCGCGTCGG
>DATAKO010000086.1:0-81162 GCA_036261575.1 Jatrophihabitans sp.
CTCTTCGTCGAAGGCATAGACCGCGACATAAATTCGGACATAGTCACGAATATAATTCGCGGACCGCTGATCGACTTCACTGTCACGATGGCTCAGCGCTACGCGATACCCGTCCGCCAGGGGTTTGCGATGGAAGAGTGGGATGGCCGGGCCAAGAGATGGGTCGGACGAACGGCAGATCTACCCTTTGCCGATTCTCGCCCGCTGCTTCTCGTCCCACGCACCTTCGTCCGAAGGCGTCGCGGCACATTTTCAGCTGATCGATACTATCGCCACTACGTGCTGCCTGAGATCCAGCAACAACACTTGAATTCGAACAGTAACCTCGTACGCGTACTGAAAAGCGGCGTGGTCCGGCCGCCTTTTAAGAAGACGCTTCAAGCACTTTATCCCGACGTAAAGTCAACTAATGTGGATTCGACGATTAACCATAGTGCGCTTCTCGATGATTATAGACAGGATGCCGAACGGAACTTCACAGTCATTGGTCATTCAGACCTGGCAAAGGCCACGGGAAGTCGACCGGACTGGGATCGCGTGCTCCAGGATGTTCTGCAGGTCCCAGTTGGTAACCCCAGTGCCCACGACTACCACATGGCGGTGGAAGCCCTTCTTACCGCCGTTCTTTACCCAGCTCTCGATTTTCCGGTAATCGAACGGGAAATTAATCACGGCCGTAAGCGGATTGACATATCCTATACCAATATAGCTACCTCCGGCTTCTTCTACTGGATGCACGCCGTGCACAACGAGCCGTGCTCCTACATCCCGGTAGAGTGTAAGAATTATGGGCGCGAGGTCAACAATCGCGAGTTTGATCAGCTCATCGGTCGTTTCTCAGTTCAGCAAGGAAAAGTGGGTCTACTTTGCTACCGAGGTTTCACAGATAAGAACCTAGCGATACAGCGCTGCCGTGATGCACTACTCGCAGGTCAAGGCATAATGATCCCGATCGACGACGCAGATTTGGAGGAGATTGTTGCAGAGCGTAAGCGATCTCAGGACGGCCTTGATCTGCGATGGTTCTTCGATCGTTTTCAACAAATAACGAGCTAAGTAGACTTAACGGTACAGCGCTGTCGGTACATGCCACCCCTGTTGGCAGATAGCCCGAATACATGTACCGATGCACACCCTGGCAGGCTTACTCGAACCTCCATAAGAGGTGGCAGTTTGGCGCCTGGCGGGGCTGTACCAGCCGCTGTATGTACCGATCGGAACGCAAACGACCTCCGCTACAGAGGTCGTTTACTGACAATCATTATAAATATGGTCGAGCTTGTGGGCCAGTATTCGAACCTAACGGAGCAGATGAGGCGGGTCCACCGGTGTGCCGCCTTGGTCAGGAAGACCTTCCCTGCCCGGCCTGGACCGGTGCCCACCTCGATCCGGCGCCTCAACCTCCGCGTCGATGCCGTCATCGCTGCACAGATCGTCGCCGACTACGAATCTGGTCTGACGGGCCGGCAACCGGCTGAGCAGCGTGCGTGCGCGCGGTGATGACATCATCGTTCGCGTTGAGCGGGCTGGCCAAACAGTGGCTGGACTAGACGTGCGCCGAGGAACACAGATGGGTGATCACAAGATCACCTGGAGTGTCGGTTGGCGCAACATGAGCGCGAATAGCTTCAATGGATGGGCAACCCCCGCCTTCGATAAAGAGCGTCAGCTTCCCACCGTTGAGATCAGCGATCTGACTGCCATGGCACGAGGAGCGAATGGCACCGGCGAGACCTACGAGAGTCTCTTCCGTCATCTTTGGGCCCTCCTGATTGATCAGATCGAGCGCTAGCGAGCGGGTAGACATCTGCGTGAATAGCGCGGGCGCCTTTCCGTGCCAGCTAGAACTCTTAGACGGGTGGTCTGAAGAAGGTGCTCAGCTCTGCATCCCGTTGACCTGCTCACGCCGGCGCGCGAGCGCTGCTCGAACGTCATCGAAAGCGACGTCAGGAAGCGCGGCATAGTCGAACCACTCGTACTCACTATTTTCTTCAGATAGTTGAATCCTGCTAGCGGACCCAGATAGTCGAGTAACGAATGCTACGCCAAGGGTGTTCAGGCCGGTATCTCCATAGACTGATGCGAACGTACCGAGTATCGACAGATCGCCAATCTCAATACCAAGCTCTTCGCGCGCTTCACGCCGAGCGCAATCTTCTGCCGACTCCAACCCGGATAGAAATCCACCGACAGCGTCCCATGCGCCCTTTCGGGGCTCATTAGATCGGCGCATGAGCAACACCCGACCTTGAGTTTCAAGCAGCACGACCGTCGTTGGAAGAGGGTTATCGTACTTCGCGAATCCGCATGCGCTACATATGAACGTCCATCCGTGGGCGCTTTGACTGGGATAATTCGGCGTGGCACAGCGTGGGCAGTATTTCCAATCTCTCATGGCAACATTTTACGGTGGCTGCGGTGTGAGGGTCAATCAGAAAAGTCAGACAACCATTTAGCCCGTCGACGGCCAACCGCGCGCACATCGTTGTCCCAGATACGATTTGCGGAGTCGATCACCTGGACGTCGAGCACTTCTACCTTTCGTGCTTCAGAACTCTGTCCAGGCTTGTGCACGATGTCAGACATACGGGCTAGAACTTGGAAGGACTCTGTCCGAGGTGCTAGCGCGTCTGCGACTTTCTGGAGCTCTCCCCGGTCGCGCAAGAGCAACTCGACGCCCTGCGTGCCAACACCGTGGGTGCCAGCGATGCTGACGATGCGATGCCCGCTCTGAAGGGCGCGAGCAGATAGGAAGTTCGGGGTGCGGGTGATGATCAGGTAGTCGGTTGCAAGGAGACCCTCGTTGGTCAGGTTCGGATAGATCAGTCGTGGCCTCAAGCTAGTGTTGTCTACAACTGGCCAGTTGGGTCGCGCTACCAGGCCGTCGACCCCAGCGACAAACTTTCGGCACCAAGCCTCGATTTTCGTCTCGTCTTCCAGCCAGTAGTACGGAAGATCTGGGGCGCTCGCTACCCTGCGTACCCCGCCTGGACCGCGCTCGTAGCCGAAGAGTAGCCGCGTAACCGCTTCGGCCTCGGGGCTACCTATAAGGATCAGGTTGTCGTCGGTGCTCGCTACAACTTTTGAGTTCTTCAAGCCAGCCTCGCTCCAGAGCATAGGCAACATCCGGCGCGACCATTGAGCAGAACGCTGCACGATCGTCTGGGTGCGGTTCACCCCGCGGGTACAACGGATGACTCAATGCGATGCGATATGAGTACAGATCGTGCCGACGCAGGCCAAGCAGTTCCTTGGCGCGCGCGACCTGACGGGATTGCGTCCGTCGCGCCGCCATCCACCGGCCTACGGATCCGAGCAGTTTGAACCGCCCCGGCGAGTCCGGAGACTTTCTAATTTGAGACTCCGGCGGTGGCCGGCGTCTGGTGGTGACGGTAGTGCGCGTGCTCGGCTTCGACGGGTGTGAGGTCGTCGCAGTACTCGAACGGTCGGCGGTGGTTGAACCAGTCGATCCATTCGGCGGTGGCGACTTCGAGGTCGTCGAAGCCCTTCCATGGCCGTCGCGGTTTGATCAGCTCGGTCCTGTAGAGGCCGATGACCGACTCGGCGAGGCCGTTGTCGTAGGACGAGCCGACCGCGCCGGTGGAGGGCTTGATCCCGGCCGTGTCGAGGCGCTCGGAGTGGGCCACTGACAAGTATTGGCTGCCGTGGTCGTGGTGGGCGATCAGTCCGGTGAGGTCTCGGCCGGCGCGGTGGCGGGTCCACACGGCCTGGTCAACGGCGTCGAGGACGAGCTGGCTGGTCATCGTGGTCGCGACCGACCAGCCCAGGATGCGGCGGGCGTAGGCATCGATGACGAACGCGGTGTAGCACCAGCCCGACCAGGTAGAGACGTAGGTGAAGTCGGCGACCCAGAGCCGGTCGGGCGCGGAGGGGCGGAAGTTGCGGTTGACCAGATCGGCCGGCTTGGCCGCGCGCGGGTCGCTGATCGTGGTGCGCTTGAGCTTGCCCCGCATTACGCCAGCGAGTCCGAGCTCGGCCATGAGCCGCTCGACGGTGCAGCGGGCGATCGGGGCCTCATCAGCTCCGCGTTCGCGGTTGAGCGTGAGCCAGACCTTCCGCGCCCCGAACACGCCGTAGTGCGCGGCGTGGGCAGCGGCGATCTTGGTGCGCAGCGCCTCATCGCGCAGGGCCCGCGTGGTCGGCTTCTTGCCGCGGTGTTCGTAGTAGGTCGCGGGGGCGATCTTGCAGCCCATCATCGTGAGCTGCTCGCAGATCGACTCGACACCCCAGGCCAGCCCCAGCCCGTCGGCGTCCTCGTGTCGGACGCCGGCGTGCTCGGAGATGAACGCGACGATCAGTGCTGTGGCCGGTCGAGTTCGGCCGCGAAGAAAGCCGAGGCCGACTTCAAGATCGCGTTCGCCCGTTTCAGCTCGGCGTTCTCACGCTTAAGTCGCTTCAGCTCCGCCGACTCCTGCGTGGTGACGCCTGGCCGGGAGCCGGCGTCGACCGCTGCCTGCCGGCACCACTTACGCACCGTCTCCGGCGTCCCAACCCCGAGCAGCTCGGCGACCCTGCCCATCGCCGCCCACTCCGACTCATGCTGATCACGGATCTCCGCGACCATCCGCACCGCCCGCTCACGCAGCTCGACCGGATACCTCGTACTCCTCGACATGACCCCAACCCTTCCAAGGTTCGGAGTCTCCGGACTCGCCGGGGCGGTTCAGTTGAAAGCCGGCAGCTGTGCCCTTCGCAGCTGACGCGACATCCATTGACAGTCTGCTTCCAGATTGGTTGGGACGAGTCATCCAAGTGTGCCTCGAAGTCTCGGGACATGTTGGTTCGATCAGGCGATCTCTGTTCTGGGAGTCGGGTCGGAACCCGTCGTCGAGACATCGGAACCGTTGTCCATACCGGCCACAGACACTTCGTCCGGCTTCGGCCCCAGCATGTAGGCAAACCAGCCTTCGACTTCGCGAACAATGTCGACGGGCCCCGCTCCGCCGTTGCGAATGGAGATGGTCCCATCGCTTCCTGGCGGCACGACCGCGAGGTCCGTCCTGTAGGTGTTCTGACTGGTGTAGTTCACCACGGACGTAACAGGCTCAACAGGGTCACTCGGCGACGCGCGAAAGTACCCGCCAGTCGGATTCGTGCTTGACACCTGGGCCTGTACGAATATTGAGCGCAACCGCGCTGAGCTGGTCTGCGGTCGGGATCTGCGGATCAGGGTGCGGGTTAAGGACTGAACCAACGTGATGACGTAACTGACTTGCCGGCAACGCCGAGGGCTCACAACGGGTGCCGGGACCCAGCAAGTTCACCCTCGACAACGCGTCTAAAGCGGGTGAGTGCTCGACGGCCCGCTGGGGCACGCTTGGCTGGGTAGCACTCACTTGGCGGCGATGCTCAAGCGCCTGGTCTGGTGAGAGTGGGATGCTCGGCTCGCATAAGGCCCACAGCAGCCGCTTACAGGGTAGTCGACGCGTTGCTGACAATCTTTACTGCTGGGTTCAGGAGCGACGGAGGGTGCTCGAAAGCCGGCCTCAGCGAGCTGGCCACCCTGACCGTGTCCGGAAAACCGGGTGAGGGCTCCCAGTTCATCTGCGGGACATCCTCGGTTTCCCTTATCGCGACTTCTCATCGAGCGACTGCGACAAATGGGTCGCATTCGGTCTCGCATGCGTGCGGGCTCTCTGACGGTCGTAGAAATGATCCTTGACAGTCTTTGATCGTGCTCCGTAGGTTATGAGCGACCTAAGACTTTTAACCCTTACTTCATGCGCGAGAGCGCCATGTTGTGCTGCTCTCGGGGGCTTCGCTGTGTCATCTCGTCTCGTCCGCTTGGCGACCGTGTGTGGCTTGGTCACTTCGTTGTTTGTCACTGCACCACTCATGTCCGCCGCTTCGGCTGATCCGAGCTCGCAGCCCTCCGCGGCAGACGCGCAAAGCGCCCCGGACGAAACGGCGGCGATGCAGATTGCCCAGTTGTATGGCCATGACGTCTCGGTGTCTGCCGAGACCGATGTCGCTTCGATGGTGGTGGCGCACCCCGATGGCTCGCTCTCGTTGTCAGCCTCGCCCGTCCCGGTTCGTGCGCAAGGCCCTGACGGCTCCTGGGCGCCGCTGAATCTGAGCCTGCAACCCGACGGATCGCAGCTGACGCCACAGACCGCTGCTGTGCCGGTGAAGTTCTCGGCCGGAGGCGGCGCAGCACCGCTGGCCCAGATCCAGGCCGCGTCGGGGGATTGGCTGTCGGAGTCGTGGACGGGCGGCGCGCTGCCCACCCCCACCGTCTCGGGCAGTTCGGCCACATATTCCGAGGTGATGCCCGGCGTCGATCTCGTCGTGACCGCTACCGCCGTGGGGATGTCGGAGGTGCTTGTGGTCAAGTCGGCAGCCGCCGCGAGTGATCCGGGCCTGGCCGCTGTCAGTTTCGGTATCGATGACGGGCCCATGAATTCGAAGGTCAACGCAGACGGGTCGCTGACCACGGCCAGCGACGGCAAGACCCAGCTGGTGTCGGTGTCGCCGACGTGGTGGGACTCGTCCTCGGCTGGGGCTAGCGCGGCCGGTCCGGGCGGTATGGATCTGCCCACTCCGATCGCCCACTCGGACACCACGACGAGCATCACGGTGAACGCGGCGTCGGTGTTGTCGACGCCGGGCGTGGTCTATCCGGTCTATGTCGATCCGCCGGCCGCGTTCGAGGGCGACAAGATCAACTACACCTTTACCGATTCCACCTACCCCACGACGAGTTACTGGAACGGCTCCGGCGCGAGCGACGCCTACGCCCACGTTGGCTACATCGATGTCGCGCACAGCACCGACCCGAATGCACATTTGACGCGCAGCTACTGGACGCTGAACACCGCCGCCCTGAACGGCAAGTACATTCATGCGGCCAAATTCAGCGCGAGCGAGGTGTACTCCTCGTCTTGCACTCCGACAGATGTCGAGCTGTGGACCACAAGCGCGATCTCGTCGTCGACGACGGCAGCTAACCCGCCGACCTTGTCCGACAAAATCGCTACTACCGCGATGGCACACGGCTGGAATTCGTCGTGCCCGGCCGCCTCAGTCGGCTGGGATGTCACGGCGGCGGTGCAGCGAGCAGCTGATGCGCAGTACGGCGCTATCTCCCTTGGGCTGAAGGCATCGACGGCGGGCGAGTCGGATTGGCAGTCGTGGAAGAAGTTTCAAAACGACCCGTATCTGGACGTGTCCTTCTATACGCGTCCGGGCGTGCCCTTCAATCGCGCGGTGAGCGGCTGTTACGCAGTCTGTGGCCTGGGTGCGGTCACGCGCCTCGCCTCGCCCAGGCTGTCGGCCCAGTCAGCGGCGAGCACTACCTACGTTTCGAATATTTACTACAACTTCGAGGTCTACACCACCGCGGTGAACCCGCCCGCCCTGGTGACCTCGGGCCGTGCAGCGGACACCGCAGTCGGAACGACGGCGACCTGGGGACTGGGCGTCACTCTTGCTGATAACGGCCAGTACGAATACCACGCGCAGGGCTGCATCGGCGGGGAGGGAGCCGCGTCGTGCAGCGATTGGAGCGGATGGTTCCCGTTCTCCGTCGATTTGACTAGGCCTCCGGCGCCGACGCTGAGCCCTGTGGCCGGCGACTTCCAATTCTTCGCCCCCAGCGACCCGGTGCCAACGGTGCGTACTGGACAGCAGGGTCAACCGGGTGCTGTCGTAATCAGTGACTCCACAACCCCAATGGACGTATACCAATACGTCTACACGCCGGAGTCCAGCTTGAGTGTCACCTCAGACAACGCGCCGGCCTGCAACTCGACGACCGGGGACGTCGTCAGCGTGTGCGGCCTCGACGCCTCCGGCAGCGTCCAGGTCAATATCACGCCGCAGGAGTTCACCAGCAATCTCAGCCTGGTCGCGATTGACAAGGCGGGCAACGCCTCGGACGGTAGGACATACACCTACTACCCGAAGGGCACGGTTGCGAACCAAGCTCAGCACGTTTGGCTGATGCCCGGTTCCGGGTCGGGCAACACGGTAGCCGATGGCACCGTAATCACTCCGTCTCCGGCTCAGAACCTGAATTTGGCGACAGGTATCACGTGGGGCAGTCCCATGAACCCATACTTTTCCTGGTCATACAAAGGCTTTCTGAATCTTGGTAGTCCGGGTGTGGTGCAGAACAGCTTGGCGGCTACGACTGCGGCCGTGTCCGATGTGCCGGCCGACGCCGCGCACAGCATGACGGCCGCGATTTGGGTGAAGCCGATGGGACGCGTTACTGGGGATGCCCCTTATCAAACGGTCTTGAGCCAGGATGGCCCGGCTGATTCCGCCTTCTATATTCAGCGGACCCCGAGCGAACAATGGCGTGTCTGCATGCCGCAGGATCAAACCGACACCGCCCCGATCGACTGCACGACCCCGGCATCATCGGTCGGCTCCGGTTGGATGCTGCTGATCATGGTCTGGGACGCGCCGACCCATCAACTGTCGCTATATGTAAGCGATGCGGTGAACCCTCCCGTCGGTCAAGTCACGCATGTGTCCTCGCCGCCGGCATCGAGCGGCGCGATAGCCGTCGGGCGGGCCTGGTATCACCACGGCCTGACCGACTGGTACCACGGCTCACTCGCCGACCCGATGTTTTGGCCGGTCGCGCTTAGCGCTTCCGAAATCAATACGCTTCACACGCAGTTTGGTGGCCGCTCATGACCCTGTCGCGCCGTCGTATCAGCCGTACTCGGCTCCTCGTCGTCTCCCTTACTGCTGCCTGTCTGGCCGCCGGATCGCTGCAGAGCGTTGCCTTCGCGGCAACAGCTACCAAGCACAAGGCTCCCAAGCCCTATGCGGGTCAGCCGGTCACGGTCACACACTGGTCCCCGCCCGTCCCAAGGGCAACGGCCGCTCCAGCTGAGTGGGCGCCGCAGCCGGCTGCGGTGCCAGCGGCCGGCAGTTACAGCCTGCAGCTGGCTGCCGCCCCTGCGCGTAGCGCGATGTCAGCACTGGGTGTCGCGTCAGTGCGGCCCATCGCCGCCGGCGCATGGGCACCGATCGGCACCAGTGGTCTGGCGGCACGAACCAACGCAGCCACCGCGCAGCAGGTGAAGGTGGCAGTGCTGTCGGCGGCGGATCGACATGTCCGCGGTCTGAACGGTGTCGCCTTAAGTGTCCAGCGCACATCCGGGGCCGCCTCGACGGTGCAGGTTAAGGTGCCGGCGGCGTTGGTCAACAACCTCTACGGCGGCGGCTACGCTGGCCGCGTCCAGTGGGTGGAGATGCCCGCCACCGGTAGCAATACGACACCCATCGCTGTGTCCGCAATCTCCAGGGACAGCAGCGGAAACACCTTCATCACCGCGCCCGTATCTGGCCGCACGATCGTGATAGCGGCAACGTCGGCCGCCAATTCCGCCAAGGGTGGCGGCACTTATGCCGCCACAGACCTCAAGCCATCGGGACAGTGGGGCGTATCCACTCAGTCGGGCAGCTTCACCTACAGCTACCCGATGGCCACACCCCCAGCGGCGGCCGGTCCGGCGCCGAACTTGTCGCTGTCCTATGACTCCGGCTCCGTCGATGGCGAAACCTCCTCGACTAACAACGAGCCCTCGGCTGTGGGTGAGGGCTGGTCGCTGACCGGCGGTGGGTTCATTGAACGCAAGTACGTGTCCTGTTCGGAAGACACCGGCGCCAGCGGCCCGGTCACGACCTCGGGCGACCTGTGCTGGAAGAGCGACAACGGCGTGCTGTCCTTCGCCGGTCATTCGGGCACGCTGGTCAAGGATGCCAACCCGGGTGAGTGGCGGCTGCAGAATGATGACGGCACCCTCGTAAAGGAGCTGACGACCTGCACGACCGTGACCTTCCGCAATGATTGCTGGGAAGTCATTACCAGCGACGGCACCCAGTACTACTTCGGCATGAATCACCTGCCCGGCTACACCAGCGATACCGCGACGCCGCCGACGAACTCAGTCTGGACCGTGCCGGTGTTCGGTAACGACGCCGGCGAGCCCGGCTATAACGGCACTGGCGGCACCGCCAAGGGCACGTTTGCCACCGAAGCCAAAACTGAGGCGTGGCGGTGGAACCTTGACTACGTCGTCGACCCTCACGGCAACGCCGAAGCCCTGCATTACGCCAAGGAAACCAACTTTTATGCCCAGAACGGTTCCGGCGGAACGAGCTATGTTCGCGGCGGCGAACTCACTGAGATCGATTACGGCATGCAATCCGGCTCGGTATACACCGCCGGCGGGCACGGGGATCAAGTCAATCTCGCGTATGTCGAGCGGTGCAAGACCGGCAACACTTGCTCAAGCAGTACCCCGACCCTGATGCCGGACGTGCCGTGGGATCAGAACTGCGCGGCTTCGCCGTGCACCGGCAAGGTCTCGCCGACCTTCTGGAGCGAGAAGATGCTGGCCTCGGTGACGACCTCGGTGCGCACTACGGTGACCGGCTACTCGACGGTCAACACGTGGACACTGAACCACGACTACCCGGCCACGAACGACACCTACAACCCGCCGTCGCTCTGGTTGTCCCAAGTGCAGCAGAAGGGATCGGTCTCGGGCAGCGGGACGTACGGTGCCGCCACGATCACCCTCGCCCCGACGGTGTTCAAGCCGAGTACCTCAGGTATGTACAACCGGGTGTGGGTCGCCAACGACGGCTACACCCAGCTGGCGAAGTTCCGGATCGTCGAAATCGACACCACTACCGGCGCGATCGACGCCATCCAGTACGCGAACCCGGACCCGGCGTGCGTTTCCACCTATACGGCAACGTTAAAGTCCAGTCCCGATAGCGATACGCACCGGTGTTTCCTGCAGTGGTGGACCCCGCAGGTCACACCTCCGGTCGCGGCGCAAGCAGACTTGTTCCACAAGTACGTGGTGCAGATCGTGACCGAGGATCCGCACACCGGCGGGGTGAACGACCTGCGCACCGAAACCGACTACAGCTACGGTTCACCGGCTTGGCGATACGACACGTCGCCGTTCACCGTCAACAAGTACCGTGGCTGGTCGGATTTCGCTGGGTTCAGCACGGCCGAGGTCCGCAAGGGCGACAGCGGCACACCGGCCGCCCAGCAGGTCAGCGACTACACCTATTACCAGGGTATGGACGGCGACCATATGAACGATGGCACCACCCGCAGCGCGGTGGTGACGGACAGTTCCGGCGCTCACGTCACGGACTCGCGGTGGCTGGCCGGTCAAGTCCGTGAAGCCATCACGCCGAACCCCGTCGGCGGCACGCCGCTCTCTGACGTTCTTTCCACCCCGTGGGCCTCGACGGTGCACGCCGACGACGGCACATTACAGTCGCGGATCGTCGACGACGGTGAAGTCAAGACCACGACAGCGCTCGCCGCCGGCGGCACCCAGACGGTCGACGTGCACACCACTCGAGATGACAACACTGGCCTGGTACGTACGGTCAGCAATGACTCCACGAACGCCGGCTCCACCTGCACTCGAACCGACTATGCGCAGAACACGACCACCTGGTTGATGGACTACCCGTCGGAGGTCGCCACCGTCGCACAACCGTGCGGCACGCCGCCGACCTACCCGGCAGATGCAATCTCGGACATCCTCACTTACTACGACGGCGCCGCGCTCGGTGCGGCACCGACCAAGGGTGACGTCACTACCGTCAAACGGGTTACCGCCTACACCGGCACTGGCACAGACCCGCGAATCATGCAGATCACTGCCACCAATCTCTATGACGGGCTTGGGCGCGTCATCCAGGTCACCGACCAGGACGGACGGGTCAGCAAGACCGCCTATAACCCCAACGCCTCCGGGGTGAACCAGACCACGCAGCCGGTCACCGCGGTGACGACTACGACTGACGCTCAGACCAACGGCCTGAACTGGGTGTCCAAGGCGACCTATAACCCGGCCTGGCATGCGCAGATCAGCGCGACCGACCTCAACAACGAGATCACCACCATCACCTACGACGCACTTGGGCGCCGCAGCCAGGTCTGGCTAGCCGACCGTCCTCAAGCCAGCTACCCCAGCGCTCCGACCACCAGCTATGCCTACACCGACTACGCCCCGGCGACGCCGGCACCGCTGGCGGTCGCCACCACCACGCTGACCCCGACCGGCGGGACGGTCACGTCCTACGTCCTGTCCGATGGCCTGGGGCGGGCGCGGCAGACTCAGTCTTGGTCGGAGAGCAAGAACAGCTCCGGCAACCACATCCTGGCCGGCACCGTCGTCACCGACACGTTCTACGACAGCGTCGGCCGGGTGTATCTGACCTCCAGCCCCTACGGCGCAATCAATTCCAGTCCAAGCACCGCCTTAATCCAGCCCGGGACCGCGGTCCCGGGACAGGTTCAGACCACCTACGATGGCGCCGGACGCAAGACCGCTGACATCCAGCTGGTGAACGGCACGGAAGTGTGGCGCACCAGCTACGCCTACAGCGGCAGCAACCGCACGGACGTCACCCCACCCACCGGCGGCACACCGACCACCACGCTCACCGATGCCCGCGGTCGCACCACGCAGCTATGGCAGTACGACAACACCATCCCCACCGGCACGCCCCTGGCCACCAGCTACACCTACGACGGCCGCGGCGACATGCACACCATGACCGACGCCTCCACCCACAACACCTGGACCTGGACGTATAACACGCTGGGGCTGCTCAGCAAAGCCGTCGACCCCGACACCGGCACCACCGACACCACCTACGACGATGTCGACCGCGTCAGCACCGTCGAAAGCGACGCCCGACTCACATCCGGCTCGACGCCCGCGCGGGTCACACTGGCATACAAGTATGACGACGCTAACCGCAAGACCGGCGAATATCTCAACACCACCAGCGGAACTCAACTCGCCGGCTGGAACTACGACGGCGCCGGCCTGCCCAAAGGTCAGCTCGCCAGCTCATCCAGCTACGCCAACGGTGACACCTTCACCAACGAGATCACCAGCTACGACGCCCTCTACCGGCCGCTGACCACGGACACGAAGATATCCACCGACGCCGCCCTCGGCGCCTTCAGCGGCACCACCTACAGCCACGCCCTGGACTACAACCCCGACGGCAGCCTCGACGGTGTCACCGACGACGCCATGGGTGGCCTGCCGGCCGAATACCTGAGCACGAGCTACACCGCACTCGGCAATCCTGTCATCTACGGCGGCTACACGACCTACCTCGCCAACGACAGCTTCACCAACACGAACCTCCTTAGCCAGGAGATCGGTAGCAACGGCGCGACTGAGCTGCAACGCACGTTCTACTATTCCACGGGCACCAATCGCCTGAACCGCCTGCTGACCACCACCAGTGCCAGTTCCCATTTCACCCCGGCGGATAACAACTTCACCTACGACAACGCCGGCAACGTCACCAGCGACACCACCAACGCCGACTCCGGCAACACGGTCCAATGCTTCAGCTACGACCACCTTGTTGAGATCACCGCGGCCTGGACCCTCGCATCCGGAGCTTGCAGCAGCGAACCCACGGCCGCGAGCAGCGTCGGCGGCATCGCCCCGTACTGGACCGACTACCACTACGACAAGGCCACCGGCAACCGCACCAGCACTGTGCAACACAACCTCACCGGCGGCACCGACACCACCGCGACCTACAACTACCCGGCGGCCGGCTCCGCGCAGCCGCACGTCCTCGGCAGCATCACCTACAGTGGCGGACGAACCGGCAGCGACACATTTGGTAGTGACCCCGCCGGCGAAGCAACCACTCGCCCCGGACAGTCACTGACCTACACCCCGCAAGGCCGACTCAACACCGTCGCGGCCAGCGCAAGCACCCAGAGCAACATCTACGACGCCGACGGCAACCTCCTCCTGACCCTCGACCAAGCGCACGGCAACACGCTCTACCTCGGCGACACCCAACTCCACACCCCAGCCGGACAACCAAGCGGAACCGTCACCGGCGTCCGCACCTACGCCGTGCTCGGTGCACCGATCGCCGAACGCTCCACCACCATCGGCGGCCCCGCAAACGGCACCTTGGTCTGGCTCAACGCCGACCGCAACAACACCATCACCGACGAACTCGACAGCAACACCCTGGCCACAACCACCCGCCACTACGACCCCTTCGGCAACCAACTCGGCGCCGCACCCCCCTGGACCAGCACCCACACCTACCTCAACGGCGATACCAACGCCCAAAGCAACACCGTCCACCTCGGCGCCCGCGACTACGACCCCAACCTCGGACGATTCCTGACCGCAGACCCGATCCTCTCGCCCAGCGACCCGCAGCAGAACAACCGATATTCCTACTCGCATAACACTCCGATCACGAGCAGCGACGCCTCCGGACTCCACCAAGAATGCGATGGACCGTGTCACGGATCGGATAATTCGGCGGGTTCCGCCCAGTCCGTGGGCCTCGTCGGGGGCGCCGGTGGGAGTGCATCTGATCTCAAAGTCATCAATATCAGTCCCGACGTTTCCGTCCTGAAAACCGCCCCGGGAGCAAACCAGCTCGCTAAGGCCTTTGCTGCCTACGCGGCCTCCGTCGGCTATAGCGGCCCACGAGGTAATCCGTATGGCGACTTCATCAACGAAGCCGAGACATGGGCCAGCTTCTGCAATACATCAGGCTACAAGCTCTGCGGCAACAATTTGACCTACGAGTGGAACACCGCTTATCGCGAGGCGCGATCAGTGATGGGATCGGTGAAATTCGGTCGAGGGCTGGAGGGCCTGCCGACGGATGTCACTATCAAGCAATACATCATTGGGTGTGGCCAGAGTTTCAGAGCGGACACCAGAGTTGTGCTCGGTGACGGGTCCGTGAAAGCGATCCGAGACGTTCGTCCGGGCGATCGGGTAAAGACCTTTGCAAATGATCGTCGCTCGGTCGGCATCAAGCGTGTGCTGCAGGTCATGGTCAAGAACGAAGGCTCTTTGCTCGATCTGACGATTGCGGGGCCGCATCGCTCGACGTCAGTGGTCCACACCACTGCCAATCACCCGATCTGGAGCACGAGTCGCAGTAAATGGGTGGATGCCGATAAGTTAGGCGCCAAGGACCGACTTTTGTCGCCGCTCGGCGTAAATGTGATTGTGCAACAGAAGACGCCCGTAAGTGGCAAGTCTGATATGTGGGATTTGACTGTCGAGGGAGATCACGACTTCTTCGTCACGTCCACCGATGATCAACGTGAAGCCGTTTTAGTCCACAATTGCAATAGCGAGGAGCAACAACTTTATGAGCGCGCCGTCGCAGCAAGAGACGATCTGGCGGTCACGAAAGGTTACAAGGCGACCTTAATCGGAGGTTACAACCTCGAGACAGGCAAGGTTGTCGCCGGCTACAACGGTGGCAGCGACGGCTGTTGGGGCTGTGCCGAAAACAGCGTCTATCAACAGCTTGGTGGAGACAAGAGCTCTGCGCGGTTCACGCTGCCTTGGAGGTACCGAACGGGGCAAGCGGTCCCAGTCTGTGTGACCTGTCAGGGCAAGTATGATAAGAGCCAGTTCCCAAAGGGCACCCCCTACGATGAAGGCGGTGCGTGGTCAGAAGACGACATTGGCGGCTTCCAGGGGGGAGAACTGAAATGAACCAGCAACATGCTCCGCGCTTTCTCGTCGAACAGCTGTTCGTGCCGGCACCCGGGGAAGAATTCGATTTTGTCGCGGAAGATCACCGCGGCGCGCTCGGAATTTTTTCAACAGCAGGCTCCGGGAAGCTGCCTGTTCAGCCCGATGGCTGGACGAAGGCCACACGCGAGCTGATTGAATACATTCACTCGATGCCGAGCTCGGGCCGCGCCATCGGCCGCTCGCCGCGAACGACGACGGGCAATTACGCCGACTTCTATCGCTACAGCGAGCGAGGTTTCTACGCGTTTGATTGGCGACTCAATAACGGTCCGTATGAGCGATTATCGATGCCTGAGGTCGAAGCGCCCATCTCGGGTTTGCCGTCGGAGCTGAGGTGGGTCGTGGTTTCCCTGAACTGGATTGAATTTAACGCGATGCCGAATTTCAGTTTCGACGAAGTCGAAGCGCTCTGACCTCAGCCGCCTCGGCGACATCGTCGTAATCGAACTGCGTTAGTAGGTTCATATAAACCTCGGTGAAACCCTGAGCGCTTCCTGCTGATTTTTCACGTTTGCGTTGGCAACTGAGCGGACCAGACGACTTTGATCGCGCACATATGCAGGGTGCTTCCGTTCGTCGCGATCGCCAGCGACCGGACCACATTCTCGCGAAACTTCATCGGGCACGAGTTCGACACGGTACTAGCATCAGACGAGGACCAGCTTCGAAGCTCAAAGCTCCGAGTGAACGCTTGCGAACAACGATACCGAGATGCGGTTTTCGACAGCGAAATGCATGATGTCGTCTCGCGGATCGAGATTCGCCAGGTCAGCATACGTGCTTAGGATTCGATTTTCATCGAGGCTGAACCGATTCTGGAAGTAGGAGCGGTCACTAACACGGGAGCGAACCGGCTGATTAATCGCCGGGCTATTAGGAAGATTTATGTTCGCGACGCGCCATTTGCTCTGCTGAGTAGTCCACTCAATCGCGCTTGGCGCATGCTTTACGACTTGTGACCAGTCCCAGCTACTGGGATCGCTCCCGATATCGCCTCCGTATTGCCGAGAGAGCGCTATGCCTGGGACACCAAAGGAAGCCGCCTCTAAGGCCGCGCCGAAGGTCCCACTGACGCTCAGCTCAGCACCAAGATTTTCACCTGCGTTGACACCGCTCAAGCAAAAGTCAACAGGTTCTACCAGTCCAGACGTGAGGCCGAAAACCACACAGGCGGCCGGCGTTCCACGAAGGGCGAAGGTAGGCACTGTAGCGTCACTAACCCTGCGCCAGGGAAGTTCTGCATCTCCCTTCCTTGACCTCGAAGACCCTGACATTGGCTCTTCGGGAGCGACGACAGTCGCCGCCCAGCCAAGTGAATTGATGACATCCACAAGCGCGGCCATACCGGGAGCTTCCAGACCATCGTCGTTAGTAAGTAGGACTCGTGTCACTGTAGAGCGCGCTCCTTCGACCGGGCGAACGAGGTGACTTCCAGAAGCTCGGTATAGCGATCAGGAAGCCTACACAATATATTCAAGGCTGAACCGTTGCGGCAATCGATGCCGTCCAGTTCATCGTGCCATCGTCCGGGATCAGCCCACACTTGCCAAACAACGTCAACTCCGGACCGACCCAGCAGGGTGATATCGAGGTACGCCGCCGCGCCTGAATCAGCCAGGTAGGTGTCGGCGCCGACAAGCGAGCAAAGTTGCGCAATACCCTCAGATCTCGGGAGAGCCTCAGTCCGCAGCTGCGAGGCTAGGAGAATGTGCGGAGCTGAAACGTTCTTAAGGAGGTTCACCGTTGTAGCGATTCCCGCGCTGACGAGTGGCCGGCTTGGCTCATATCCACCTGCAAGGCTCTCCCACGCCGCGTCCCCCGTCTCCGAGAAACATGCGTCGAGTACGTTTCGGACCCTGCTGATGCCGCCAGGACTTGCCAGGACATCTTGGATACGCGTGTCTCGTCCGTAAGGGAGGCTAACAGGCAGAGAACACCACCGGGGCGGCTGACCTTCGGTCGTTGGGAAGAAGTACGCCCGATTTTGATACTCGCGTTGGGCGAACTGAACGTCGTCCAGGACGATCCAAGAGTCGGCAAACGCCAGCTTCTGCAGAACCTTCAGCCTCGGAAATAGATTCGGCTGATGGATCGCGACGATCATGCATTTCCCCCGGTCTCAAAATACTGTAGCCTGCTGGATCATAGCTCGGCCGACCGCGCCACACATAGACTGAGCGCGCATCGATTCGTGATCGGGGGAACGAGTGACTCCGAGTTACTTCATCGGTCTAGATTGCGGAACCAGCTACATCAAGTGCGCGGTGTCTAACGCGGACGGGGCGCAGGTGGCTTCCCACTCTTCGCCGTCACCGCGGACAAGCCTGCGGGAGGTAAGGGGCGTTGACGTATACGATGTTCGACTTTGGTGGTCCGCAGTGACAGGCATTTTGAATGAAACCGCGCTGGCTGCTGGGTTGGAACCGGCGACAGCAACGTCCCTGTATATCTCTGCAATCGCGCCAGTCCTGGTGGTGTTCGATCGTTCCCACCCGGATAGCGGGGTGGGGCTGCCCTATTGGTACCTGCCTAATGTCGATTCTCCTGACCGCGGAGTGTTGAGAACGATGCGCCGGGTGGGCTGGCTGAAGCATGAAGCCATGCGCCAACAGATGCACAAGCCGTGCATCACCGATCTCATTGGTTATCTTGGCTTCCGCCTCACTAACGAACTAACCGTCAACGCTTGTTCCGTTGCTGAACTAAGCATCCGAGAGAACGGAATGCTTGCGAATCTAACCGACGAGCTATTGCCGCCGGAACCGGTTGCGTGTATTTCCGTCATCGGCCAAGTTTCCAAAAGCGCACGGGAAGCTTGTGGGTTGCCTCAACGAACGCATATCTGCGCGGGTGGCCCCGATAGCCTGTCTGCTCCGTTAGGAATCGGAGAGCGCCAAACGTACTTGCAAATGATCTACTTAGGGACATTTGGAAGCTTGTACCAGTCAAGCACCGACCTCTTCGATGCCGCGAGTGCAGCGTGGCTTCCGGACGTTCCGTACCACTGGAGAGTTTCGAGCCCCGGCTTTGGTGGTGCGATCGAACGCATGGCGAGCTCAGTCGCAGGACCTGACCAAATACGTAAGTTGGCCGTCCTCGATTCGCTGGCGGACTCTCAGCCTGCCGGATCAGAGGGCTGTGTGATGTTACTGCCGCTGTGGGATCGAGCAGGCATCACCCACGGCGAGCACCGCCTTGTCTCCAGAGATGGACGGCCGGTCACTCGAGCATCGATCAGGTGCCGCGCCGCCTTGGAATCCTTGGGGATTGCGCTGAACGCGCTTGCGGTTATCGATGACGGTATCGTCTTGCGGTTGGCCGGAGGCGGGACAAGAAGTTCGATCTGGCAAAAAATCCTAGCTACGGTGCTTGGCCGCCCCGTCGTTGCACGGGCAGAACATCATTTAGTTCCAGGAACGACCGCGCTTGCCGCGGCTGCCTTTGATGTCCGCCTTGATGAAGCTGAAGCCTTCGCTTCGCAAACTATAGATCCAGAAGACGCCACTTCTGCTCTGTTAGACGCTCTCAGTTATGGCGAGTCATTCTACGCACCTCTTAGAGATTCTGCGGTGCTTTAGGCTCCTGCCTGAAGCGTTGTCAGGACCACGGCAGCGTCTTCCGTATCCGGGGCATTCCAGAGTTCGTCGAAGGATCTCTGGAAGAATGCGGGAAAGTAACCGTTTTCTGCCCGAGTAATATCAACGAGGAACGACGGATTGGCGTGTCCGTAAGCTGTCTGCCTGCGGCTATCGGGAGTCAGCCAACCCAATTCGAGGACCCGGTTGCCGAGCTTCCGGCCGCGCAGCGAGTACGGCAGTCGGTAGCATCGAATTTCCACCGAGCCGACATAGTCTTCGAAAATCGAATTGTAAAGCGTGTCTAGCGTAGTAATCATCCTTTGCTTCTGCATACCGCTAACGGTGTCAGGATGCTTTAGAAGGACACGGAGCGGAACTTGCTCGCGACAGATCTCGCGGATTAGGGGCAGAGTGGTGGCGCCAGCATACTCAAGAAGATCGATGCGGTTACGCCGACACTCACGGACTTTCTCTATGAGCAACGGCAACGACTCGTCTTGATTAACGGACGGCTGAGGCAATTTCGACTCTCGATTCCCTGTCTGAGTGACGGCCGCCAAATCGAGCAGAATAAGTAAGGTGAGATAGGGGATTACGTTCCTACTTGTCATGAAGTTTTGAACGCTTTGAAATACCTCGGAAGCCAGGAATGCAAGGGCGGTGAGAACTGCGAGTGCGACGAGGCCCTGACGTCGGTACCGTTCAGCTAGCCGGTTCAACGACGCGACGACGGAGTTTGCCATGGCGGGAGAGTCGCTTAGCCGGCCAGAGCCTCTCTGATACCCCGGTGCTGTTCAACTGGCGGATTAGAGAAGTAAACTCGCACATCGTAAGCCGGGTCCATAAGTTCTATCATCTCGAAGTCCGGGCGGCTGATCAGTTTAAAGCCCTCCGCGTCAACCGACGTCAGCTTCAACCCTTCATAGTCTTGAGCGGCGAAGTCCGCGTCTCCACGCTCCGGCCTGGTCGGGTCCGGCTTTCGAATCTTCACAACGCGACATTCGCCACCATCTGTTTGAATCCCTGCCACCACAAAAACCGGTCCGGTAGGGGTATCGTCCGCTAGGCGACCGCGCGCCGATACGCTTCGTAAAAATGACTGATATTCTTCTTTGCTTTGGCAGAAGATTGCGCAGTAGCTAACTTGTGCCGAGGCCTCTGTGGTGCGACGATTCTTTAGCTCCACTGCCTTATTAACGATCGTGGTTACGACAAGCTTTAGATCTTTCCAATCACCTTGTGAACTCATCAATACCCCCGTTGTGTACATCGCTCGTTAATTACGAATTATAACTGAGGTGATGTGTCCTGTCGAGCCTCAATCTGCTCTCACTCTTTTCGGTACATAGCGCAGGCGTCGGCGCGCCCCATCCCTAAAGGTCCCGGTTCGTCGTGACGGCCATGCGCGTGCCGATTAAAGAGAATCCAGATCAATCCTCAGACCTTGCTTATTCAATTCTTTCGCCAGTAGTACCTTCGCGTCCGAAACCGAATCTGTGTATGGAATGTAGATCAGTCCGTCGATGTCGGAGGGACGCTCCATCACGCCGGTGTCCAGTTGAGGGAGCAGAATCGCGACACGCTTCCGCCCGAGTCCGCGTAGCATCATTCCTAACTCAAGTACAACATTCTGTCGAGCACGAAACTTGACCTCACCGGGCTTCTCTTTCGGGTACCCCTCGTCATCTGGGGTAGCGAGGACTACGGCGAACGCTGCACGATCCATGCTGCGTTCCAGCTTTTCAATCAGGGTATCCCCCTCGCTCGCTAGCTGATCGAGGAGGATTGGCTCGAGGCCCCAGCGGCGCAACATCGCTTCTAGTTCCGTTCGCGCCGCAGAGTCGTGACCGTATACGACGAAAACCTCGCGACTTGCGGGGGAAGCGCCCCGCGCTGAGCCTGAATTCAAACGATCCTTAAAATCCGGTATCAGGTGAAGCCGCTTACCGTTCGGCACGCACGCGCCAGATTCAAAGACGTTTACCTTTGGTCCTTCGGCCGTCACCACTTGCACGCCGCTCTGGATTGTGACTTCATCGACTACCCTTAGTCCATACTCAACCAAGAGTTGCTTGACTTGCTCTACGGTCGCCATGAAGCAAGTCTAGAGCGGCTCCGGCCAGCCCGTGCGGACTTTGCCGTTACGAGCCTCTTGAAGCTCGTTGTCGCCTAACGCGGAGGCACCAGATCCAACTCCAGCCGCACGCGACACAAGGCTGGTAGAAGGTCGGTGCACTCGACGTCCGCGTCGACTTTGACGGGCAGAGTCAGCGACGCTAGCCTCCTCCTGGTCCGGTTTGGGTAGTCTCGAGTCGTTGTTAAGCCTTCAACTCCGGGAAGACCCCGAGTTGAAGGCTGGCCACGTCGTCAAAGGGCCCCGAGACGAGCGTGTCCCACTCTACGAGCATTAACCACAGCCCCCAGGCGAAGTCGTGTGGGTCGCAGAGCAGTGAGGTGTTCCAGCTGCGCATGAACGCGCAACTGTCGTGGCATTCTGTTGCCCACTGTGTGAAGCGCTCGATGATTCCCGCACCAACCGCGTCTGCTGTGAGCCGAAGCTTGAAAGCCTCCCGGTCGGCCGGTTCGCCCGCGACAAGGATGCGTCGGACCGCAAGTTTGTCGTCGTGGAAGCCGAATGGACTGACGGCCAACCGGCCAGCGACATCGGCGTACAGGACTTCGCCGGGCGTTATCGGCTCGCCGCTGGTCTGGATGGCAAGCACCGGCGCGGCCCACCACTGTGTCCAGGCGACGTGATACAGCAGGTTAAGGACGATCAAGTCACGGTCGGGCGCATCTGAGGCCGGCGAGTGCCGGTACAGGCGGCGCAAGCCGTCGGTGATCACGCCGTAAGCACGCAGCATGCCATCGTGGCCTAGGCGCACTCGTTCTTCGATCGTGCGCGGGCCCCGCTCGTCGTCGCGTCGAACGAGCTCGCCGTGCATCGCCTGGGCAATTCGGCGCAAGAGCTTGTCTTCTCGCTTGCGTAAGCCGTCGAGCGTCAGGTGACAGTCGAACCGCTCACGCATTCGTCGCCTGGCCGTGGCGATCAGCTCTCGGTCGTCTGGCGCCCGCAGGAAGATCGTTTGCAACGTGGCAGCGGCCGCTCTATCGCAGACATCGGTCCGCTTGTCGGCATGAACTTCTTCCAGGACGCGGCGGAGCTGCGTCAGCACGAAGGCTTGCGCTGTCTCCCGCTCGGAAAAGCCCTCGTCCCGCTCGAGCGGCCAAGTGATCGTCGCGGCGAACGCTGCATCGCTCGCCTGAGTAGCACCTCCCTCCTCCCGGATCTGCCGTAGGTCATCCGCGAGGGCACGAGCGGTCCGACCTCCAACTTCGCGCCGGGAAACGACCATGAAGAGAAGCTATCCGAGGTTCAGCTTTCCACGCCGGGTGTCCACTCCTGTCCACTGCTCGGGCCTTCAATCACGTGCTTCTGGCGCCGCGACTTCCACATGATGGCAAGGCCAGGCAGATCGCCTACAAACAGGAGGAAGGATCAAGCATGTCAGGAGAAGTGGATCTGTTCGGGCGGGGCGCTCCCGTCACCCGGGCCACCGGGCGGGCAATCGACCGCATTACTACCAGCGCCGGCCTCGCGGTCGTCCGGGTCAACGCCCGCGCCGACGTGCAAGCTTGCAAGGTCGACGCCGCCTCGGCTGTTACCCAGCGAGCCCTCCAAGGTGCAGCCTTTGTTTCGCAGGTTGAGCAACAGCTCGCACTAGCGGTTCCACTCGCCGCCAGCCGGCTTCAGGCCATCGGTGACATCGGTGCGCTGGGCCTCACCCAGCTCGTCATGGACACCATCAATGACCTTCACCGGATGTAGGCCATGTACTGGTACCTCTGGATGATGGCCGGCGCCGCGGCAACGGTCGCTGCCTTCTTTCTCGGCGTCTATCTCCTCAACGTCATCGACGACGAACGCTGGGCACGAGAGCATCAGATTCAGGAACGCCGCTCCGCGTCTGAGCAGAATATGCAACGCATCGTGCAGGACACGATCAGCAAGATGTTCGAGGCCACCCGGGGTCATCGGTGAGCTCAACCGCGGGCCGCGCGCTGCCGAACGTCTTGGTCGTACCGACCAACCCGTGCAGTTCACAGGCGAGCGCGAACCTCGTCCGTGGCTAGCGACCCGCCCAGCTGGCTAAACAAGGCGGTCGACGTCTGCTTCACCATCCTGCTAGGCGCCGCCGCCCTGTTCATCGCCGTCAAGCTGATCATGGCCGTCTGGACCACCCTGCTGGTGATCCTCGGTATCGGCCTGGTCGGGCTCATCTGCCTAACCGTCATCCGCGCCCGTTCAACGAGATGGTGAGGCAGGCCGGTGACCAAGTGGATCTGAGATTTGCACACTCACTACCGATTAAACCTCGTTCCGTCCGGTGTTGTGTTATAGACAAACGCTATTGACTCTTCGCCCAGGCGAACTTTAACTAGAAGTGTGCATTTGTTCGCCACGGCGAACGCGCGAATAAATCTTCAAAAGAAAGGAGGGCGGAGCTATGTCAAAAACATTCAAGGACTCACCACAAGGAAAAGCAGCTCGTGGCGGTCACGGTCGGCAGCGGCAACGCAATATTTCCGTCCGGGCGGTGCGCCGCGACCCACCTGACTTGCGACGCCTTGCTCAGGCTCTCATCGAGCTGGCCATAGCTGAGGCTGCCGCTCAGGCAGAAGCCGATGCTACGGCTAACCCAGCCGGCGAAAAGCCGCAGGAGCCGCATGAATAGCGCCGGCAGGTCGATGGTCTGGCGGCAGATCAACTGGGCGCGCCCGATCGAGGCAGAACGCGCGGTGAGCGTGCTGCGACAGTGGGCGGCAGACCAACGCAGTCCGCACGTCGTACTAGAAGCATCAGCCGAGGACGGCGAGATCAGCTATCGACTCGCCGTCGCCGCGGCCGGACTGCCCAACGTTCAAACAGCCGTCATTACTGCCCTGCCGGGTACCACCTTGGCCGAGACGACAAAACGGCCTTCAGTCAATTTGGCGATGAAGCTGAAGGCCAATACTCGGCATCGGGCACTGAGGAGCGACCAGTCCGAAGGCACCGTGCGGGCCGTCCTTGGTGCCCTGGCTCAAACCCGCCGAAGCGAACGGCTGGTGTTGCAAGTCGTTCTAGGACCGCGCCGCGTGCCCTTGGCTATCCCGACCAACAGCCCGTCCTCGATACTCCGGCCGTGGTACCAGGCGGCGTGGCACGGCAATGGCGGCCGAGTCGACAGCGAGAAACGCGCCGCTCTCAGGAGCAAGGTCGGTGACCACGGCTTCGCCTGTACGGTCCGGATCGGCGTCAGCGCCGGTTCGATCGCCCGCCGGCGCGCCCTGGTGCTCGGATTGCTGGCGGCCATCCGGACCAGTGAGGCTGCTGGCGTCGCGCTGCGGCTGCGGTCCGAGCACGAGCGTCGATTGAACGAAGCCGGCAGTCCGCTGTTGTGGCCGCTTCGCCTCAACGTCCGTGAACTCCTGGCACTGACCGCGTGGCCGCTCGGCAGCGACGACTTACCCGGCATCCCTGCCGACCATCCCAAGCCACTGGCACCAACTTTCGGAACCGTCGGCGCCGACCGCGTTGTCGGCCAAGCCACGGCGCCCGGCCTCGATGCCACGTTGCAGCTCCCAGCGAGAGCAGCGCTGCAACACCTCCATGTGATCGGCCCGACCGGTGTCGGCAAGTCGGTGTTGCTCGGCCGGTTGGTTCAGCAGGACATTGAGGCGAACCGAGCTGTGGTGGTTATCGAACCTAAGGGCGACCTGGTCGATGACGTGCTCGCTCGGATACCGAGACACCGCCAGGACGACGTGGTGGTGCTCGACGCGGCCGACTCAGCACCCGTAGGGCTGAACCCGCTGGCAGCGCATGGTCAGCGGCCAGAAGTAATCGCCGACCTGCTGCTGTCAATCTTTAAGGCCCTCTACGCCGATGCCTGGGGGCCACGGACCCAGGACATCCTGCACGCCTGTCTGCTCACCTTGGCCGGGCGCCGGGATGCCACGCTGGTGATGCTGCCGCTGTTACTCACCAACGCTGGCTTCCGCCGCTCAATTACCGCTCATCTCCGCGATCCGCTGGCCTTGGAGCCGTTCTGGGCCTGGTACGAAAACCTGAGCGAGAACGAGCGCGCCCGGGCGATCGCCCCACTCATGAACAAGCTCCGGCAGTGGCTGCTCCGCCCAAGTCTGCGGGCCGTGCTCGGCCAGCGGCAGTCGCGCTTCGATCTGCGTCAGGTCTTCACAGAGCGCAAGATTCTGTTAGTGCCACTGCGCAGAGCCATGCTCGGCCCGGAAGCCGCCAGCCTGCTCGGCTCGCTGGTCGTAGCCCAGCTGTGGCAGGCCATCCAAGCCCGCGCGGCGATCCCCGTTGGCAAGCGGTACCCAGTACTGATAGTCATCGATGAAGCCCAGGACTACCTCCACTTACCGACCGATCTCGGCGACGCTCTGGCCCAGGCCCGCGGCTACGGCGTCGGCTTCACCTTGGCGCACCAGTACCTCGGCCAGCTGCCGACCGCTATGCGCTCGGCAATTCTCAGCAACGCCCGGTCGCGCATCTGCTTTCAACTGCAGCAAGACGACGCCTTCCACCTCGCAAAGGGCCACCCCGAACTCGCTCCCGAGGACTTCACCGCACTCGGCCAGTACCAGGTGTACGCCAGCCTTTTCGCCCGCGGCCAAGTCACGCCCTACGCCTCCGGAGCGACCCTGCCCCCGAGCGCAGCGACTGCCAACCCGGAAATCATCAAAGCCCTGAGCCGCCAGCGCTACGGCCGACCGCTCGACGAGGTGGAAGCCGGCTTTGCCGAGCTGCTCGCCTCAACCGGCGCCGCATCAGACGGCGACATCGGCCGGCGGAGGAGGCCATCATGATCCGCGGTCGCACTATCCCGATCGAGCTGCCGATCGCCATACCAACGCCCACGATTCGGAATTGTCTCGGCCTCCCGAAGATCGGGGGCTTCACCAAATTTGCCGCCACGAAAGACTCTCTGCACGAGGCGGCTGCATGAGTCGTCCTGAACGACGCCGGGGCCGAGGCGCCGCCGGCCTGACCGAGCTGGCTCGTCTGCTTTCCGGGCGAGATTGGGCAGTGCTCGGTTTGCTGGCTGACCACCGCTTCCTGACCACGACGCAGGTGTCCGGCTTTCTCTTCCACGCTCACGCCTCGGTTGAGTCCGGTAGCCGGGTGTGCCGACGCGTGCTGCAGCGGCTAGAACGATTCCGGTTGGTCGAACGGCCGGTTCGCCGCGTCGGTGGGCTGTCGGCCGGATCAGCGTCCTCGATCTGGATGCTCACCTCGGCGGGGCACCGGCTGCGCAGTCTGCGTGACGGCCTTGGTGCGGTTGGCCGCGTGCGTGAGCCGGGCGAGCGATTCATCCGCCACTATTTGGCCGTTGCCGATGCCCACTTGGCACTGACCACCGCCGCCCGGGCTGGTCAATTCGAACTCGTGCGGGTGGAGCTGGAACCTCGCTGTTGGCGCCCCTACAGCGGGCTCGGCGGCAGTAGCGAAACCTTGAAGCCCGATCTCTACGCGGTGACAGCGAACGGAGAGTACGAGGACCACTGGTTCATTGAGGTGGACCGGGCGACCGAGAGCCTGCCGACGCTGATTCGCCAGTGCCAGCAGTACGAAACCTACCGCCGCAGCGGCCGCGAACAAGCCGAGCGCGGACTGTTCCCACGGGTGCTGTGGGTCGTGCCGGACGAGCGCCGGGCCGACAAGCTGGACGCGGCCCTACGCTTGGCGCGCAACCTGGACCGGCAGCTGTTTCGGATCACGACGCCGGAGCACTTGATCGACATCATCGCCGGAGGTCCGGCATGAAGCGACTGACCGACGTGCCGCGTAATCAGATCCTCGTCGGCGATGCCCTCCACCACCTCCGCCGGCAACCCAGTGACTCGGTGGACATGGTGCTCACCAGCCCGCCCTACTTCCGGCTCCGCGATTACGAAGTCAGCGGCCAGCTCGGGAAGGAGAGCCACGTTGACCGCTGGGTCGAGAGTTTGCGGGAAGTCAGCCGCGAACTGCAGCGCGTTCTCCTGCCGACCGGGACGCTTTGGCTGAATTTGGCCGACACCTACAGCATCCATGCCAGCCAAGGCACGGGGCGGAAGGGTCTGCTGCTCGGCCCGGAGCGACTTGCGCTCGCCCTCGCCGCTGACGGCTGGCTCCTGCGCAACAAGATCGTCTGGGCCAAGACCAACCCGATGCCCAGCTCCGTACGGGACCGGCTAACCGCCTCCTGGGAAGCCATCTACGTCTTCACCCGCATGCCTCGTTACTTCTTCGACCTCGATGCCATCCGGGTGCCGCACCGCAGCACAGGCCGAGCCAAGCCTGACCCGACCATCCAACCGCGGACCCGCCGTGAAGCGTGGCGCGGCCCGAACGGTCCCACCACAACCGGATTGGATCTGCTCAAAGCACGAGGCATCGCGGGCCACCCGCTCGGCAAGAACCCCAGCGACGTCTGGCGGATTGGCTCCAGTAACTACCGCGGCACCCACCACGCCACCTTCCCAGTCGCCCTCGCCGAGCGGGCGATCCTGGCCGGCTCACCGGAAGCCCGCTGCCAATCCTGCCGGTTGCCGTGGCGGCGACAACTCATTCGGTCCATCGGCGGCAGTGCCGTCTGTGGCGCGCTCGGCCCGACCTGTGACTGCCACGCCAGCCGCGAATCGGCCGTCGTCCTCGACCCCTTCTTTGGTGTCGGGACAACCGGCCTGGCCGCCGAGCGACACGGCCGGCAATGGCTGGGTATCGAGCTCAACCCGTCCTACGCCGCCGAAGCATCCGCCCGGCTGGCCCACGGACCACCCGGCGCAGGCACGCCAGGCCGACGAGCCAGCTAGCAGCAACAAGAAAACGGAAGGAGGTGAGGAATGACCCATGAAGAGCAACGAAAAGACCAGCACGCCGCAGCCCGGCAGGCACAGAAGCGACTGCCATGAACCGCGCCGACACAACCGAGGGTCTGCGAGCTGGCGCCTGTATGGACCTACCACCGGCCGTCGTCGACAAGTACTTCGGCGCCGGCTCCGTAGCCGAACCGTTCGAGTACCGCACCGCCCAAGCGATCTGCCGCCACTGCGTCGCCCAGGTCGAATGCCTAGTGGACGCCATCAGCTCAACGGCACCGTTCGACGAGTCCAACGAACTCATGCGCGGCGGCCAGTCCGCTCGTGCCATCCGAATCATGCGCCACGAGCATTTCGCGGCCGGCGTGCCGGCGGCCGACCTCGCTGCCGCGGGCCTCCGCCGACTGGCCGCCACCCGCCGACTCGACCGCAACCGCCGCTTCCGCCAAGGCCGATTCCCCGACACTGTCCCGGTCCTTCCGACCGAGGCCGACGGCCGATGACGTATGGCGACCTCGTCGGTGTCATGCGGTTGATCCCCGTGAACCACAACAGTGGATCAGATCGACCGCACCAGCACCGAGGAGGTGTGCCCACATGTCCACCATGGACACCAACGGTTCCACCGGTCGCGGCGTGAAGACGCTCGCGATCCGACTGGATCCCGACCTGCACGCGCAACTGACCCTCATCGCCCAGTTGCGAGGCTCGACCATCACCGACGAGATCAAGAACGCTCTGGATGCCCACATCACGGCAGCCAAGACCACTCCTGAACTCGCCGGCCAAGCCGAAGCCGCCCTCGCCGAGATCGAACGCGAAGCAGCCAACCGCCGAGACGCCCTGGCCACCCTGTTCGGATCCACCGAACCGAGGGCCACGAGTTCCGCTGGCGAAAACCAATCCGCAGCGGCAGACGGCAAGGCGGGTGGTAGTCGCACCGGGGGCAGTAGCAGGTCCACGAACTGACGCCAGCCTCGCGTCAGCCCGGCACCATTCGGTGCGAATCTGGCAGGAGCCGGACGGTTCGAGACGGCCAGTCTCGTCTCACCGCCCGCGCTCCTGCCAGTTACTCCAAGAGAAAGTGGTCGCCACTATGAATCCTGCGAACGCAACCTTGACCGCAATTCCGGAGAATTGCCTGCAACTGCAAATTGTTAGGCTGTCCTTCCGGCGATTCAGCAAATACCTTATCCTCTCCATATCGCGCGCCGGATCGAGGAAAAAGCCGTGGCCGACAAATTCCAGCCCACCGATGCAGCCGCTGGATGCAGCCGCAGCGTCGAGGACATCCTTCGTGACGCCGCGTTCCAGGCGTGGACAGCGCGGCGCGAAGACTGGCAAGACAGCAGTAGCCGCCAGTTCGACCGCTGCTACCTCGGGCACTACAGCCACATCGACGACTACGTCGAATCCCTCGTGGATAGCTACGGACTGGACGACAAACTCGACGCAGCGATCGCACCGCCGTTCCGCGAGCACGTCGACCTTGACGTCAGCGCGCTGGCCCAGTCTCTCGTCCGCCACGGGTCGCTCTACGCCATCCCGGCCGCTCCGGTCGGCGTCTGGGTATTCAACGGCGACATCGAATAGGACAGCCCTTGCCTTTGTTGTGGAATGCACAATCTGGTTCGCCCTGGCGAACAATTCGGCATATAATAATTCATGAAATGTCGCGCACTTCATTAACACCGAACCAAGCCCAGCAGCTCGGAATGCAGCTTCGGGCCCGCCGTGCCGCACTGGGGCTGTCGATGCGCCAAGTCGGTGAACGGACTGGGCTTACGAAATCCACCCTCAGCGAGATCGAGACGGGCGTCAATCTCAGCCCGCAGCCCGACACGCTCAAGAAACTGGCTGCCGGCCTCGAGCTGCCGATCAGCGATTTGTTCGTCATGGCTGACTGGCTGCCTGCCGACGAACTCCCCACGCTCAAACCGTATCTGCGCGCCAAGTACCACCAGCTCGACGAGCAGGCCATCGCCGACATCGAAGCTTTCGCCGCCGCCCGCGCCCGCCGCCACGGCGGTATCGGCCCGATCGACCGAGAGGACGAACAACCCTAAACAGCAAGCACGAAACGCTAACCGAAAGGAGGTACCGCCATGCGCCACAGTAACCATTACCCAGGAGAAGTCAGCGTCCTGGCGAGCCTCCGATCCCTCACACCCACCCGATCGGTGACGCTGCCCCGAGCCCTGCACATCGCTGACCGCCAAGCTGCCCGGCTCTTGCAGCTTCGAGGTGTCGAGACAATCCCGGTGCTGACCACCATCGTTTCCGAGCTGCCACGCATCATCGTGGAGCAAGACAGCGAGTTACCCCTACATGCCGCCTCGGGCTGCTCCGACTGGGACAGCTGTCGCCGCGCCTGGGTTATCTCGATCAACCCGCGCGAGCCGCGGACCCGGCAACGGTTCACGGTTCTGCACGAATACAAGCACATCATCGATCACGGCGGCCCCGAGATACAGATGGATAACTGGGCCGCGCGTTTCCACCGCGCGCCGGCGGAGATTGTGGCCGACTATTTCGCCGGCTGTGTGCTGATCCCGAAGCGAGTGCTGAACGCAGCCTTCTACGACGGCATCCAGACTGCCACTGACCTGGCGCAACTATTCGATGTCTCCGCTGACGCAATCCGCGTCCGCCTCGCCCAAGTCGGGCTGGCCGACCCGCACCACGCAGCTCAAAGGGACCGAGCCGTCTCTCCGTATCGCACCGCTCGCTACTACCGCACCGCCCAACGCATCATGGAGGCCACGGCATGAGTACAACTGCAAAGGTCAGCGACGACATCAATCCTGAGGGCCGGGCCGTTACCTATCTTCGGGTGTCGAGTAAGCGTCAGATGGACACCGCTGCCGACGTCGACCCAGACGGAACTCGATCGCCACGCAGCGGGATTTCGCCTCTCGAAAGGCGGCGGCGCTCGGCGTTGAGGTGCGCCGCGAGTTCCTAGAGCCAGGCACCTCAGCACAGACAATCGAAAAACGTGTCGTCTTCCGGCAACTACTCAACTTCATCAAGGAGCATCCCGGGGAGATCGACTGCGTCATCATCTACATGCGCTCGCGGGCATTTCGCAACTACATCGACGCCGGCGTCACCGAGCGACAGCTTGCCGCGATGGGGGTGAAGCTCGTGTCGGCCAAGGAAGACTTCGGTGAAGGCATCTGGGCCGACGCCATGAAGGGCGTTGCCGACATCATGAATGAAGTGCAGGTACGGATGAGTGGCGAGGACATCCGCACCAAGATGGAGCACAAAGCGCGGAGTGGCGGCACCCTCGGCCGAGCGCCGCTGGGCTACAAGAATGCGCGGGCCGAACACGACGGTCGACTGGTGAACACCATCACGGTTGACGCTGATCGCGCACCGCTCGTTCGACAAGCGTTCGAGCTGTACGCCTCAGGCGACTTCTCGCTCGAACGACTTGCCGATGCAATGGCTGACCTTGGTCTCACCACTCGCCCCACCGCCCGATGGGCAGAGCGTCCGGTGACTGACAGCAAGCTCCACACCATGCTCAGCGACCCGTACTACCTCGGCTTGGTGAGGTACAAGGGGGAGCTACTCCCGGGGCGCCATGAGCCAATCGTGAGCCAGGAACTCTTCGACCACGTGCAAAAGGTTCTAGAAGAACGCAGCGGCCGCGGTCAGCGAGACCGTATCCACTTCCACTACCTGAAGGGCATGCTCTTCTGCCAGCGGTGCCGCGACAACGGCCGGCTGTGTCGCCTGATCTACACAGAGGCCCGCGGACGAAGCGGTGACCATTGGCCCTACTTTGTCTGTCGTGGTCGGCAAGACGGGATCTGCGATCTGCCTTACCTACCCGCTCAACAAGTTGAGCACGGCATAGCGCGGGATTATGCGACGCTCCAACTCGCGCCAGACTTCATTGAAAGTTGCGAGCGACAGCTACGTGCATCGATGGCCGAGCAGAATGAGAACATCCAGTTCCTGCATGACACGCTGCGCAAGCAGCTCGCCAAGATTGATCAGCAGGAAGAGCGACTCATCGACCTTGCAGCTGACGGCATCCTGCCGCGCACCAAGATCACAGGTCGGCTCAACAAGCTCGCGATCGATCGAAGCCGGATAGAAGCTGGCCTCCGCAGAACAGGAGACGAACTAGCCGCCGGCTACGACCTGCTAATGACATCGCTCGACTTGTGCCGCGATCCCGCAGCACTGTATGACCGAGCCTCGGACGACGTCCGCCGGACGGTCAACGAGACGTTTACGAGGCGCTTCTTTATCGATGAGCACGGAGAGGTCGCGGCGAGCATGCGCAAGCCGCCATTTCACGAGTTACCAGTCGCCGCCAAGGCCTACCGTGCTCTACAACAAGGGGAGAACCGACGCGTATACGAACAAAGAACCCTCGGTAACGCAAGGGGCCCAGATCCTCAAACGGAGGATCAGCTACCTCTCGGCCTTGCCGAGATTTTTTTGGCCGGTGGTTCAAGTAAGGCTGAACTGGTCGGGGTGACAGGATTTGAACCTGCGACCTCTTCGTCCCGAACGAAGCACGCTACCAAACTGCGCCACACCCCGATGCCCTTCGCGACGACGGTCGCGCGGGCAACGCCGACCAGCATAGCCGACGTCCGGTACCCCATTCACCACGGGCACCGAGCGGCGATCAGGCTGTCGGCTCGCCACCTTCACGCGGCAACAAGGTCAGCAGCACCGCCTCGGGCCGGCAGGCGATCCGGATCGGCATGTAGGGATTGGTACCCAACCCGGCGCACACGTTGAACCACATCCGCTGGTCCCACCGGTGCAGCCAGCGGGCTCGCCGCACGTCGATGCCGCAGTTGGTGACGACGGCCGGCCCGAAGGGCACCCGGATCTGGCCGCCGTGAGTGTGCCCGGCCAGCACGAGGTCATAGCCGTCCGCGGCGAACGATGACAGGAGCGCCGGCTCGGGGGAGTGGGTGACGCCGATCCGCACCTTGGCATCAGCCGAGGCGGGCCCGGCGATCCTGGCGTAGCGGGCTTTGCGCAGGTGCGGGTCGTCCGTCCCGGCCAGGAACACCGGCGTGCCGGCCACGGACAGCGCGGTGCGCACGTGCGTCAGGTCGAGCCAGCCGCGTCCGGCCATCTCGTCAGCAAGCTCGCTCCACGGCATCCGCTGCCGCCGGCTCAAGTCTCCGGTCTTGTCCGGCAGGAAGTACCGGGCAGGGTTCTTCGGCTTGGGCACGTAATAGTCATTGTTGCCGGGCACGAAGGCGCCGGGAAAGTCGAACAGCGGCCCGAGCGCCGACAGCACCGCCGGAATGCCCGCCGGGTCCGAGCTGGTGTCGCCGGTGTTCACCACAAGGTCGGGTTCGAGCTCAGCCAGCCCGGCGATCCACGCCTGCTTGCGCTTTTGCGCCGAGGTCAGGTGCAGGTCCGAGACGTGCAGGATGCGCAAGGCCGGCGTGCCCGGATCGAGCACGGGAACGGCGAAGCGCCGCAGCGTGAACAGGTTCCGCTCGATCAGCCCGCCGTAGGCGGCGGTGGCCACGCCGGCTCCCGCCAGCACGGCGGCGGAGCGGAGCAGGCGCGACATAACCACTACCCTACGGCCACTAACCTGGAGCCATGGCCACCTTGAAGGAGCAGCTGCACGCCGATCTGACGACAGCGATGAAGGCGCGCGACGAGCTGACCACCGCAACCCTGCGGATGCTGCTCACCGCCGTCACCAATGAAGAGGTTGCCGGCGCCAGCGCGCGCACCCTGTCCGACGACGAGGTGCTGAAAGTGGTGAACAGGGAGGCGAAGAAGCGCCGTGAAGCCGCCGAGGCCTTCGCCGGCGCCGGTCGCGGTGAGCAGGCCCAGCGGGAACGGGACGAGGAGGCGGTGCTCACCAGGTACCTGCCGGCCCAGCTCGCGGACGACGCGCTGACCGCGCTGGTGGCCGACGCGATCGCCGAGACCGGCGCGACCGGCCCGCGTGACATGGGCGCGGTGATGAAGGCCGTCCAGCCCAAGGTGGCCGGGCGCGCCGACGGAAAACGGGTGTCGGACGAGGTGCGCCGCCAGCTCGGTGGCTGATTGAGGGTTCACGTACCTGCTGGCTCCCAGGAAGCTCAGGTACCTTGGCTCGGTGCTGAAAAAGCTGCTTATGTGTACCCTGCCCGTCCTGGCCCTGGTCGCTGCCTGCACACAGGCCCGGCAACCGGACGCGCAGGGCTCCTCCAGCCGACCGGTCTCGAATTCGTCCGCGCCGGCTTCGAGTAGCTCCAGCACGCCCAGCGCCAGCGCCTCGACGTCCGCGACCAGCAGCAAGCCGGCCGTGCCGACCCGTCCGGTGCACGTGTCGCTGCTGGAGAGCGACGGCGGTGTGTACGGCGTCGGCATGCCGATCATCGCCTGGTTCAACGTGGCCCCGACCAACGCGAAGGCCTTCGACGCAGCAACCAAGGTGACGCAGAACGGCCACGTGGTGCCGGGATCGTGGTATTTCGAGCGCACCGCCCACCCCGGTGCCGCCATGGAAGGTCACTGGCGTCCGCAGCACTACTGGCTGGGGCACTCCAGCATTCACGTCGACCTGCCGGTCAAGGGCCTGTCGGCCGGCCCGGGCCTGGCCTTCGACGACAGCCTGACCCTCGACATCTCCACCGGCACCGCGATCGTGTCCCGGGTCGACGCCGTCTCGCTGCACATGACTGTGACCGTGGACGGCAAGCTCTACGGCACCTACCCGGTATCGCTCGGCGCGCCGAACACGCCCACCTCGCGCGGCATCAAGGTGATCATGGAGAAGGGTGCCGACATCTCCATGCGCGGACCCGGCTACTACGACCCGCACGTGCAGTGGACCCAGCGGCTGACCTACGGCGGCGAATACCTGCACTCCGCCCCGTGGAACGTGAACAACCTGGGAGTGCGCAGCACCTCCAACGGTTGCACCAATCTCGCGCCCGCCACCGCCAAGGGCCTGTACAACCTGATGAAGATCGGTGACGTGGTCGAGTACCCGAACGCCAACGGGCCGGCCATGACGCTCGGCGCCGGCTACGGGGACTGGAACGTGCCGTGGTCGCAATGGCTGACCGGAGGCGCGGTTAGCTCCAGCTGAGCCGCGCTCGCCCCGCGGTCGGGAAGCTCAGGGATGGTGATGCGGCGGCGGTGAGACGGGATTTCCGATCCGGCCGCCCCCGCCGCCGTTAGCTGCGCCGCCGCCCCCGCCACCAGTTCCGGTCCCGCCGCCGCTACTTGCCCCGCCGCCCTGGCTGCCGGTCGGGCTAGGCGTGCTGGTCGTCGTCGGCGGCGTCGTGTAACCGACCGGCGCGACCCCGGAGGACAGGCACAGCGAGATGGTCGCGCCGGTCTCGGCTTGCTGCGGCCCGTAGAAGGCGACGTTGCCCGCGGTGACCTGGCTGCCGCAGGCGTAGGGCAGCACCTTCACCTTGTAGCCGGCCGAGGTCAGCTGCGTGGTGGCATTCTCCACGCTGGAGTTGGTGAGGAACGGCAGCTTCTGCCCCGGTGCGGAGTCGGGCGTCGGCCAGTCCCAGTGCTGGTTGATCAGGGTCGGTTGGTAGGCCATCAGCCAGAACTTCGCGGCGGTCGCGCCGAACGTGTCGGTGCCTTCGTTGTTCACCGTGATGCCGGGCACGTTGGCGATGCGCTTGTTCGGCTCCAGCGGGTTGATCAGGGCAGCCGCCGAGGTGAGGTTCGGGGTGATGCCGACGAACCACAGGGCGGAGTTGCCACCGTCGTCAACGGCCTGGCCGTTCACGATCGTGCTGCTGTTGTTGGTGCCCGTCTTGGCCGCCACCAAGCTGCCACCGTTGCCGTACCAGCCACCGAACTGGCCGCCCGCAGTCCCGTAGTTGGAGTGGGTGTCATTGGTCATGATGTTGACCAGCGTGCGAGCGGTGAACGAGTCGTACTGGCGGCTGCAGCCCGGCCGCTTGAACGACACCGGCTGGTTGTTGGCGTCCGTCACCGACTTGATCGGCACCGGCGGGCAGAAGATGCCGTCATTGGCCAGTGCCGAGAACGCGCCGGTCTCCTCCAGCACCGAGGTCTGCTCCTGACCCAGCGTGAACGTCGCCTCCTGGCCCTGGATCACCTGCTGGGCGTAGCTCTGGTTGCTACCGTCCGGCTTGCGATTCAACGCGTTCATGCCCAGCCCGAGCGCGGTCTGCACGATGGGCTGCAGGTTACAGCCGAACAGCTCGTCCTCCATCGCCACGAAATAGGTGTTGGACGACTCCGGCAGCGCCTGGCTCAGCGGCAGCGTGTTGCGGTAGTAGCCCGCGTTGTGCGCGGTGTAGCCCTTGCCGCTGGGATCCTTGGGGCAGTTCTTCGTCGTGTACTGGTTGTTCGGCGTGGTCAGCGAGTACGTGGTGGGCACGCCCATCTTCAACGCGGTCAGTGCGGTGAAGTACTTGTACGTCGATCCGGCGCCGGCGAACGGTTGGGTGAAGATCGGGTTCACCGAGTAACCGGCATTGCCCTTGACGACCCCGTAGTGCAGGTCGGTGATCATCGAGGTGACCTCGCCGGTCTGCGGTTTCATCGACGGCAGCGCCAGGATGTAACCGCCGCTGTGCGCCGGGTCCAGGCCGCTCTGCGTCCAGATGTTGTTCTGTCCCTGGTTCTGCAGGTTCGGATCGATGGTGGTGACGATCTTCAGCCCGGCCGTGTTGATCTTCTGATCGGTCAGGCCGCCGGTGTTCTCCAGCCAGCTCAACGCGTAATCGCAGAAGAACCCGACGTTGAGGATCTTGGGGTTGGCGTAGGCGCAGCCACGCGGCGGCAGCGAGGGCGGCACGACCTTCACCGGCGTCGCCTTGTACACCCGGTCCTGAGCCGGGCTGATGTACTTCTGCGCGAGCATGTTGTCGATGACGATGTCGCGGCGCTCCCGGGCAGCCTGCGGATGCTCGTACGGGTTGTAATTGCTGGGAGCCTTCACCATGCCCACCAGCAATGCGGCCTGCGGCACGGTCAAATGGCTCGCATCGACGCCGAAATATGTTTGTGCCGCGGTCTGGATCCCGTAGGAATTGGCGCCGAAGAAGGCGATGTTGAGGTACTTCTCCAGGATCTGATTCTTCGTGTTCTCTTTCTCGATCTTGATGGCGCACTGCGCGTCCAGGATCTTGCGGTCGACGTTCTGCTCGATCGCGGCGTCGCGCTCTGCCTGGGTGGTGGCCTCGTAGTAGCGCACCTGCTTGACGTACTGCTCGGTCAGCGTCGACGCGCCCTGGGTGTCACCGCCGGAGGTCTTCAACGCGCCCCGGATCAGCCCACGCAGATCGACGCCGTGGTGCTGGTAGAAGCGCCGGTCCTCGGTGGCGATCAACGCTTCGGTGACCGTCTTCGGGATCTGGGACAGCGATACCACCTGCCGGTTCTGGTCGAACAGGGTGGCGATCACCGTCTTGCCGTCGTTGGCGTACATGGTCGTCTTCTGCTGCACCGGCTCCTCGGTGAGGTTGCAGGTGGTGTTCAGAAATTTGTCCGCTCCGGCCTTAGCTGCCAGGCCGGCCCCGCCGATATAGGGGAGGAGAAAGCCGGCTGACAGCACGCCGACGATCACCAGCAGCCCCACGAGCTGCGTCAGCTTCGACAGGACGGTCCACCCGGATGCGCGCGCCACGAGGTAAGAGAGTACGGCAGGACGGTGCTCGAACCGTGTTCGTCGCTCTGCGTAACCGGCATATCACGGTGTATGAGGACAGATACCGATGATGGCGTCAATCTCATATCGGGCTATTGCGAATAGTCGAATGTTCACCTACCGTCCGTCATGTTCTTGTGAGTTTTGCACTCGCGGAACGGCGTTCGACCACACAGCGGGGGAAGAGAGCAATGAGCGCACCGAAACTGCCTGACCGGGTGAGAGCGACCGGCGATCCGGAATGGGCGAACCGCGGTGCCTGCCGCGATGTCGACCCGGAGACGCTGTTCGTGGTCGGGGCCGCCCAGCACAAGGCCAAGACCATCTGCCTCGGTTGCCCGGTCCGTTTCGACTGCCTGGCCGACGCGCTCGACAGCCGGACGGAGTTCGGAGTCTGGGGCGGCATGACCGAACGGGAGCGCCGGACCCTGCTGCGGCGTCGGCCCGACATTCGCTCGTGGCGCGCCTTCTTCTCCGGTTCCGACCAGGACCAGGACCAGAGCCTGGCGTCGCTGCCGCAGCCGATGCGGCTGGTCACCTGACAGCCGAGCCAGCTGTCTGAACGGACGCGTTGCAGGGCCGGGTCAGCCGGCCAGGGCCGCACCGATGTCGCGCAACCCCGCCAGATCGTGCACGTCGGTAGGCAAGGCCGGGACCTGCCGCTCCGGAACGTCCGGGTGCGCCGCCGCGAACCGGGCCACCATGGACCGGTCGTGCTTGGCCGCTTCGGCTGTTTCGGCGTGCACCTGCAGGGCCGCGGCGGTGATGGTCGCGGCCGGCGAGGAGTCGTCCTGCTCTGCCAGCCGCTCGGCCGCCTCCAGCGCCCGCTGGCCCGACAGCGACACCGCCGTGCCGCGCACCCGGTTGAGCACCACCCCGGCCAGCGGCATCTCCTCGGCCTGCAGCCGCTCCACGAAGAACGACGCCTCGCGCAGCGCATCCGGTTCCGGGGAGGCGACCACCACGAACGCCGTGCCCGGCGCCTTCAACAGCCGGTAGGTCTGATCGGCCCGCTCGCGGAAGCCGCCGAACATCGTCTCCAGTGAGGCGACGAAGGATGAGACGTCACCGAGCAGGTCGTTGCCCAGGATCTTGTTCAGCACCCGCGAGAAGATGGAGAAGGAAGCGCCCACCACCTTGAGGTAGGCCTTACCGCCGGCCCGGGCCGGCGCCGTCAGCAGCCGCACCATCCGGCCGTCCAAGAACCTGCCCATGCGCTGCGGCGCGTCCAGGAAGTCGAGCGCGTTGCGCGACGGTGGCGTGTCGACCACGATCAGGTCCCAGTCGCCGTGCTCGATCAGCTTCGCCCGCAACTGGGACAGCTTCTCCATCGCCATGTACTCCTGCGTGCCGGCGAACGAGGCTGACAGTGACTGGTAGAACGGGTTGGCGAAGATCTGGTCGGCCTTCTCCTGGGTGGTGTTGGCCAGCACCAGCTCGTCGAAAGTGCGCTTCATGTCCAGCATCATCGCCAGCAGCGTGCCGTCGCCGGCGATGCCCTTGACCCGCCGCGGGCTGTTGTCCAGCTCGACCAGCCCGAGCGATTGCGCCAGCCGCCGGGCCGGATCGATCGTCAGCACCACCACCTGCCGGCCCTGCTCGGCCGCCCGCAACGCCAGCGCGGCCGCGGTGGTGGTCTTGCCGACACCGCCGCTGCCGCAGGTGACGATCACCTTCAGCTCCGGATCCTTCAGCAGCCGATCGACGTCGAAGTCCGGCGCGGCGGTCACCATGCTGTCACCCCCAACGCCTCGCCGAGCTCGAACAGGCTGCCCAGGTCGACCGGCGGCGCGAGTTCCGGCAGCCGACGGATCGGCGCGCCGATCGCCGCGAGTGAGGCCGCCGCGTGCTCCTGCACCCGCTGCCGCTCGGCGTAGTCGGTCAGCTCCATCAGCAGGCCGCCCGCCAGCGAGGTGTCCAGGCCGGCCAGCGCCAGCCCACCCGCCAGCTCCCGCTCGCTCGGCCGGGAGCCGGCCGTCACCAGCTCCGGCCGGGCCCGGTTCACGATGACCTGGCCGAGCCGGTAACCGGCCGCGCGCAACTCATCGGCCGCATCCAGGCTCTCCTGCACCGGCATCTCTTCCAGCAGGGTCACGATGTGCACCGCCGTCTGCCGGCTGTGTAGCAGGTCGATGACGCCCAACGACTGCTTGTGGATCGGTCCCATCCGGGCCAGGCCCGCCACCTCGAGCGTGATCTGCAGGAACTGGGTGATCCGGCCGGTGGGAGGGGCGTCGACGACCACGTAGTCGAAGACCGGCGCGCCCTTGGCCTGCCGGGTGACCGCCTCCTTGATCTTGCCGGTCAGCAGCACGTCGCGCAGCCCCGGCGCGATGGTCGTGACGAAGTCGATCGCGCCCATCTTGCGCAGGATCGCGCCCCCGCGCTTGATGTTGTAAAAGAGTTCGAGGTACTCCAGCATCGCCACTTCGGTGTCGATCGCCAGCCCGATCACCTCGCCCCCGCGGGTGGCGGCAAGCCGGGTCTCGGTCGGTGGCAGCGGCGGGGTGTCGAACAGCTGCGCCAGGCCCTGCCGGCCCTCGACCTCGACCAGCAGCACCCGCTGGCCGGCGGAGGCCAGGCTCAACGCCAGAGAGGCGGCCACGGTCGTCTTGCCGGTGCCGCCCTTGCCGGTGACGACATGCAGCCGCTGTGAGGGCAGGGCGGGCTTCGTCGGCACAGATTCAGCGTACAAACCAGCGCGGGTAAGTTGCCGATGAGGACCGTCACGCACAGCGAGGGGTTAAGCATGGCCACAGCGACCGAACGTCTTGCCGAACTCGGGGTGGAGCTGCCGCCGGTGGCAGCCCCGGTTGCCGCCTACATCCCCGCCGTGCGTACCGGGAACCTGGTCTACACCTCCGGCCAGCTACCGCTCATCGACGGCGTGCTGTCCGGCACCGGCAAGGTGGGCGCGGACGTCAGCCCGCAGGACGCCACCTGGTACGCCCGCACCTGCGCGCTCAACGCACTGGCAGCAGTGCACGCCTTGGTCGGCATCGATTCCGTGGTGCGCGTGGTCAAGGTCGTCGGCTACGTGGCAAGCTCGCCCGATTTCACCGGCCAGCCCGGCGTGGTGAACGGGGCCTCCAACTTTCTCGGCGAGGTCTTCGGCGACGCCGGTGCGCACGCCCGGTCCGCGGTCGGTGTAGCAGCCCTGCCGCTGGACGCGCCGGTCGAGGTCGAGCTGATCGTCGAGATCGGATGAGCGGCCCCGCCCGGTCCCCGCGGACGGAGCATCAGCTGCCGGTCGACGCGCGTGACGCCGCCACCGTCCTGCTGCTGCGCGACGGTGCGGCGGGCATCGAGACCTGGCTGATGCGCCGGGTGCCGAAGATGGCGTTCGCGCCCGGTTTCTCGGTGTTTCCCGGCGGTGGCGTGGACCCCGCCGACGCCGCCGGGCCTGAGCTGCCCGAGGTGGCGGCCCGCTTCAGCATCGACCCGGCCCTGGCCGGTGTCATCGTCCGCGCCGCGCTGCGGGAGATCATCGAGGAGACCGGTGTCCGGCTCGCCCCGGCGGACCTGCGCCCCTGGGCCCGCTGGATCACCCCGGAAGCCGAGACACGTCGCTACGACACCTACTTCTTCGCGGCCGCCCTGCCCGATGGGCAGGACGCGGCCGGGATCTCCACCGAGGCTGCGGTCGCGGAGTGGCTGCCGGTGGCCGAGGCGCTGCGTCAGTACGAGGCGGGCGAGCGACCCATGCTGCCGCCCACCGTGCACAACCTGCAGGCCATCGCCCGGTTCGATTCGGTGACCGAGGCGCTGGCGTCAGCGGCAGCGCGCACCATCAGGACGATCATGCCGACCTTGCGACCGGATGCCGACGGCCGCTGGGTAGCCGATCTCGGCAACGGTGAGCTGGTGCCGCTACCGGCCGGTTTCGTGTCCGCGACCGGGCGCCCGCGATGACGCTGGCCTACGAATCGCTGCGGGCGGTCACCCCGTTCGCCGCGGTGGTGCTGGCCGACAACCCGTCCCACATGACCCTGGACGGCACCAATACCTGGCTGTTGCGGGACGAGCCCGGCCGCCGCTCGGCGATCGTGGTGGACCCCGGTCCGCTGGACGAGCATCATCTGCAGACGGTCTTGGCGGCGGCGGGCTCGGTGCCGTTCATCCTGCTGACGCACGGCCACCCGGATCATGCCGAGGGTGCGCGCCGCTTTCATGAGCTGTCCGGAGCGCCGGTGTTCGCCCTAGATCCGGCGCACCGCTACGGCTCGGAAGGGGTGACCGAAGGCAGCCGGCTGTCCGGCGCGGGGCTCGACCTCGAGGTGCTGGCGACGCCCGGGCACACCTCGGACTCGCTGTGCTTCCGGGTGCGGGACGCGGTGTTGACCGGCGACACCATCCTGGGTCGGGGTAGCACCGTGGTGGCCCACCCGGACGGGGTGCTGGCCGATTACCTGACCTCGTTGCGGCGGCTGGCCCGGTTGGATGGGGTCAGCGTGCTGCCCGGGCATGGACCGGAGCTTGCCGACGCCGGTGCCGCGGCGCGCAACTACCTGGCGCACCGGGAACAGCGGTTGGCCCAGGTACAGCAGGTGCTCGCCGGGCAGCCGGACGCATCGGCCGCCGACGTCGTGGCTGGGGTCTACGCCGACGTCGACCGGGCACTGTGGCCGGCGGCCGAGCTGTCGGTTCGCGCCCAGCTGGCGTACCTGCGGTCGCGCTGAGCGTGCGGTTCGGCCGCGGGGGCTAGCGAGCGCGCCGCGCCAACCGTTCGCGGTCGAGGATGACCACCGACTTGCCCTCCAACCGCAGCCAGCCGCGCTGGGCGAAGTCGGCCAGCGCCTTGTTCACGGACTCGCGGGAGGCGCCGACGAGCTGGGCCAGCTCCTCCTGCGTGAGGTCATGGGTCACGCGGAGCTGGCCACCGTCCACCGAGCCGAAGCGCTGGGCCAGTTGCAGGAGCTGCTTGGCCACCCGGCCGGGCACGTCGACGAAGATCAGGTCGGCCAGCATCGTGTTGGTGCGGCGAAGCCGCCGTGCGACCACGCGCAGCAGCTGCAGCGCGATCGCGGGCCGCTCGACGACCCAGTTGGTCAGCGCGCTCTTGGGTAGCCGGGCGATGCGGGCATCGGTGACGACGACGGCGGTGGCGGTGCGCGGTCCGGGATCGAACAGCGAGAGCTCGCCGAACTGGTCGGCCGGCCCCATCACCGCGACCAGGTTTTCCCGGCCGTCGGAGGACTTGCGGCCGAGCTTCACCTTGCCGGACAGCACGATGTAGAGGCTGTCCCCGGGTTCACCCTCGTTGAACAGGGTGGTGCCGCGCGGGGCCTCGAACACCTCGAACTGGCTGCCGAGCGCCTCCACATCCGCGGGATCGACGCCCTGGAACAGTCCGGCTCTGCGGAGCACCTCGTCCACGCCAGCTCCTTTGCTTGGGCCGCGCGGTTGCGGTGCGCGACATACCTCTGGCGGATTCTAGGGGTATTCCGCCACAGGTACCTGGCGCGACCCGCGCTAGCCCTTGTTCCGGCGCGACCGCGGCAGAATGCGCAGCCGGGTGCGGAAGCGCTGCAGGGCCGAATCGGTGCCCTCCCGGACGAAGGCGTCCAGCTCGTCCGGACTGGCGTGATCCAGGAAATCCTCGACGTCGCGCTCGCGGGCCACCCGGGTGAGCGGTGCCTCGATCCGTTCCATGATGAGCATGAAGGCCATCAGCAGGAACGGGAAGAGGAGCACCAGAAATCCGATCATGGTGTTGTCATTGTGCACCACTAGCCTCGAGTCCGTGGCACAGAAGAGTGTGAAGAGCGACCTGCCGGCGGCAGGGCCCGGCGTGTGGACCGAGACCACGCTGGCGCTGACCCGGCGCGCGCGGCGGATCAACCGTGAGCTTGCCGAGCTGTACCCGCATGCCCACTGCGAGCTGGACTTCCGCACGCCGCTGGAGCTGTCGGTGGCCACCATCTTGTCGGCCCAGTGCACCGACAAGAAGGTCAACGAGGTGACCCCGGCGCTGTTCCGCCGCTATCCGGACGCGGCCGCGTATGCCGGCGCGAACCGCGAGGAGCTGGAAGAGCTGGTGCACCCGACCGGCTTCTACCGCAACAAGGCGAACTCGCTGATCAAGCTGGGACAGCAGTTGGTGGAACGCTTCGACGGCGAGGTGCCGAACCGGCTGGAGCTGCTGGTGACATTGCCCGGCTTCGGTCGCAAGACGGCCAACGTGGTGCTGGGCAACGCCTTCGGGATTCCCGGCCTGACCATCGACACCCACTTCCAGCGGCTGTCCACCCGCTGGCGCTGGACCAGCAACGACGACCCGGTCAAGATCGAGCAGGACGTGGCCGCTCTCATCCCGCGCAAGGAATGGACGATCCTGTCGCACCGGGTCATCTGGCACGGCCGACGAATGTGCCACGCGCGCCGGCCGGCGTGTGCGGTCTGCCCGCTTGCCAAGCTGTGCCCGTCCTACGGCATCGGCGAGATGAACCCGATAGCAGCGCAGAAGCTGGTGAAGAGCCCGTCCCAGCTCGATCCGGAGCTGGCAGGGTGAGCTGGCTGAAGCCGCTGGTCGACGAGCTGGCCGAGATCGAGCCACGGCAGCTGTCTCGATTTCTGCCGCCCGAGGACGGCAGCGGACGCCATTCGGCGGTGCTGATGCTGTTCGCCTCCGAGACCGGCGCCGCTGCCGACGGTGATGTGCTGCTGCTGGAGCGGGCGGCCACCCTGCGCAGTCACGCCGGTCAGGTGGCCTTTCCGGGTGGCGCCACCGACCCGGTCGACCTCTCGGCGTCCTCGACCGCTCTGCGCGAGGCTGAAGAAGAGGTGGGGCTGCACCCGGAGTCCGTAGACGTGCTGCTGGAGCTGCCGGCCCTGTTCCTGCCGCCGTCCGGGTTCGTGGTCACTCCGGTACTGGCGTCCTGGCGGGAACCGCACCCGGTGGGCGTCGTGGACACGGCCGAGGTCGCCTCGGTGGCGCGGGTCCCGATCCGGGAGCTGGTGGCGCCGGCCAACCGGTTCACGGTGCGGCACCCGTCCGGTTTCGTCGGGCCGGGATTCGAGGCGGCCGGCCTGTTCATCTGGGGGTTCACCGCCGGCCTGCTGGACCGGTTGTTGCGGTTGGCCGGCTGGGAACAGCCCTGGGACCGCAACGTCAGCCGGACGTTCGACGGCTGACGCCGGTGAACCGCTCGACCGCTGGATCCGGGGCCTCGCCGGGCGCGGGTGCTTGCCGCAATCCCCGCGCGGACCGCTTAAGCGCAGCGGGTACGGTCGATTTCGTGTTCCGCCGCCTGCTGCCCGCTGCGGTGACCGTGTGCCTGCTGTGCGCCGGTTGCCAGACTCAGAGCGCCCTCAACCGGGAGCCGCACACCGGCAGCAGCACCGCTGCCCCGGACGCCAGTGGCATTCAGGAGATAACCCTGACCACCGACCAGAGCTACCGGTTCACGCCCAGCACAATCACCGTGCACCCGGGAAAGGTACGGATCACCCTCAAGCATGTGGGCACCGGTGCGCCGCACGACTGGTCGCTGCAGGGTTTCCCGGATGACTTCGTGCCGTTGGTGACGCCGGGGCAGGAGAAGTCGGTGGAGTTCACCGCACCCGCGCCGGGCCGCTACACCTTCGTGTGCACGATCCACGTGGCGCAGGGGCAGACCGGCACCATGATCGTGCTGCCCAACTAGCGCGGCGCGATGCATCCCGACTGGCTGGACGCGGTCCTCATCCTGGCTGCGATCGGCTACGCCATCGGGGGTTTTCGCAACGGTGCCCTGGTGGGCGTGCTCTCCTTCGCCGGCTTCTTCGGTGGCGCGGCGGCCGGCGCGCAGTTCGCCAAGCCGCTGGGCCGGCACCTGGCGGCAGGTACCGCACAGGTCCCGGTGGCAATCGTCTGCGTGCTGTTCTTCGCCTTCGCCGGGCAACTGATCGCGGTCTGGATCGCCGGCCGGTTGCGCTCGAGGCTCACCTGGCATCCGGCTCGCCAGTTCGACCACGCGGTGGGCGCGGTGTTCTCGGCGGCGGCGGTGCTGCTGGTGGCCTGGATGATCGCGCTGCCGCTGGCGGTCGCGCCCTACCCGACGGTGGCGGCGCAGGTGCGCAACTCGGTGCTGATCCGGGCCGTCGACAACGTGCTGCCCGACGGCGTCCGCAACCTCTACAGCTCGCTGCGGCTGTTCGTCGATCGCAGTGGCTTTCCGCAGGTGTTCGGAGCGCTGCAGCCGACGAGGATCGTGGACGTGCCGCCGCCGGACAAGGCGCTGCTCAACTCACCGGGAGTGGCACTGGCGAGGTCATCGGTGTTCAAGGTGCGCTCGGTGGCGCGCTCCTGCGACCGCGGCATCGAGGGCTCGGCATTCGTGTATGCGCCTGAGCACCTGCTGACCAACGCGCACGTGGTGGCCGGTGCGAACCAGGTGCAGGTGGAGGGCCCGGCCGGGCCGATCACCGCGCGGGTCGTGCTGTTCGACTCCGCCCGGGACGTGGCCGTGCTGTACGCGCCGGGGCTGTCCGCGCGGCCGCTGGCCATCGCATCCGCGCCGGCCCGCTCCGGTCAGGACGCCATCGTGCTCGGGTACCCGCAGGACGGGCCGTTCGACGTGCGCCCGGCCCGCATCCGCGATCAGGAGCGGATCACCGGCCACGACATCTACGGCCAGCTGTCCGTCGACCGCGACATCTACACGATTCGCTCCATCGTCCGGGCCGGCAACTCCGGTGGCCCGCTGATCACTCCGTCCGGGCAGGCGCTCGGCATCGTCTTCGCGTCGGCGCTGGATTCCGCCGACACCGGGTTCGTGCTGACTGCGAGCGAGATCGCCTCCGACGCCGGGGACGGCCGCTTCGCCACCGAGGCGGTGAGCACCGGCGCCTGCGACTGAGCGGGTGCCGGCATGCTGCGGCGCCGGCTCAGTCGAGCTTGGCCCAGCGGATCAAGGCCTCGCTGACCTGATCGGGCGCCTCCTGCTGCGGGAAGTGCCCGACGCCGGTGAGCAGCCGCCAGTCGTAGTCGGCGCTGACGTGCTGGCCCGAGCCTTGCGCGGTGGCGGGCAGCACGCAGGCGTCGAAATCGCCGTGCAGTTGCAGCACCGGGCGCCGGATCGGCTGCTGCATGGAGGCGGCGTAGCGGCGGCCGTCGCGGCGTGGCAGCGAGCGGACCGCCCAGCGGAAGAACTCCAGCGAGCAGTGCGCCACCGGGTGGATCGTCATCGCGTCGGTGTAGCGGCCCACCGCATCGACGAAATCCGGGGTGCCGCGCCAGCGCGGGCCACACCAGGTGTCGAACAGCCTGCGCACGAACGCCGGATTGTGGGCCAGCTGTCGCTCACCGTAGCGCGGCAGCTGAAACGCGAGAAGCAGCTGGGCCAGCGCGCGCTGCTGTGTCCGGTCGGCGGCCAGGGCGGCGCGCAACCGCAGCGGATGCGCTGCGCCGAGGACCGCGATGCGACGCACCACCTGCGGCTGCTGGGCGGCCACGGTCCAGGCGAGCAGGCCGCCCAGGTCGTTGCCGACCAGCACGGCGTCGCGCTCGCCGAGTGCGGTGACCAGGCTGGCCACATCCGCCGCCAACGTGCCGGCGTCGTAGCCACGGGGGGTCTTGTCAGAGCCGCCGTATCCCCGCAGATCCACCGCGACGGCGCGGTAGCCCGCGTCCGCGAGATCGATGAGCTGGCGATGCCAGGTCCACCAGAACGTGGGGAAGCCGTGCAGCAGCAGAATCAGGGGGCCGGTGCCCAGCTCGGCGACGTGCAGCGCGATGCCGTTCGCGCGGATGGTGCGGTGCGTCCACGGCCCGTCGAGCAGGACCGCCGATTCGTCGGTCACTGGCGATCCTGCCTGCGCGGGCCGATCTCAGCGGCCGGCGTTGTACGGAACCGCCTGCTTGAGCGCGGCGACGGTGTCCTTGGTGGTGTCGATGGTCTGCTTCGGCGCGCGCACCTTCTTCACCATGCGCACGCCGATGAGGGCGCAGATGCCGGCCAGCACGACGATGATGCCGAACACGATCAGGAACGCTGCCCACCGCCAGATACCCATGGCGACGAAGCCCTCGGCGAGGGCGATCAGGCCGAAGGTGACGGCGTAGATGACCATCACCAGAGCCAGAATGAAGAACACCACGCCGAAGCCGCCGCTCTTGACCGACGACTTGATCTCCAGCTTGGCCAGCTCTATCTCGCCATGCAGCACTGTGGACAGGTTGGAACTGACGTCGGCCACCAACGTCCCGATGGACGGCTGGTCGACCGACGATGCCGTGCCATTCTCGTTCGCCGTCACGGGTGTCCTTTCGCTTGCCGGGCGCGTTGGCTTGAACCTTACGCGGTCGGTGCGGCCGCGGGCATCGTCCGGCCCGGCGAACCCGGGTCGGCCGCGGGCATCGTCCGGCCCGGCGAACGCCGGCCAGTAAGGTCGGTGCTCGTGGCGACCTACCTGATCACCGGCGTCTCGCGAGGGGTCGGCAATGTCCTGGCCCGGATGCTGCTCGATCAGGGCCACCGCATTCTCGGGGTGGCCCGTGGCCCGGTGCCGGACCTGGCGCTCACCGGACTGGCAACCCTGGAGCTGACCGACTTCGACGGTTACCCGGCGGCACTGGCCGGTTTGCTCGCCGAGCTGGACGGCTCCGCAGGGCTGGACGGGTTGGTGCACTGCGCCGGCGCGCTGCGGGCAGGCCAGCTGGCCGAGCAGGATTCTGCCGTCCTCACCGAGCTGTTCGCCACCAACGTGACCGCGGCCGCGGAGCTGGTGCGGCACTTCCTGACCGCGCTGCGGGCGGCGCGGGGCACCGTTGTGCTGGTCAACTCCGGCTCCGGCCTCGCCGTCCGGCCGCCGCTGTCTGCGTACGGCATGTCGAAGTTCGCCCTTCGCGGATATGCGGATGCGTTGCGTCAGGAGGAACCCGCCCTCCGGGTCAGCACCATCTATCCCGGGCGCATCGACACTGCGATGCAGCAGGAGGTGCGCGCCGCCGAAGCCGGGGACTACCAGGTTGCGGACTACTTGCGCCCGGAGACGGTGGCCGGCCTGATCGCCACGGTGCTCGCCTTGCCTGCGGACGCGACCGTCACCGAGCTGACCGTCCGGCCGCGCTCCTGACTCGTCACGTCCTTCGACTCAGTCGTCGGCCGCCTTGCCTGCCTTCATTCCCTGCGAGATCAGGTCCATCACGGTGGAATCCGCCAGCGTGGTGACGTCTCCGATGGATCGGTTCTCCGCAACATCGCGCAGCAGCCGGCGCATGATCTTGCCCGAGCGGGTCTTCGGCAGCTCGGCGACCACCAGGATCTGTCGCGGCTTTGCGATCGCGCCGATCTCCTTCGCGACGTGGTTGCGCAGCTCCGTCACCATCGCCTCGCCCCCGTCGTCGGCACCGGACCGGCCTCCCCGCAGGATGACGAAGGCCACGATGCCCTGCCCGGTGGTGGGATCGGTGGCTCCGACGACGGCCGCCTCGGCGACGGCCGGGTGTGACACCAGGGCTGATTCGACCTCGGTGGTCGAGATGCGGTGGCCCGACACGTTCATCACGTCGTCGACCCGGCCCAGCAGCCACAGGTCGCCGTCTGCGTCCTTCTTCGCCCCGTCGCCGGCGAAGTAGTACCCCTGGTCGGCGAAACGCGACCAGTAGGTGTCGATGAAGCGCTCGTTGTCTCCCCAGATGCCGCGCAGCATCGACGGCCACGGCTCGGTGAGCACCAGCAGGCCTCCGCCGCCGTTGGGCACGGGCTCGCCCCGATCGTCGACGACCTCGACGCTGACGCCGGGCAGCGCCCGCATCGCCGAACCCGGCTTGGTTGCCGTTACCCCGGGCAGCGGGCTGATCATCATCGCGCCGGTCTCGGTCTGCCACCAGGTGTCGACGACCGGACAGCGCTCACCGCCGATCACCGTCCGGTACCACATCCAGGCTTCGGGGTTGATCGGCTCACCTACCGAGCCCAGCACCCGCAGCGAGGACAGATCGAACTTGGCGGGAATGTCATCACCCCACTTCATGAAGGTCCGGATGGTGGTGGGCGCGGTGTAGAGCAGGCTGACCCGGTATTTCTGCACGATTTCCCAGAAGCGGCCCTGGTGAGGCGTGTCGGGAGTGCCCTCGTAGATGACCTGCGTGGCGCCGTTGGCCAGCGGTCCGTAGACGATGTAGGAGTGTCCGGTGACCCAGCCGATGTCGGCGGTGCACCAGTAGATGTCGGTGTCGGGCTTGAGATCGAACGCCGCGTGGTGGGTGTAGGCGGCCTGCGTCAGGTAGCCGCCGGTCGTGTGCAGGATGCCCTTCGGCTTGCCGGTGGTACCGGAGGTGTACAGGATGAAGAGCGGGTTCTCGGCGTCGAAGGCCTGCGGGCTGTGGGCCGCCGGCTGCCGATCGACCACCTCGGACCACCAGGCATCGCGGCCCTCGGTCCACTCGACCTCATTGCCGCCGCGCTTGACCACCAGGACGGTGTGCACGCTGGTCGTGCCCTTGGCCAGCGCCTCGTCGACGACGGGCTTGAGCGGAAAGACCTTGCCGCGGCGGTAGCCGCCGTCGGCGGTGATCACCAGTGAGGCGTCGGCGTCCAGCAACCGGTCGTAGATGGCCTGAGCTGAGAATCCTCCGAAGATCACGGAATGAATCGCGCCGACGCGGGCGCAGGCAAGCATCGACACCACTGCCTCGATGCTCATCGGCAGGTACACCGCGACCCGGTCGCCCTGCCCGATACCCAGCTCCGTCAGGGCGTTGGCCGCCTGGCACACCAGCTCGTGCAACTGGGCGTAGGTGACCTGCCGGGTATCGCCGGGTTCACCCTCGAAGTAGATGGCCACCTTGTCACCGTTGCCGCGGGCCACGTGCCGGTCCACGCAGTTCACGCTGGCGTTCAGCGTGCCACCGACGAACCACCGGGCGAACGGCGCATTCGACCAGTCCAGAGTCTGCGTCCACTCGGTGTCCCAGTCCAACCGGCGCGCTTGGGCCTCCCAGTAGCCCAGTCGGTCCTCGGCCGCGGCCGCATACGCGTCGGCCTGGACGTTGGCGGCGTCGGCCAGCTGCTGCGAGGGCGGGAACCGGCGCTCCTCCTGCAACAGGTTGGACAGGCCTTCGCTGGGCTCGGTCATCGCACGCCTCCGGATGATGTAGGGCCACGCAGTGTCAGCTCCGACGCTAGCGCCACCTTCCGACAGTCGGTAGCAGAGTTCATCACGTGCCCCACCGTGACGGGGTTGTCCGGCGGGCGGCGGCGGCGTCGGGATCCGGCGCACCCGCTACCGTGGTCGGCTGTGGCCGCTGATCCGTTGACCCCGCTCCTGGACCTGCCCGGCATCGCCGAGTCGGTCTCCGCATCCCGGGAAGCGGTCGACGGCCTGCTCGGACACCGGGTGCTGAGGCGGCGCTCCGGTGATGTCTCCGCCGAGTCCGTACTGCGCGGCGCCTGGGCATCGGCCTCGCTGGCCGGATCGACGCAGCAGCTGGCCGACTTTCGAGTGGCGGCCGATGACCCGCTGGCGCAGGGCGCGCTACGGGTCTCGGCAGAGCTGGCACCGCTCGCCGAGACCTGGTCCAGCGCGCACCGTCAGGTGCTGGCGCGACTGCACACGCTGGCGGCGCTGGGGCTGGTGCCCGAGGACGAGCTCGGCCGGCCGCGGCCGGACCGTCAGGTGGCGCACCGGTTGGACACGCTGGCAGAGGTGCTGGCGCTGACCGAAGCACCTGCGCTCGTCGTAGCCGCCATCGTCCAGGCCGAGATCCTGAGCCTGGACGCCTTCGGGCCCGTATCAGGGGTGGTCGCCCGGGCCGCGGCTCGACTGACCCTCATCGACCGCGGGCTCGACCCGAAGTCGCTGGTGCCGTTCGAGGTCGGTCATCTGGAGCTGCGCGCGGACTATCGTGCTGCTCTCGCCTCGTACGCCGGCGGCACCCCCGAAGCGGTCGTCGGCTGGGTCCAGCACTGTGCCTCCGCGGTCCAGCTGGGAGTGCGGGAGTCGTTGGCAATCTGCGAAGCCCTGCAGCGCGGCTGAGAACGGTGAGGGCGCCGCACCGAAGTGCGGCGCCCTCTGCGGCCGAACGGGTTACCAAGCGTGCTCTTGACTTGTCCTGCGCGAGCCGTCACCGGTCCGCGCCGACTACCTTCAGCGAGGCGTAGTCGCCGCGTGGGTGCCCGTTGCCCACCTGGCGGATCACCTTGGTGGTGGGGGCGGACCGCCAGAGCCGGCCAAGGTTTTCCGTGCCTCCTTGATACGCCTGAATGCCCTTACAGATCAAGCACTCTCATGAATTTCTTGTTCGCCGGCTTCGGGTGTACCACGCCAGCACAGCCAGGCCCACCGCGGTGCTGGCCAGCGCCGCGGTTGCCGCCGGCCGCGCCGGACGCAGACCAGACAGCCGCTGGCGCAGCGGCACCGCGTTGGTGAAGCTCAGCGTCGGCCAGCCCCGGTCGATCGCGATCTTGCGCAGCGCGCGGTCGGGGTTCACCGCGTACGGGTGTCCCACTGCTTCCAACATCGGCAGATCAGTGACGGAATCGGAGTAGGCGTAGCACTCGGACAGGTCGTAGCCGCGTTCCTCGGCAAGACTGCGCAGCCCGGCAGCCTTGTTCGGGCCATACGCGTAGAACTCGATCTCGCCGGTGTACTTGCCCTCGGCCACGACCATCCGGGTGGCGATCACGTCGTCGGCACCTACCATCTCGCCGATCGGCCGGACCACCTCATCCCCCGAGGAGGAGATGATGACGACATCGCGGCCCTGCTGCTTGTGCTCAGCGATGAGTTCGACCGCCTCGTCGTAGACCAGCGGATCGATGATCTCGTGCAGCGTCTCGTTGACGATGTCGCGAATCTGCTGCACATCCCAACCGGCGCACATGGCCGTCAGGTAGTCCCGCATCCGGTCCATCTGGTCCTCATCCGCACCGGCCAAAGCGAAGACGAACTGCGCGTAGGCGCCGCGCACGACTGCGCGCCGGTTGATCAGGCCGCCCTGGAAGAAGGGTTTACCGAACGCGAGCGTCGACGACTTGGCGATGATGGTCTTGTCCAGGTCGAAGAATGCTGCAGTTCGGGCCACGTCCGGAGGATAACCAGACCGGCGAGCCGGCCGCTTTCCACAAGCCGGAGCGCCGTCCACAATTCGCTCGGGCTGGACTCGCAGGCACCGCGACCGGAGTGCACTGAGCACATGAACCCTCATCCCGTGCTCGGTGTGCTGTCCGGTTGTGGCGGCGCCGGCGCCTCCACGCTCGCGGCGCTGCTGGCGTGGGTGCTGCCGCCACCGACCGTGCTGATCGACTGCGACCCGCTCAGCGGGGGCATCGACGTGTTGCTGGGCTGCGAGCAGGTACGTGGGCCGCGGTGGAGCCAGGTGCGCTTGCGCGGCGGCGGCCTGGACGCGGCCACCCTGCTGCAGGTGCTGCCGCGCTGGCACGAGGTCCGCTTTCTGGCCGCGGACGGGCCGGCCCGGGTGGAGCCGGCCGCGATCAGTGCGATGGCTGACGCGGCGGCGCAGAGCGTGCCGGTCGTGCTCGACCTGCCCCGGTCGGCCAGCGAGATTCGGGCCGCGGGGATGGCGGTCTGCGATGCGGTGGCGGTGGTGACTCCGGCGGAGGTGCGCGGCGTAACCGCGACTGCGGTGCTGATCCCGGGGCTGGATCCGGCCCGGTCCGGAATCGTGGTGCGGGGCTCCTCGCGGTCGCTGCCGGCCGGGCACATCGGCCAGCTGCTCGGCCTGCCGGTGTGGGCGCAGCTCCGGTACGACCCGGCGATCGCCGCCGAGGACGGGTTGCAGGCGCACCGGCTACGGCGCCGAACCCGCAACGCGGCCGGGGCCGTGCTGGCCGCTATCGAGCGGGTGCGCGCCGTGCCGATACCGCCTGCGCAGGGCAGTGCCGCATGAGCGGGCCACTGCTGGATCGGGTTCGCTTCCGGCTGGCCAGCGGCCCGCCGGAGGTGATGGAGGAGCTGCTGCTCGATCAGGGCGCCCGCGACGAGCTCGCCGACGAGCTGCTGGGCGCGGGCCCGCTGGAGCCGCTGCTGGCCGAACCCGGCGCCACCGACGTCCTGGTCAATGCCGCCGATCAGGTCTACCTGGATCGTGGACGGGGGCTGGAGCGGGTGAGCGTGCCGTTTGAGTCCGACGCGGACGTGCGACGCCTTGCGGTCCGGCTCGCCGCGCAGGCGGGTCGCCGGCTCGATGATGCGCAGCCCTTCGTGGACGCGGTACTTTCCGACGGCACCCGGCTGCACGCGATCCTGCCGCCACTGGTGCCACATCCGGCGATCTCGCTGCGGATCCTCGGCCGGCGCCCGTTGAGCCTGCCGCAGCTTGTCGCGTTGCATGCGATGCCGGTTGAGCTTGCAGCCGTCCTGACCTCGGTGGTCCGCGCCCGGCTGAGCCTGCTGATCAGCGGTGGTACCGGTGCCGGCAAGACGTCACTGCTGGCCGCGCTGCTCGGCCAGGCGGACCCGTCCGAGCGGATCCTGACCATTGAAGATGCCCCCGAGCTGGCGATCGATCATCCGCATGTGCTGCCGCTGCTGGCACGCGAGGCGAACGCTGAATTCGCCGGCGCGATCGGGCCGCTGGTGCTGGTCCGGCAGGCGTTGCGGATGCGCGCCGACCGGCTGGTGATCGGGGAGTTCCGGGGCGCAGAGATCGTGGAGTTGCTCTCCGCGCTGAACACCGGGCACGCCGGTGGTGCTGCCACCGTGCACGCCAACTCCGCTGCGGATGTGCCGGCTCGCCTGATCGCACTGGCGGCACTGGCCGGCATGTCGGCGGACACGCTGCTCGCGCAGGCGGCCAGCGCACTCGATGTGCTGGTGCACGTCGCCCGCACCGCCGACGGGACACGACGCGTGGAGCAGGTAGCCATCTGGCAGCGGCAGGCTGGACTGCCACCAGGTCTGGTGTGGACCGCGGCGTGCGGCGCCGGGCCCGCGGCACCCGAGCTGGGACAGCGGCTGGCGCGCTGTGGCCGACCGGTGCCGGAGCTGTTGCGGTGACGCCGACGCTGCTGGTGACGGGCCTGGGACTGATGCTGGCCAACCCGGTGCCCCCGGGCCGCCGTCGGTTGGCCGCGCTGGCCGGTACGCGGTTGCCCGCCCCGCAGCGCGTGGTCGGGGCCAACCGGTTCGCCCGGCTGCCGCGGGCGGGTACCCAGCTGCTGCTGAGCCTGATCGTGTTCGGCAGCGTGGTGCCGCTGGCCGGGCCGGTCCCGGCGCTGCTCGCGGCGGCGGCCGGTTGGGTCGGCCTGATCGCTTGGCGGCAGCTCGGCGCCGAGCGCATCGCGACCGCGGAACGGGCCCGTCTGGTCGAGGTGGTCTCCGCCCTTGCCGCCGAGCAGGCCACCGGGGCCAGCGTGACGGCGGCCCTGGCCTCGGTGGCAGCCGATGCCGGCCCGTGGCAGGCGAGCTTCGACCGGGCCGCGCGGCTGGCTTCGCTCGGTCGAGATCCCGCCGCGGCCTTGGCCGAACATCCGCCGTTGCGACCGCTGGCGATCGCGCTCGGCATGGCTGGTCAGACCGGTGCCGGGCTGAGCCAGGTGCTGCCGCGGCTACGGTCGGATGCGCAATCCCGCCAGCGCAGCAGGCGTGCACTGGCCGCAGCGGTGGCGGGTCCGCGTGCCTCGGCATTCATGCTCGCCGGGTTGCCCGTGCTCGGCCTGATGATGGGGGCCGCGCTCGGCGCCCATCCGATCCAGCTGTTGACCGCTACCGTGCCGGGGCTGGTGGCGCTGAGTGTCGGCACCGGCTTCGAGCTGGCAGGTGTGCTGTGGGTACTGCGGCTCACCCGCTGACCTGGCTACTGCTGGCGGCGGCGCTGCTGATCCAGCGCCGTGGTGGCAAAGCACTGGCCCAGCCTCGCCGGCCACGGCTGCCGGTTGTTACCGGCCTCGGCCTGGCGGCCGCCGCGTTCGTGCTCGGCGGCCCGGTGGGAGGCTGGGCCGCGCTGCCGCTCGGCGCCCTCGGTTGGTGGCTGGCCCGCAGGTACGGCCGGACCGCGCAGCCCCCGCTGGCTCGTGCCGAGCTTGCCGTGGTACTCGACCTTGTTGCTGCCGGCCTGCTGGCCGGGCTGCCGGTGCCTGCGGCCATCGACTCGGTCTCGCGGTCTGTCGAGCGCTACGGCGGCCAGCGGTTCGAGCAGGTCATCCGGCCGTTTCAGGTGCTCGGCCGGCTGCTCGCGCTGGGAGCCGACCCGGCCCACGCCTGGTCCGAGCTGGCGGCTACGGATGGCCTGCGAGCTGTCGCCGGCGCAGGGCGCCGCTGTGCGCACAGCGGCGCGCGCCTGGCCGGGGCGCTGACGGAGGCGGCCGAAGAGCTGCGCGCAGAGCACCTGGCCGAGGCCCTGCATCGCTCGGAACGGATCGGCGTGTGGACGCTGCTGCCGCTCGGCTGCTGCTTCTTGCCGGCCTTCATGTGTCTCGGAGTCTTCCCGGTCGTCATCGGAATAGCCGAGCAAGCCTTCGGAAGCGGCGGATTAGCCCTGCAGTGAAGCCAGGTTCACGACGGCGGCCTCCTGGGTGCCGCGCGCGATGACGACGATGGCCTCGTCCTCGGGATCGTTGTTCTCCCCCGGTGCGGTGTGTGCGGGGGACCTCGCCGCTGATCTGGGCTGCCCGGGCGTGCTGCGCTGCGTCAACGGCCCCGAACTGGCCTGCGCCGCGATGGCCGACTGGGCCGGCGAACGAACCGGACTGGCCTTCATCCCACCCGGCGAACCATGCCGTAACGGCGACGTGGAATCGTTCAACAGCCGAGTCCGTGACGAGCGCCTGAACATCAACCTGTTCTGGTCCCTCACCCAGGCCAAGACCGTCATCAGCGACTGGAAGACCGAATGCAACCAACACCGCCGCCACTCAGCCCTGGGCTACCTCCCACCGGCCCGCTACGCTGCGATCTGCAACCACCAATGAAAACCAGACCACTCTCACCCGCCCTGGATCAATACACGTGGTCCTGCCAACCACGGCAAGGCCAGCAGCGCTGCCGTTGCCGGCTGCCCTCGGCGGCGGTTCGGCTGCTTGGTTGCTGGGCGGCGGCCGCGGCCACACTTCGGGCCGGGGCCGCTCAGCGCGCGCTGACCCGGGCCCAGCGTGCCGGCGTGTGGGCTTTGCTGCCCCTGGGGCTGTGCTTCCTGCCCGCCTTCGTCTGCCTCGGGGTCGTGCCGGTGATCATCGACGTCGCCAGCCAGGCCATCCGCGGCGGTCTCCTACCCTGACGCCCAGAGTTCAGCCTTGCAGCGAAGGCAGATTCACCACTATCGCCTCCTGCGTGCTGCGAGCGATCACCACCACCGCCTCCTGGTCCGGGTCGTTGTTCTCCTCCCGGTGCGGGGTGAACGGCGGCACGAAGACATAGTCGCCCGGTTTGGTGTGGATCCGGCGCTCCTGACCCTGCTCGGAGTCGTAGAACACGAACTCGGGATGGCCGCAGACGACAAAGATTGCCGTTTCCGAATCACCATGATGGTGGTTTCCCGAGCGTTGGTCCGGCCCGACGTGGGTCTGCCCCATCCATAAGGCCTGGGAACCGGTGAGCGCGCTGCTGATCGCCGCGTAACGCCGCATGCCGGCGGTCTGCGCGGTGTCCGGATCCACCTCGCTGGCCCGGACATGGCGAAGCGGTGGATGGAATCCCTCGTGCGAACCGGCCATGTCGGAGATGGTAGCGCCGCGCCGGCCGATCGCCGTCCACAGCTTTGCCTCGCCGTCCACAGATCTCTCCAGGCGCGCGTTCGGGCCGGCGTGAGCAATCAGGCTGGGTGAGTCGAGCAATCGGGGAGGACAGGAAATGACCAATGTTTGCAGCATGATCCGCCGCCGCTGGACCCGGCTCCGCCGGCGGCTGGCCGGGGACGCGGGAATGAGCACGGCCGAGTATGCGGTGGGGACGGTGGCCGCGGTCGCCTTCGCCGCGGTGCTGTTCAAGGTGGTGCATTCCAGTGCGGTCGAGGCTGCGCTCACCCACATCGTCACCACCGCGCTGAACGTCTCGCTGTGACCACGTCCGGTCGCCGCGTCGCCGGTGATGCGGGCATGGTCACCGTCGAGACGGCCCTCGTGCTGCCGCTGCTGATGATCTTCGCCCTCACTGCGGTGGCGATGATCGGGGTCGCGGTCGTCAGCCTCCGCTGCGCGGACCTGGCTCGCGAATCGGCCCGGGCGGCCGCGCGGGGGCAGGTGGGGCCGCCTGCGGGTTCGGCCGCGGTGACCCTGTCGCGGCGGGGAGAAGTGGAACGGGCGACGGTCCGCCGCACGGTACGACCGGCCGGCTGGCTACCCGCCCTGACCATCGTCGAGTCCGCCACAGCTGCACTCGAGCCGGCCGCGGACGCGCCGTGACCACGCACCAGCACGAGCGGGGTTCGGCGACGATCTGGGTGCTGGGCCTGATGGCCGCACTCTGCCTGACAGCTGCGATCGCCGTGGCCGAAGGTGCAGCTCGCTACGCCCGGCAGCGAGCCGAGGCGGCGGCGGACCTCGCCGCCCTTGCCGGTGCCGGTCAGTTGGGCCGCGGCGGCGACCCATGCGCGGCCGCGCGTGTGATAGCGGCCGCCAACGGTGCCGCCCTCGGCACGTGTTCGGTCGGGCTCGATCCATCGGCTCGCTCCGGCACCGTCGCGGTGCAGGTGCGCCGGCTGGTTGTGTTGCCGCTGGTCGGCCGCCGCGCCGTCATTGCCCGGGCAAAAGCGGCGCGGCTACCCGCGACCTCACGCGACCGCATCGAGCACCAGTCGCAGCACGATCAACGCGGCGTCCTTGTCCAGCGGGTTGTTTCCGTTGCCGCACTTGGGCGATTGCACGCAGGACGGGCAGCCGCCGCGGCATTCGCATGCGGCGATGGCGTCCCGGGTCGCCTGCAGCCATTGCACCAGCACGGCGTGCCCGCGAGCAGCGAAGCCGGCGCCGCCGGCATGCCCGTCGTAGACGAAAACCGTCGGTCGCTCGGTATCTGCATGCAGTGCCGTGGAGACTCCGCCGATGTCCCACCGGTCGCAGCTGGCGAAGAGCGGCAAGAGTCCGATGGCAGCGTGTTCGGCGGCGTGCAGGGCACCCGGCAGCTCCACCTCTGCCAGGTCCGCTTCGGCTATCAGCAGCGGATCGACGGTGTACCAGACGGCCTTGGTCTGCAGCCGATTCATCGGCAGGTCCAGCTCGATCTCATCCATGATCTCGCCGTTCCACCGACGTCTCTGATAGCTCACCACCTGGTGCGAGACCTCGACGCTGCCCAGGTGCACGCTGACGCCTTCGAACACCTGGCTCTCCTCCGGTTCGATGATCCGGATGTCGGTGATCTCGCGCGCCGTCGTCGTCCAATCCGGCTCCTCGGCGTGCACGACGGCCACGTGCTCGACAAGATCGAGCCGATCGACGATGAACGACCGACCCTGGTGCAGGTACACGGCCCCGTCGTGCACCGTACTGGGAGCGGTCGCCGCATCGACGGTGCCCAGCAGGGTCCCGCTGCCGTCCTCCACCAGTGTCACCGGATGGCCGCCGCCGGATCGAATGTCCGTTCTCGGTGCCTGGGCGTCGAGCCAGAACCAGCCGCGCGGCCGCCGGCGGAGCAGGCCGTGATCGGCGAGTGCATCGGCGGTGGCGCGGGCCTTGTCGGCACCGAACAGCGCCAGATCGGCCTCCGTCAGTGGCGCTTCGAACGCGGCAGCGCACAGCTGCGGAGCAAGCACGTGCGGGTTCAGCGGATCGATCACGCCCAGCTCCACCGGCCTGGCGAAGATCGACTCGGGATGGTTGACCAGGTAGGTGTCGAGCGGGTCGTCCCTGGCCACGAAGACGACCAGCGCGTCCTGCCCGCGTCGGCCGGCGCGGCCGGCTTGCTGCCACAGAGACGACAGCGTGCCGGGAAAGCCCGCCAGTACGACGGCGTCCAGGCCGGTGATGTCGATGCCGAGCTCGAGGGCGTTCGTGGTTGCCACTGCGAGCAGCTCGCCCGAGGCCAGGGCCCGCTCGATCTGCCGTCGCTCCTCGGCGAGGTAGCCGCCGCGGTAGGCAGCAACCCGCTCGGCGAGCCCTCCCGCTTCCGCTTCTCGCAAGGCACGCTGGATGGCCAGGGCGGTGAGCTCGGCGGATCGGCGGGAGCGCACGAAGGTGAGCGTTCGCGCGCCGGCCACCGTCAGGTCGGTGACCAACCGGGCAGCCTCAGCACCGGCGGCGCGGCGCACCGGCGCGGAGTTCTCGCCGCGCAATGCGGTGAGCGGAGGTTCCCAGAGGGCGAAGACGCGCCTGCCCCGGGGGGCCAGGTCGTGCTCGACCACCGCGCAGGCAAGGCCAGTGAGCCGCTCGGCCGAGGCGGCCGGGTCGGCCGAGGTGGCGGAGGCAAGAATGAACGTCGGCTGGCTGCCGTATCGCGCGCAGAGCCGCCGAAGCCGGCGCAACACCAGCGCGACGTGGGAACCGAAGACGCCTCGGTAGTGGTGCGACTCGTCGAGCACCACGAAGCGCAGTCGCCGGAACAGGTCGGCCCACTGGGCATGCCGCGGAAGCAGCGTGCGATGCAGCAAATCCGGATTGGACAGCACCAGGTTGGCGTGTTGCCGAATCCAGTCCCGTTCCTCCATCGGGGTGTCACCATCGAGGGTCACCGCCCGCAGGCCGCTCAGGTTCAGCCCAGCCAGCGCCCGCAGCTGATCCGCGGCCAGCGCCTTCGTCGGTGCGAGGTAGAGCGACCGGCTGCGCTGCTCCGTCAGCGCAGCCGTGAGTACCGGCATCTGGTAGGCGAGTGATTTGCCGGAGGCGGTGCCGGTAGCCATGATCACCGACCGGCCGGACCATGCGCTCTCGGCGACCGCTACCTGATGCGGCCACGGCTGCTCGATGCCGCCCGCGAGGTAGGCGCTGAGCACCGGCTCAGGTACCCACTCCGGCCAGTGTGCAGCTTGCGCCGGGCGGGCCGGTAGCTCCTCGACGTGGCGCAGCGACCGGTCGTCCGGCGGCCGGCCGAGCAGCAGCTGCTCGAGCAACGGATGGTCAGAAATCGGGATCGCCGGAGCTTTCTCTCGGTTCGGACGGTGAGGCCGTGCGGGTTCGGCAGCTGTGGCACGATGATGCCTGCTAGCTGCCCGTCAGGTCCATCGCGCCCTATCCCGGCGCCGGGCCGACCGGTCGATTATGTGCATCGAGAGGGGCCGTCATGGACCTGATCCTGACCGAGAGCGCCGTGGACTCGCACGAAATCGTGGAGGTCCGCGGCGAGGTCGACGTGCACTCGGCTGCCCAGCTGCGGGACCGGCTGATCGAGGTGATCGATGCCGGTCACCCTTCGGTCGTGGTCGATCTCAGCTGGCTGCAGTTCATCGACTCCACCGGTCTCGGAGCGCTCGTCGCGGCGCTCAACCATGCCAATGCCGCGGGAGTGAAGTTCCGCCTGGTGTGCACCACCGATCGATTGCTCAAGGTCTTCCGGATCACCGGTCTGCACGAGGTGTTCGAGATCCACCCGACCGTGGACCAGGCGATCCAGGCGGCCTGAGCTCGCGCCACGCGCCACGCGCCACGCGCCACGCGCCACGCGCCACCCGTCTCGGCCGGTCGCTCCGCGTGACTTCCCCGTAAGCGCTGCCAATATTCCCGTTGCGCCCCGGACACCGGGACCGCGCGGCCGGTCGTGCCCGGCAAAAGTGACTCCCGCCACGCGCGTCCGGCTCAGGTGTCCCATAGACTGCGCCGCAGCCGCTATCGACAGCCGGCGCTGTGCCCTCCGAGTGCCCCGAAACCGGGCACCGCAAGGCTTCCAGCGCGAGCGGGTTGTCGAGCGATCCTGCCCCACCATCTCGATGGCTGAAGGAGTTCTGCGTTATGGCTTTGTCCCACCAGGCGCTTGCCGCCCCGACCCGGGAGGTCACCGCCGCGGCCTTCTCCGGTGGCGACAAGGGGCTGGTCAGCGTGATCGGCATCGTCGCCCTGATCGCGCTGGCCTTCTCATTCGTGCTGTTCCGGGAGGTGCTGTCCTCCGATCAGGGCACGCCCAACATGATCCGGATCGCCGAGGCCGTCCAGGAAGGCGCGCAGGCCTATCTGAAGCGCCAGTTCCGGACCCTCGGCGTCGTCGTCGTCATCGTGTTCGTGCTGCTCTTCTTCCTGCCCGCCGACGACACCGCAGAGCGGATCGGCCGCTCCATCTTCTTCCTGGTCGGGGCGCTCTTCTCGGCGAGCATCGGCTACTTCGGCATGTGGCTGGCGACCCGCGCGAACCTCCGGGTGGCGGCCGCAGCGAACACCGCCGGTCGCGAGCGCGCCACCCGGATCGCCTTCCGCACCGGCGGCGCGGTCGGCATGGCCACCGTCGGCCTCGGCCTGCTGGGCGCTTCGATCGTGGTGCTCGGCTACACCGATCACGCCCCGAAGGTGCTCGAGGGCTTCGGTTTCGGCGCCGCCACGCTGGCAATGTTCATGCGTGTCGGCGGCGGGATCTTCACCAAGGCTGCGGACGTCGGTGCCGACCTGGTCGGCAAGGTCGAAGCCGGCATTCCTGAGGACGACCCGCGCAACGCCGCCACGATCGCCGACAACGTCGGTGACAACGTCGGCGACTGCGCCGGCATGGCCGCCGACCTCTTCGAGTCTTACGCGGTGACCCTGGTCGCCTCGTTGATCCTGGGGTCGGTCGCCTTCGGCACCAAGGGCCTGCTGTTCCCGCTCATCGTGCCGGCCATCGGCGTCGTCACCGCCATCATCGGAGTGTTCATCACTCGCTCGCGGGCCAACGAGGGCGGTCTGAAGACGATCAACCGCAGCTTCTACATCTCGGCCGGCATCTCGGTCGTGCTGTGCGCGATAGCGGCCTTCACCTACCTGCCCAGCAGCTTCGGCAAGCTGGCCGGCGTCGGCTCGGACATCGCCGCTGACAAGGGCAACCCCGCGCTGATCGCCATCATTGCCGTCGTCATCGGCATCGTGCTGGCCGCCGTGATCCTGTGGCTGACCGGCATCTACACCGGCACCGAGCACAAGCCGGTGCAGGACGTCGGCAACTCCTCGCTGACGGGCGCCGCCACGGTGATCCTGGCCGGCATCTCGGTGGGCTTCGAGTCGGCCGTCTACACCGCGATCGTCATCTCGGCAGCGGTGTTCGGCGCCTTCCTGCTCGGCGGCGCCTCAGCCTCGGTCGCCCTGTTCGCGGTGGCGCTGGCCGGCTGCGGCCTGCTCACCACCGTCGGCGTCATCGTCGCCATGGACACCTTCGGTCCGGTGTCGGACAACGCCCAGGGCATCGCCGAGATGTCCGGTGACGTCAGCCCCGAGGGTGCGCAGATCCTGACCGAGCTCGACGCGGTCGGCAACACCACCAAGGCGATCACCAAGGGCATCGCGATCGCCACCGCGGTGCTTGCCGCGACCGCGCTGTTCGGTTCCTATCAGGACGCGATCAGCCAGGCGGTCGACAAGTACGGCAAGGACGGTGCCAAGGTCTCCACCTTCGTCCAGAATTCCTTCGCCAACACCATCGTCAGCCCGAACACCCTGGTCGGCGTGGTGATCGGTGCGGCCGTCGTGTTCATGTTCTCCGGTCTGGCCGTCAACGCGGTGTCACGCGCGGCCGGCGCCGTGGTCTACGAGGTGCGGGCGCAGTTCCGCAACCGGCCGGGAATCATGGACGGCTCCGAGCGGCCCGAGTACGGCCGGGTGGTCGACATCTGCACCCGGGACTCGTTGCGCGAGCTGATCACGCCCGGCCTGCTCGCCGTGATGGCTCCCATCGCGGTGGGCTTCGGGCTCGGGGTCGGGCCGCTGGCCGGCTACCTCGGCGGCGCCATCGCCACCGGCACTCTGATGGCGGTCTTCCTGGCCAACTCCGGTGGCGCCTGGGACAATGCCAAGAAGTTGGTCGAGGACGGCATTCACGGCGGCAAGGGCTCGGACGCCCACGCCGCCACCGTCATCGGCGACACCGTGGGTGATCCGTTCAAGGACACCGCAGGGCCGGCCATCAACCCGCTGATCAAGGTGATGAACCTGGTTTCGGTGCTGATCGCCCCGGCCGTGGTCCAGCTGTCCATCGGTGCCGACGCCAACACGCCGGTGCGGATCCTGATCGCGCTGGTGGCGGTCGCCATCATCGTGGCCGCGATCCTGATCGCCAAGCGTCGCGCGTCCTCGCTCAACGACGACCCGGAGACGGCCAGCCACCCTGCGGCGGTGGGCTAGCTCGAACGGCGACACAACCCCGGCCCTCGGCGCGTCCGAGTGCCGGGGTTGTGGCATTGATGGGCACAATCGTGGCCATGCAGTTCTCGCTGTTCGGGGCCGAAGCCGCCCAGCCGGCGCTGGCCGACCTCGACGGCGTGCTGCTGGCCGGTGGCGACTGGGTGCGCACCGACCAGAACTCGATGGCCCGGCTCTCGGTGCTGGTGGCGGACCCGTGGCGGGCCGAGGCGTTGCAGGCCGAGCTCGCCGCCCGGGCCCTCGCCTCGGACACCGCACCGGCGCCCGGCGGCCTCATCGCGGTGCGAACCGAGATCACCCCGGCCCTGCAAGCCGAGGCGGCGCGCTGGACGCGAGGTGCCTCGCTGCGGGTGCCGGCCGACCTGGCGCTCACCGCGTCCGGGCTTCGGCTCTGGGCGATCGCGGCCGGCCGGTGCGACCAGGCCGGCTACCTGCTGGCGATGTCGGATCCGGACGGGCCGCTGCATCGGGCCGGCGGCGGCCAACTGGCCAAACTGGGGGTGGCGGCGATCGACGTGGGTGTGCGAGGCGGCCCCGGCTGGCGGATCACCTCGGCCAAACGGCTGCGCCGGCTGGCCGAGCTGCTCGGCGAACCGCCCGCCGGCGGCCGAGCGGAGTGGCCATACTTCTGAAGCGAATCGCCGCGTCGCCGGGCGCGATTACCCCGGCGGCGTCGCGACCACTACCAGCTGAGGGGGCGCCCTGACCGCTGCCGGCATCGTGGGGAGCCACGCCGGCGCCTGAGTGATCCGGACCTTCCGGCTAGATTCCCCTTCATGGACGTCAAGCTGCACCCCACCGTCGTCGTGATGGGCGTCGCAGGCAGTGGCAAGACGACGGTCGGCATGCTGCTGGCGCACCAGCTGGGCGTGCCGTTCGCCGATGCCGACGACGCCCACTCGCCCGAAGCCAAGGCCAAGATGGCGGCCGGCCAGCCACTGACCGACGAGGACCGTACGCCCTGGCTGCTCCGGCTGGCCGACTGGCTGGCTGAACACCCGGACGGCTGCGTGCTGGCCTGCTCGGCGTTGAAGCGCCGCTACCGCGACGTGCTGCGCAGCCGTTCCCATCAGCTGACCTTCCTGCATCTGGTCGGCAATGCGGCCGTCGTGACCGAGCGGGTCGCACACCGGCAAGGCCACTACATGCCGACCTCGCTCGTGCAGTCGCAGTACGAGGCTCTCGAGCCGTTGCAGCCCGACGAGCGGGGCGTGTCCGTCGACGTCACGCAAGACCCGGAGCGCATCGTCCAACGGTTTCTGGAGGAACTCCGATGACCACCCACTTCGTCCCGGCGGCGGTCAGTTCCGGCGGTCATGACGCCCGCCTCATCCTGGCGCCCCCGATCAGGTAGCCGTGATCGCCACCCCGATCACGTTCGCCAGGTCGAACCCGTTTCTGAGCCTCACCATCGGTCGCCGGCACGCTGTTCGGCGTGTCGGTCGGTCAGAACCCCTGAGCGTGGCCGTCTGAACGGGGGGCATAACCTACCGGTAAAGCGGGTTGCTACCTGCGTGCGGTACCGTCCGCCTCTATGAACGCTGTGCACTCTCTGTAACTGCGGCCGGGACGATCAGGTCCACGGAACTCCGGGACGCCGGCCGACGTCAGGACAGTGGGACGGTCATCGAAACAGCACGAGCAGCGCGGCACTAGTAATAAGGAGCGGTGGTGGCACAAGCACGAGGGGGTTCTGGCACCGGCAACAAGCTGGTGATCGTGGAATCCCCCGCCAAGGCCAAGACGATCGGCGGTTACCTCGGCAAGGGGTACACCGTCGAGGCGTCGATCGGCCACATCCGCGACCTGCCGCGCAACGCCAAGGACATCCCGGCGGCCTACAAGGGCAAGTCCTGGGCCTCGCTCGGCGTCGACACCGACAACGACTTCGAGCCGATCTACGTGGTCAGCCCGGACCGGAAGGACCAGGTCAGCAAGCTCAAGCGGCTGGTCAAGGAGGCCGACGAGGTCTACCTGGCCACTGATGAGGACCGCGAGGGCGAGGCCATCGCCTGGCACCTGCAGCAGACCCTGAAGCCGACCGTCCCGGTCCGCCGGATGGTGTTCCACGAGATCACCCCGGCCGCCATCGCGCGCGCCGTGGCCGAGCCTCGCGAGATCGACACCGGCCTGGTGGACGCCCAGGAGACGCGCCGGATCCTCGACCGCCTCTACGGCTACGAGGTCTCGCCGGTGCTGTGGAAGAAGGTGCTGCCGCGGCTGTCGGCCGGTCGGGTGCAGTCCGTCGCGACCCGGATCGTGGTCGAGCGTGAGCGGCAGCGGATGGCCTTCCACACCGCTGACTACTGGGACATCGAGGCCACCTTCGCGCCGGAGCAGCGCCGCGACGGCGATACCGGCAACCCGGCGACCTTCACTGCCACCCTGGTCGCGCTGGGGGACGAGCGCATCGCCACCGGGCGCGACTTCGATCCGGCCACCGGCCGCGCTTCCAGCGAGGTGCTGCACCTGGACGAGGCCGGTGCCCGCGGCCTGGCGGCACGGCTGGAGCAGACCCAGTTCGCGGTGACCCGGGTCGAGGAGAAGCCGTACCGCCGGCGGCCCTACCCGCCGTTCATGACCTCGACGCTGCAGCAGGAGGCCGGCCGCAAGCTGCGCTGGTCGTCCTCGGTCACCATGCGGGTCGCGCAGCGGTTGTATGAGAACGGCTACATCACCTACATGCGGACCGACTCGACGAACCTGTCGGAGACCGCGCTGACCGCCGCCCGCTCGCAGGCCCGCGAGCTGTACGGCGACGCCTACGTGCCGGCCGAGGCTCGGCACTACAGCCGCAAGGTGAAGAACGCCCAGGAGGCGCACGAGGCGATCCGGCCGGCCGGCGACACCTTCCGCACCCCGGGCCAGCTTGCCGGTCAGCTGTCGGCCGACGAGTTCCGGTTGTACGAGCTGATCTGGCAGCGCACCCTGGCATCGCAGATGGCCGACGCTGTCGGCACCACCGTCTCGGTCCGGCTCGCCGGCGACTCGGTGACCGGCGAGCGAGCCGAGTTCGCCACCTCCGGGCGCACCATCACCTTCCCCGGGTTCCTGCGTGCCTACGTCGAGGACACCGACGACGACAGCGGCAAGGACGGCCGGGACGACAGCGAGAAGCGGCTGCCGCAGCTTGCCCGTGGCGACCGTGTCGAGGTCCGTGAGCTGGAACCGTCCGGGCACTCGACCAACCCGCCGGCGCGCTACACCGAGGCCTCGCTGGTCAAGGCGCTGGAGGAGCTGGGTATCGGCCGGCCGTCCACCTACGCCTCGATCATGCAGACCATCCAGGATCGCGGCTACGTCTGGAAGAAGGGCTCTGCGCTCGTCCCGTCCTGGGTCGCGTTCGCCGTGGTGGGGTTGCTGGAGGGCTACTTCGGGCGGCTGGTCGACTACGGCTTCACCGCCTCGGTGGAGAACGATCTGGACTCGATCGCCGGCGGGGAGACGTCCCGGGTCGACTGGCTGCGCCGCTTCTACTTCGGTGCGTCCGACGCCGAGCGGGCAGCCGAGAACGACCAGCGCATCTCGGCGCAGGGCGGCCTCAAGCGGTTGATCGCCGAGCGGCTCGAATCCATCGATGCGCGCGGGGTGAACTCGATCCAGCTGTTCGGTCCGGACAGCGATGTGGTGGTCCGCGTCGGCCGCTACGGCCCCTACATCCAGAAGGGTGGGCCGGATTCGGAGCAGCGTGCCTCGGTGCCGGAGGATCTGGCCCCCGACGAGTTGACCCCGGAGAAGGTCGAGGAGCTGCTCTCCGCGCCGTCGGGTGACATCGAGGTCGGCGTCGACCCTGACACCGGCCGCGAGATCACCGCACGCAACGGCCGCTACGGCCCCTACGTCACGGATGGCGAGCGGACCGCGTCGCTGTTCAAGACCATGTCGCTGGAGACGCTGACCCTGGATCAGGCCAGCAAGCTGCTGACGCTGCCCCGGGTGGTCGGCGTGGACAGCCAGGTCGACGCCGACGGTGCCTCGACGAAGGTGGAGATCACCGCGCAGAACGGACGCTACGGCCCCTACATCAAGCGGGGCACCGACTCGCGCTCGCTGGAGACCGAGGAACAGCTGTTCACCGTCACGCTCGACGAGGCGCTGGCCATCTTCGCCCAGCCCAAGCAGCGGGGCCGGCGGGCCGCTGCCGCGCCGCCGCTGAAGGAACTCGGCGTCGATCCGGTGTCCGGCAAGCCGATGGTCGTGAAGGACGGCCGGTTCGGTCCGTACGTCACCGACGGCGAGACGAACGCCTCGCTGCGCCGCGACGATTCGGTCGAGGAGATCACCGACGAGCGGGCCTCCGAGCTGCTGGCCGATCGTCGTGCCCGCGGGCCGGTGAAGAAGAAGGCGGCCAAGAAGACCGCCGCCAAGAAGGCTCCGGCGAAGAAGGCGGCTGCGAAGAAGGTTGCGGCGAAGAAGGCCACCGCGCGCAACTGAGGGCCGGCCGTGCCCGCCTAGACCTGCTGGAACTCGATCCGGTTGCCGAACGGATCGAAGACGTGAAAGCGCCGGATGCCGGGGCGCGAGCCATCCCGGCAGCCGTCGTAACCCGCCACGGCAAGGGCGTGGAAGGTCGCGTCGAGGTCCTGCACCAGGAAGGCGGGATGCGCCTTGCCGGCCGGCACGAAAGGCTCCTCGACACCGAGGTGCAACACGGCCGCGCCGGAGGCGAACCAGCAGCCGCCGCGGGCCGCGAGCAGCGGTGGCTTGGTCACCTCGAGCATGCCCAGCACGCCGCCGTAGAACATCCGGGCCCGGTCCTCGCCACCGCGCGGGATGGCCACCTGCACGTGGTCGATGCCGATGATGCTCATGGCCGGGCAGGCTTGTGCGCCACGACGAAAGTACGCCGGAACGGGAACGCCGTGCCGTAGTCGGCCGGCGGATAGGCCTGCCGCAGCAGCTGCGCGTACTGCGCTTCGAACTCGGCTGCGGCCGGCTCCGGCAATGCGGCGAGCACCGGACGCAATCCGGTTCCCCGAACCCACTCGAGCACCGGGTCGGGACCGCTGAGCAGGTGCAGATAGGTGCTCTGCCATGCGTTGACCGACAGGCCGGCGTCGGCCAGCACATCCAGGTAGTGGCGTACCGGTGCCACCGCGTCGGCGTGCCGCAGCACACCGGAGAGCCGGCCGGCCCACTGTTCGGAGCCGGCCAGCTCGCGCATCAGGGTGTGCGACGGGGCGTCGAAGTTGTCCGGCACCTGCACCGCCAGCCAGCCGTCGCCGGCGAGCTGGTCCGCCCACCCAGCCAGCAATGTCAGATGGTCGGGCACCCATTGCAGCAGGGCGTTGCTGACCAGCACGTCCACCCCGTCCGCGCGGTAGCCGGCGGCGTCGCCGAGGCCGAACGTGATGGTCGGCGAAACATGTACGCGGGCCCGCTCGATCATCTCGGGGGATGAGTCGATGCCGTGCACGCTCGCGCCCGGCCAGCGCTCGGCCAGCGTTGCGGTGAGTTCGCCAGAACCGCAACCCAGATCCACCACCCTGGCGGGCTGCTCGGCGCCGATCTGCCCGACCAGGTCGAAGAAGGGGCGGCTCCGTTGCGAGGCGTAACGGGCGTACTGCGTCGGGTCCCAGCGCATCCAGCTCTCCATATCTCTCGATATCAAGAGACTATACCTTGATGTCAAGATATCGCTAGGCTGTGCGCATGGTGGACGAGGTTGACAGCATCGTGGCGGCGTGGCAGGCGGAGCGACCCGACCTGGACACCGCGCCGATCCAGGTACTCAGCCGGATCAGCCGGATCGCGCAGCTGCTCGACGAGCGGCGAAGCCAGGCGTTCGCCGAACATGGCCTGGCCGGCCACGAGTTCGACGTGCTCGCCGCGCTGCGCCGCTCCGGCCCGCCCTACGAGCAGACCCCTGGGCAGCTGATCGAGGCCACCCACGTCACCTCCGGCACCATGACCAACCGGCTCGACCGGCTGGTGGAGCGGGGCTTTGTCGTGCGCAAGGCACACCCGGTCGACGGGCGCCAGGTGAATGTCCGGCTGACCGGCGCCGGCCGGCGGAAGGTGGATGCTGCCTTCGAGGCATTGCTCGCCTCGGAGGAGGCGCTGCTGCACGCGATGCCGGCCGGCCGGCGAGCTGCCCTGGCCGGCGCGCTGCGCCGGTTGCTGAGCCTTGCCGGCGACCCAGGCTGACCCCGGCTGGTCGAGCGGCGTCGAGGAACGCCGGCAGCGACATATCGGCTGGTAGCGGCGAGACTGTCGGAGCGGCCCCGTACCCTGACGTGCATGCCGACACCGCTGTTCATCGCCTTCGAAGGCGGCGAGGGGTCCGGCAAATCCAGCCAGATCGCCAGGCTGGCCGCGCAGCTGCGGTCGGAAGGCCACCAGGTGTTCGCCACCCATGAACCCGGGGCCACCTCGGTCGGGCGTGCCATCCGCGAACTGGTGCTGGAATCGGACGAGCGCATCGCCCCGCGCAGCGAGGCGTTGCTGTTCGCGGCTGATCGGGCCCACCACGTCGAGACCGAGCTGCAGCCGCAGTTGCGCTCCGGCGCGATTGTGCTGTGTGACCGCTACGTCGACTCCTCGATCGCCTATCAGGGCGCGGGCCGGACGCTGTCCACCAGCGAGGTGGCCCGGCTGTCCGAATGGGCCACCGGGGGCCTGCGCCCGGACCTGACGGTGCTGCTCGACATCAGCCCCGAGCTTGGCCTCGCCCGGGCGGAGAAGCGGCGCGGCTTCGACCGTCTCGAGCGCGAGCAGCACGACTTTCATGACCGGGTCCGGCAGGGGTTCCTGCGGCTGGCTCAGGCCGAACCTGATCGCTACCTGGTGCTGGATGCCACCCGCTCGATCGACGAGCTGGCCGCTGAGATCGCCGCCGAGGTCCGCGCGAGGCTGGCCGCATGAGCGTGTTCGACGCCCTGATCGGGCAGGACGCGGCGGTCGCCGAGCTCACCGCCGCGGCGCGGGCCGCAGCAGACCTGATCGCCGGGCGACCGGTGCAGCCCGGTGCGATGACGCACGCCTGGCTGTTCACCGGCCCGGCAGGCTCCGGGCGCTCGGTCGCGGCGCGCGCTCTCGCTGCGGCCGTGCAATGTGACCGGCAACCACCCGGGTGCGGCAGCTGCGCCTCATGCCGGGCGGTGCTGGCCGGCAGCCATCCCGACGTGCGCCAGATCGTGCCGGAGGGGCTGTCCATCGGCGTCAACGAGATGCGTGCCGTGGTCGGCATGTCGGCGCGCCGGCCCTCGCTCGGCCGCTGGCAGGTGGTGGTTATCGAAGATGCCGACCGGCTGACCGAAGGTGCCTCGAACGCGCTGCTCAAGGCGATCGAGGAGCCACCGGACCGCACCATCTTCCTGCTGTGCGCGCCCTCGACGCACCCGGACGATGTGATCGTTACCATCCGCTCCCGCTGCCGGGTGGTGAGCCTGCGGATCCCGCCGGCCGGCGCCATCGCGTCCGTGCTGCAGGCCGACGGCGTCGATCCGGATACGGCGCTCTGGGCGGCGCAAGCTTCGGGTGGTCACGTCGGACGGGCGCGGCGGCTGGCCCGCGATGACGAGGCCCGGTCCCGGCGCAAGGCGGTGCTGGCCATTCCCGCGCAGCTGACCTCGCTGCACGCCTGCTTCGAGGCCGCCGATCATCTCGTCAAAGCGGCCGAGGCCGAGGCCAAGGCGCTGCACCAGGACCTGGACAGCAGCGAGACGGAGGACCTGAAGGTGGCCCTCGGCGCGGGCGGCACCGGCAAGGGCGCGGCGGCCGCGGCGCGCGGCAGTGCCGGTGCGCTCAAAGAACTGGAGCGTCGGCAGAAGTCTCGCGCTACCCGGCTGCAGCGGGACGCCCTCGATCGCGCCCTGGTAGATCTGGCCAGCTTCTACCGCGACGTGCTGCTCGTGCAGGCAGGCTCGCAGGTGCCGGCCGCGCACCCGGACTTCGCCGCCGACGTGCAGACGGTGGCCCGCTCGATCGACCAGGCCGGCGCGCTGGCCCGGCTCGATGAGGTGCTCGCCTGCCGGGAGGCGATCGAGCTGAACGTGAAGCCGAAGATCGCGGTGGAGGCGATGACCGCCGCGTTGCGGCTGCCGTAGGTGACTGCGTCCGGCGGCCGCGTGGTGCCGCTGCCAGCTGGCCAGCGCGGGCGAGCCGCGCTGCTCATCGGGGCTCAGACCGTCATCCTGCTGCTGCTGTTCTGGCGCGGTTCCTGGTACGCCGACGACTTCCAGAGCATGGCGCAGGCCCAGCGCGCCGGCTTCGACCGCGCCTACCTGGATCGAGAGGTATTCGGCCATCCCATGCCGGGCATGCGTGCGCTGGACTGGGTGCTGGTCCGGGCCGCGCCACTGAACTACCACGTGGTCGCGGTCATCTCGGCGTGCTGCCTCGGGCTCAGCAGTTGGCTGCTGTTCTGCGTGCTGCGACGGCTGTTCCGGCCCGAACCATGGTTGCTGGTGCTCGCGGCGGTGCCCGGTTTCAGCGCGATCTGGCTGCCGCCGGTGTTGTGGTGGGCTTCGGCCACGGAGATGCTCGGCAGCGCCATCAGCACCACACTGTGCTGCTACCTGCTGGTGCGCTGCGTGCAGGCAGGCGGGTGGGTGCCGCGCCTGTTCTGGGGTGTCGGCGCCGGCCTCGCGCTCGGCTTCGGCCTGCTCTTCTATGAGCGCAGCCTGATCGGTGCGGCGTTCGCCGGGTTGCTGGTGCCGGCCGCGTGCGCCAGCGGCCTGCGCGGTGTGCGGGCTGTGCTGCGCCGGGCATGGCCGGGATACCTCAGCATCGGGCTGGTCGGCGCCGGCTACCTGCGGTACTACTTCAGCCACGGCCACGTGCGACAGCATTCCGGGTTCTCGGTGGCGTCCCTGCTGGAGTACCTCTGGCGGTCCTGGGCCCACACGCTGATCCCGGGACTGTTCGGTGGCCCGCTGCGGTGGCAGTTCGTCTCCAACATCTATGGAGTGCGGCCGGCTCAGGAGCGCTTTCTCAACGTCTACGCCAAAGTGGCACCGCCCGGATGGTGGGTGCTGTTGACCGAACTCGCCCTGCTGCTGATCGCCGGTCTCGGGCTGCGCCGCAACGGCATCCGCTCGCTGCGGGGCTGGCTGATCCTCCTGCCCATCTTCGTGCTCGCCCAGTACACCATCGCGACCGCCCGGCTGGCCGGCTACGGCCCCGGCATTGGAGACGAGCCTCGCTACGTCTCGGATCTGCTGCCGGCGGCGGTGCTGAGCCTGGCCCTGGTGGTGCTGCGTCCGCGCGGCTCTGTCAGGGTTGAACCGGGCGGGGCGGCTGAGCCGGGCGTGGCGGCTGAGCCGGCCGATCCGGCGGGTGTGCCCGCTCGTCGCCGGGGCCGCCGGCTGTCGCCTGCGCTCGCGGCGCTCGTGGCCTGTGGTCTGGTCTTCGCGGCATCGGCGATCCCGGTCAGCGTGCGGTGGTCGGGCAACCGGAGCTCGAGTTACCTGGCCAACCTGCGCCGGAGCTTGCATGCAGCCGACGCCCGCGGACCGTGGAGCCTGTACGACACGCCGGTGCCGAACTGGCTGGTGCCGGCTTCCTTCGTGCCCTACAACCGGATGAGCATGCTCGCCCCGCTGGTCCATCCCAGCGGTGTCTCGATGGATGATGCGAGCCGTTCGCTGCTCGTGGTGACCGGTGATGGCACGGCGGTGCCTGCCCGGTTCGCGGCGGCGGCAACGTTCGGCCGCCGCTGCGCCACCGATGTCGCATCCGGCATCGTCTTCACCCTCAACCGGTCGCTGGCCAAGGGCTGGTGGTTCTTGCAGGTCGACTATGACGCGCCCCAGCCGGCCCGGCTGTCGTTCGTGCTGGATGCCGGGCGCGGGTTCGTCATCGCCACCGGCGACAGCCGGCTGGTGCAGGGCAGCGGGCGGCTGGTGGTCGCGTTCCTGCAGGCGCCGCTGGTCCGGGTCGGCATCCGCACCAGCTCGGCGGCACTGTGCCTGCGCCGCACGGTTGTCGGGCAACCCGAGGCCGTGCCGCGCTGACCTGACGTAACCTCATCGGCGTGGGCATGATCTGCGCGGTGACCTTCACCGAGAAGGGACGGCTGTACTACGCCGATCCTGGACCGCTCACCCCAGCCGTCGGCGATCATGTGCTCTACCCGACGGATGATGGTCCCGAGGTTGCGCAGGTGATGTGGGCTCCGCAGTGGACGGCGGAGGACATCGGTGGGCTGCCGGTGCTGGCCGGTATGGCCGGCGCGGACGATCTCGCGGCCGTCGCCGATGCGAAGAAGCGTCGCGCGCACGGCCGGGTGGCGGCCAGACGGCTGATCCGTGAACACGCGCTGCCGATGAAGGTGGTCGGAGTCGATCACGTGCTGGCAACGAACCGCACCGTCATCTACTTCACCGCCCCGCACCGCGTCGACTTCCGCGCGCTGGTGCGCGACCTCGGCGCGACGCTCAAGGGCAGGGTGGAGCTGCGCCAGCTGTCGGCGCGGGACGAGGCACGGCTGGTCGGCGGCATCGGTTCCTGCGGGCGTGAGCTGTGCTGCTCGACGTTCCTGGTGGACTTCGAGCCGGTATCGGTGCGGATGGCCAAGGCTCAGGACTTGCCGCTCAACCCGATGCGCATCTCTGGCGCGTGCGGCCGGTTGATGTGCTGCCTGAAGTACGAGCACCCGCTGTACCAGGACTTCAACGCCAACGCGCCCGCGATCGGAACCTGCGTCTCGACTCCGGAGGGTGAAGCCACCGTGGTCGGGCACTCGGTGCCGTCGGAGTCGGTGGTGTTGCGGATGAATGCCGATGGCCGCCGGTCGGTATGCGCGCTCGCCTCGGTCTGCTCGTCCCGGCAGGCACACGATTCCTTCTACGGGGACGGCACGATCGGCTCCGGCTCGGCCAGCCCGCACGGTCGGTGACCCAACCCCCGACGAGTGGTGACCTGGCCACCATTGCGGTGGCAAAGTCACCGCTCGGCGCGGTTTTGGTGCTTGGCTTCAAACCTCTTCGGCGATGGCCGGCCGCCGGAGGCGGAACACCCACCCGCGCAACAGCACGAAGCGCAGCGCGGTCGCCACCAGGTTCGCCGCTACCAGCACCGCGAGCTCGATGCCGTGGTGCGGATGCCGGCTCAGCAGGTGCAGGCCGGCCAGCGAACCGCTGGTCAATGCCAGGCCGATGGCAAACACGACCAATCCCTGCGCTTGGTGTCGGCCGGCGCCATACCGGCCGAAGATTCCGAAAGTGAACCGACGATTGGCTGCGGTGTTCGCCAGCGCGGTCAGCAGTAATGCCAGCAGGTTCGCGGCCTGGGCGCCCATCCCCGCTCGAAACAGCAGGAACAGCAGGAGGTACGCCACGGTGGACAGCGCGCCGACGGCCGCGAACCGCACCAGCTGTCGAAGCAGTGTGGGCGGCACGCCAGGCGTGCCCGACGCCAGCGGAGCACGTCCGAACTGGGCGCGCAGTTCGGCCAGCGGCAGCCGTCCGGTTGCCAGCGCGTGACCGACGCGGGCCACGCCCTTGAGGTCGACGATCGCGGTGGCCACAATGTCCACGCGGGAGTCCGGATCGTCCACCCAGTCCACCGGTACCTCGTGAATCCGCAGCCCCGCACGCTCGGCCAGCACCAGCAGTTCGGTGTCGAAGAACCAGCCGCTGTCCTGCACCAACGGCAACAGCCTTCGCGCCACGTCCGTCCTGATCGCCTTGAAGCCGCACTGTGCATCGGAGAATCTCGTGAACAGCGCGGAGCGCAGGATCAGGTTGTAGCAGCGGGAAATCACCTCCCGCTTGGTTCCCCGCACCACCCTGCTGTGCCGGGACAGCCTCGACCCGATGGCCAGGTCGGAGTGGCCGCTGATGAGCGGCGCGACCAGGGGCAGGAGTGCATTCAGATCGGTGGACATGTCCACATCGAGGTAGGCCACGACGTCTGCCTCTGCTGCCGTCCACGCCACCCGCAGCGCCCGGCCGCGCCCCTTCTCCGGCAGGCGCAGGTACCGCACCTGATCCAGCTCGTGAGTCAGCCGGGCCGCCACCAGCGGCGTGCCATCGGTGCTCGCGTTGTCAGCAATGGTGATGCTGAAGCGGTACGGGAAGTTCCGTGCCAGGTGGGCGTGCAGCCGATGCACGCACGAGGCCAGGTCCTTCTCCTCGTTGTAGACCGGAACCGTCACGTCCAGCTTCGTGGTCGCCGGCTCGGGATGCGCCTGCCCGGCGCTGGTCAGGTGTGCGAGCGAGGTCATGCATCAACCGTGATCGCGGTGACTGGCGTGGCGTTGTGCCGTCACTGTGTGGCCGCTTTAAGCGACGGGCGCTTTACTGCTGGCGACGAATGCGCTACGGGCATGACATTGTGCGGTCACCGCGCGCGCCTAGGAGGGCAGCTTTTGCACGCGGTGGCCGCACAATGCTCGTGCTGGCCGGTGATCAGCCGGCCGGCTGGGTGAGGTCGTACAGCGTCGTGCCGCCGACCGTCACGGTCTTGAAATGGCTCGCTACCCAACTGGCGATCTGGGCCGAGGCGTTGCTGCCACCCTGCTGTGCGCCGAAGCCGCCGCCGCCGACGAAGTAGTGGATCTTGCCTGCTGCCACCAGCTTCTGGAACGCAGCCAGCGTCGGTGAGGGGTCACTGCCGTTGAAGCCCCCGATCGGCATGACCGACCTGCCGGTCGCCAGCTGGTAGCCGGCCGCCGTGTTGGACCCCACCGCGGCGGCCACCCAGGTGTACTTGTCGGAGTTCGCCTTGAGCGCCTGTACCAGCGCCGCCGACGGCGTGCTGGCGTTGAGCAGGCCACCCGCGCCTCCGACTCGACCGCCGAAGCCGCCGAAGCCGCCGCCGGTGCCCCCGCCAAAGCCGCCGACGCCGAAGCCGCCGAGACCGCCCCCACGCACGCCGCCACCGCCGAAACCGCCGCCGACGCCGCCGAACCGGCCCGCGCCAGCGCCGCCAGGGCCGCCGAAACCACCCTGGCCGGCCGGTCCGGCGCTGGGGATGGAACCGGTGTGTGGCTGCGTTGCGGTGGACACCGCATAGGCCGCCGGACCGGCCAGGCCGCCGAGCAGTGCCAGTGCTGCCACGATGCTGCCGACCCGGCGGACCATCCGGGTAGCGAGCACCAGCAGCAGTCCGGTCGCCACGCCGACCATCAGGATCGAGTAGCGCAGCCATGGCTGCCAGGACGGCGTGCGGTCCAGCAGCTCGAACTGCCAGGCGGCACCGGCGATGACCGCGGTTGCCAGCGCGAGCATAGGGGCCAGCTCATCCCGCCGCTGCCACAGCATGGCAGCCCCGATGCCGACAATCGCGCCGATGGCCGGGGCCAGCGCCACGGTGTAGTAGGGATGGATGATGCCCTGCGCGAAGCTGAAGATCAGGCCGGTGACCAGCAGCCAGCCACCCCACATGATCAGGGCCGCGCGCCGGCCGTCGGCACGAACAGCCCGCCGTCCGAACCACAGACCGGCAATCAGCAGAAGCAGTGCGCTCGGCAGCAGCCAGGAGATCTGGGTTCCCATGTCGGTACCGAACAACCGTCCCCAGCCGGTCGCGCCCCACATGCCGGTGCCGTTACCTCGGCCACCGCCGCCACCCACCGAACCGGTCTCGTTGCCGGTCAGCCGACCGAAGCCGTTGTAGCCCAGCGTGAGTTCCAGGATGGAGTTGTGCTGAGAGCCGCCGATGTAGGGGCGGTCCGCCGCCGGGATGAGTGAGACGATCGCGATCCACCACCCCGCCGAGACGACCATGGCGGCGCCGGCGACGAGCAGGTGCCGGATGCGACTGCGTACCGGGTTCGGCGCGGCGATCAGGTAGGCCAGGGCGAACGCAGGCACCACCAGCAGCGCCTGCAGCATCTTGGTGAGGAAGCCGAACCCGACCAGCACACCGACGACGCTCAGCCAGCGTGCCGAGCCGGCTTCGATGGCCCGCGCCGTGCAGTAACCGCCCGCCACGAGCAGCAGCACCAGCAACGCGTCGGGATTGTTGAAGCGGAACATCAGCGCGGCGACCGGCGTGAGCGCGAGCACCGCCCCGGCGAGCAGGCCGGCGAGCGGTCCAGCACTGCGCCGGACCGCGAGGTAGAGCAGGCCGACCGACGCGATTCCCTCCAGAGCCTGAGGTATCAGAATGCTCCATGAACTCAGGCCGAACATCCGAACCGACAGCGCCATGATCCACAATGACGCAGGCGGCTTGTCCACCGTGATGGAGTTGGCCGCATCCGAGGAGCCGAAGAAGAATGCCTTCCAGCTCTGTGAACCTGCCTGTGCCGCCGCGGAGTAGAAGGAGTTCGCCCATCCCGAGGCGCCGAGGTCCCACAGGTACAGCACGGCGGTGAGCCCGAGTAGCAGCAGTAGCGCTGGCCGGATCCACGGCGCATCGTCGGCGCGACCTCGGACCATCGCCGCGAAGCGCGTGCGCCGGCTGTCGACGAGGAGGGTTGCCGGTGACGTTTGTCCCGCTGGAACAAGGGTTTGTGCGCTCATGTCAGCCAGCGTTGCGGGCGAAACTTGCCGGACTCTGTGAGCCGTCTTGCGGTTGTCCGTGCGATGGCAGGGTGACCGTGAACACCGTGTTTCCGGGCAGGCTGCTCACGTCGATGCGGCCGCCGTGTGCGGCCACGACCGCCGCGACGATCGCCAGCCCCAGCCCGGTGCTGCCCGCGGTGCGAGAACGCGATGCCTCGCCTCGGCTGAACCGTTCGAAGATCTCGGGCATAAGCTCCGCCGAGATTCCAGGTCCGTTGTCGCGGACCGAGAGCAGGGCGTGATCTGCCGCCCTCGTCAGCGAAAGCTTGATCGCGGTACCCGGTGGTGTGTGCGTGCGCGCATTCGCCAGCAGGTTTGCCACCACCTGATGCAACCGGGCCCCGTCTCCGGTAACCAGCACCGGCTCGTCGGGCAGTTCCAGGTTCCAGACGTGATCCGGGCCGGCGGCATGGGCATCGCTGAGGGTGTCCACTGCCAGCCGGGTCAGGTCCACCTCGTCCCGGTCGAGCGGCCGGCCCGCATCCAGCCGGGCCAGCAGCAGCAGGTCCTCCACTAGCGCGGTCATCCGCCCGGCCTCCGACTCGACCCGGCTCATCGCGTGCACGATGTCCGGTGGCGCGGCCTCCCGGCTACGCCGGGTCAACTCGGCGTAGCCGCGAATCGAGGCCAGCGGTGTCCGTAGCTCGTGGCTGGCGTCGGCGACGAATTGCCGCACCCGCATCTCGCTGTGGTGCCGGGCGTTGAGCGCATCGGTGACGTTGGCCAGCATCCGGTTCAGCGCAACCCCCACCTGGCCCACCTCGGTGTTCGGGTTCGGGGCCGGCACCCGTTCGGCGAAGGCCACCTCGCCCTGGTCCAAATCCATCTCCGCGACCCGGGACGCGGTCACGGTCACCCGCTGCAACGGTCCCAGCGCAAGCCGGATCAGCAGCGCGGCGATCACGCCGGCCAGCACCAGCGCGAGCAAGCTGAGGCCGGCGATCGCCAGGGTGACCGACCGGATGGTGTCGGTGACGGACTTGGTAGGAAAGGCGAGTACCTGGTTCGCCGTGGCGATCGCACGGTAATCGCCCAGGCCGGTCAGCGTGATCGAGTGCAGTCGGCCGTCATCGGGGACGTTGATCAGTTGCTGCGTGACCTGCGTCGTCAACACCGAGCCGGTGCCGTCCTCGCCGAGCAGGTAACCCGCTGCGAGCCCGCCGAAGCTGACCAGTTTGACGCTCGCCGCCGGGCTGCCCGGTGGAAATCTGCTCTCGTCGCGAAAGCGGGCACCGCCGGGGCCACCGGAGGCGAACGCCTGGCCGGCGCCGGTGAGTTGCCGGTCCAGCTGACCGGTCAGTTGGTGTTTGACCGCGACGGCGGCGAAGGTGCCGATGCCGGCGCAGGCGACCAGCAGCAGCGCCAGCACACTGCTGATGAGCTGGGCGCGCAGGCTCCAATTGCGCGGGCTGCGCAGCCGTACGGCCATCAGGTCGCGGCGCGCAGCACGTAGCCGACGCCGCGCAGGGTGTGGATCATCGGCTCGCGGCCGGCATCGATCTTCTTGCGCAGGTAGGAAATGTAGATCTCGACCACGTTCTGCTGGCCGCCGAAGTCGTAGTTCCACACCCGGTCGAGGATTTGGGCCTTGGACAGCACCCGCCGCGGATTGCGCATCAGGTAGCGCAGCAGCTCGAATTCGGTCGCGGTGAGGGAGATGTCCTGGCCGCCGCGAGTGACCTCGTGACTGTCTTCGTCGAGCGTCAGATCGCCGACCGTGAGCACCGAGCCGCCCTGAGCGACCGCGATGGCGGTCCGCCGCATCAGGCCACGAACCCGTGCGACGACCTCCTCCAGGCTGAACGGCTTCGTCACGTAGTCATCGCCGCCGGCGGTCAGGCCCGCGATGCGGTCCTCGACGGCGTCCTTGGCGGTCAGGAACAGCACCGGCAGGTTGGGGGAGTCGTCCCGCAGCCGGCGCAGCACTTCCAGGCCGTCGAGGTCGGGAAGCATGATGTCGAGTACCACAGCGTCGGGCTTGAATTCACGGGCCGCGCGCACCGCGCTCAGCCCGTCCTGGGCGGTGCGAATGTCCCAGCCCTCATAGCGCAGCGCCATGGTCAGCAGGTCTGCCAGATTCGGCTCGTCGTCCACGACCAGCACGCGGACGGGTTGGCCGTCCGTACGAACGAGAGAGGATTGGCGCTGATTTCCGGTTGTGGTCACGCTATCGAGAGTGCAGCAGCGCGCTGAATCTTTCCTGTCGGAAGTCTGTGACGATCCTGTGCGGATGGCTGGGGCCGTCAACGCACAGGCTCAGTCAAGGTTCGGGCAGCATGCTGGCCAGCGTGCAGATGCAGACACCACCGGCCCTGTGGCGGCCGCCGGCGCCGGAGCATGCCGGCGGATCGCTTTCCGGAAAGGTGCCAGTTGACCGTCCGGTCTTGTCGGCCGCTACGACGGCCGCGCTGATCGTGCTAGCGGTGGCCATCGCGGCGATGGTCACCGTCGGCGTGTCCTTCGCCGATAACGGGTCAGGCTCAGCAGGCCGTACCGGGGCCGGGCCGTTCGGCAGCCGAGGATCGAACGGGCGCAGCCTGGGTGGCCCTGGGCGCTCAGGCGGAGGATTGGGTGGTCTGCCGGGCACCGGCCAGTTCGGTGGCCAGGCCGGCGGCGGCCAGTTCGCTGGCCCCATGCAACCGAACGCGCTGCCCGCAGGCTGAGCCCCTCGCATCCGCCTCGGCCGGCTCAGGAACCTGGTGCGAGGCCGCCACCAGAACCCGCTAGACTCGACCGGTCGCCGCCTTAGCTCAGTCGGTAGAGCATCTCACTCGTAATGAGAAGGTCGTCGGTTCGATTCCGACAGGCGGCTCCACCGAAGGCCCGGATTTGCTGGGTCAGAGACCTATCCGCCGCCTGATGTGTTCCTCGTGGCCGTGCCAGTCGGCAACGACGTGATCAGGCACCCCA
>DATAKO010000087.1:0-2002 GCA_036261575.1 Jatrophihabitans sp.
GTGCTCGCCGGGCACCCTGATTACGGCGGATTCTCCTGCACCATGCCGCTCAAGCGCGCGGTGCTCCAGGTCGCCACGAGCGTCTCGGACACCGCGCGGGCCATCGGCGCCGGCAATACCTTGTTGCCGGCGGCTGACGGCTGGCATGCCGACAACACCGACTGGAGGGGCATCCGCGACTGCCTGCGGGCGCACCAGGTGGCGGCGACGGGCCGGGTGCTCGTGCTGGGTGCGGGCGGCACCGCGCAGGCGGCGCTGGCTGCGCTCCCCGACGCGGCCACCATCACCGTCGCGGTGCGTCAGCCGGCCCGCGCGCGCGAGCTGCTGGCGGCAGCCGACCGGCTGGGACGAACGGTGACCATCACGGCGTTGGCCGACCTGCCCCGCAGCGACCTGCTGATCTCCACGCTCCCGCCGGGCGCGGCCGACGCCCTCACCGGGCCGGTACCGGGGGCCGCGCTCGATGTCGTCTACGACGGCTGGCCGACCCGGTTCGCCGCCCGGCTTGCCTCAGCTGGCTGCCGAATGGTCAGCGGCGCATCGATGCTGCTGTACCAGGCTGCGGCGCAGGTCGAGCTCATGACGGGGCGTGCAGCGCCAGTCCCGGCCATGCGAGCAGCGCTTCGGGCAGCTGTACCGGGCTGCGGGGCCTGATCCGCTCGGTCGCGGCCATCAGGTCGGCCGGCGTGTCCACGTCGGCCGAGGCGGCATCGAAGTCCGGCACGCGCGCCAGGCTGGCGTGCGCGTACAGCGCGCGCATCGGTGCGTCGGCCACGCGGTCCAGCCCGGCCAGTGCCGCGCGCAGCGACTCGGTCCGCCACACCGCCGCCAGGTAGTTGGTGCGCCCGGACGGGTCGACCAGCGCCGCCGCGTCCACGTCCGCGGCCGCCTGCCGGAGCGAGGCCAGCGCGGGGCCGACGAAAGGCAGGTCGCCGGCGAGCACGGCGACCAGCGGTGCCTGCACCCTCGGCAACCCGGCGGCGATGGCCGCCACCGGACCGGCGCCGGCCGGGTCTTCCCTGACGAAGACGGGGTCCGCGAGCGCGACCCGGGACGGTCCAACCTGTATCCGGGTACCGGCCGCGCTCGCCGCGAGCAGCACATGGTCGGCCAGCGGCCAGCCCGCCAGCCGGATCAGCGCCTTGGCGCCCAGCCGGCGACCACCCAGCCGTACCCCGGTCCCACCGGCCAGCACGATCGCGTCGAAGCCGGCCAGTTGCCGCACCCGGCGCAGCGCCAGCTCGCTGTCACCGGCCGGATCGAACCCGCGCTGCAGCGTGCAGGCCAGTTCGAGGTGGGCCGCCGCCTGGTCGAGTTGCCCGGCGTCGAAGCACTGCAGGCCGAGCTGATGCAGCGTCAGCGCCTGCCGGTTCCGTGAGCGCGCCCGTGGCCAGGCCTGCCGGAGCAGTTGCTCGCACCGCGTCGCCTCACCGGCCAGCCGATGCAGTTGCGCGGCCTGCACCAGCACCGGCCAGGGATCGGGCTGGCGCTGGCGCAGCAACATCGACGCCTCGGCCAGGCCCTGTTCCAACCGGCCGAGCATCGCCAGCGACTGCAACCGTTCGACCGGCCCGGCGTGCGCCAGCTCGGCCGCTACCCGGGCCGGATCCAGCAACCGGGGACGCAACGTCTGCTTGTCGAGCTCCCAGCCGGCTTCGCCATCCATGACCAGCATCATCGCCGGTGAGCGATTCGGCCGCAGTGGCCGCCTGCGACAATGAACGCTCGCCGACCTGGGGGAGTATCTGTGTTGCGCTGGATGACGGCCGGGGAGTCGCACGGACCGGCCCTGGTGGCCATCGTGGAGGGCCTGCCCGCCGGTGTCCCGGTGACCACGCAGGCGGTCGGAGCGGAGCTCGCCCGGCGCCGGCTGGGCTACGGCCGGGGCGCCCGGATGAAGTTCGAGCAAGACGCGGTGGAGCTGACCGTCGGCGTCCGGCACGGCCGCACCATGGGCGGTCCGGTGGCGATCCGGGTCGGTAACACCGAGTGGCCCAAATGG
>DATAKO010000100.1:0-4301 GCA_036261575.1 Jatrophihabitans sp.
GGGGGGGGCCGCGGGCCGGTATCACCGACGTCCTGATATCAGCGGACGGTCCTGTACCTGCTCTTCGTGCCGGCGATGCGCTCAGAAGAGCGCGCTGGCCAGGTCTCGTCGGGCCGGGCCGACCCGCGGATCGTCCGGGCCCAGCAGTTCGAAGTACTCCACCAGGCGCTCCCTGACCGGGGTCCGGTCGTCCCCCCGCAGCCGTCGCACCAGGCCGATCAGCCGGGCGAAGGCCGCCTCCACCTGGTTCTCGGCCAGCTCGGCGTCGGCGGCAGCCAGCTGTGCATCGACATCGTCGGGGTCGGCCTCGGCCCGGGCCAGCGCGTCGGCCGGCAGCCCGGACAGCCGCGCCAGGAGCGCCACCTGCCGCAGCGCCAGCTGGGCTTCGGTGTTGGCCGGTTCCGCGTTCAGGATGGCCTGGTAGCGCTCGGCGGCCAGGTCGAAGTCACCGTCCTGCAGAGCCGCCTCGGCAGCGGTGAACCGCTCGTCCTCCGGCGGCTGCTGGCCGGCTTCGGCATCAGCAGGCTGCTGGCCAGCACCTGCGGCCGGCCCGGACAAGCCTGCCTGCTCGGCGGCCTGCAGCACGGCGGCCACGAACTCCCGTACCTGCGCCTCGGGCAGCGCGCCCTGGAAGCCGGGCACGAGCTGGCCACCGATCACGGCGAACACCGCCGGGATGCCCTGCACCTGCAGCATCTGGGCGATCCGCTGATTGGCCTCGACGTCGACCTTGGCCAGCACCCAGGATCCGTCGCCCTCATTGGCCAGCTTCTCCAGCACCGGCGAGAGCTGCTTGCACGGCTCGCACCAGTCCGCCCAGAGATCCAGCAGCACCGGCACCTGGAAGGACCGGTCCAGCACCTCAGCCTGGAAATTCGCTTCGGTCGCGTCGATGACGAAGGTCCCGGCCGCCGGCGGCGGTGCGGTTGCCGCCCGCGCCGCGGCCTCCGAGCGCGCCTTCACGGCTGCCAGGTCGACCGCGCCGCTCATCGCCGCCAGCGCGGCAGGAGAGGGGGCGGGTGCGGAACGGGCCGGACGGCTACCACCAGGTCGCATGCTCACCATTTTTGCAGACCGCCGCTCAGGAGCTGGCGTTCGTCAGCTCGGCCACCTGACCGGCCGTCAACTGCAGGCCCGCCGCCGCCACGTTCTCCTCCAGGTGCGAGACCTTCGAGGTCCCGGGAATCGGCAGCATCACCGGCGAGGCAGCCAGCAGCCAGGCCAGCGCGACCTGACCGGGAGTGGCGCCCGTCGCCTGCACCACATGATCGACCGGACCTCCGGGTCGGGCCAGGTCGCCGGCGGCGATCGGGAACCAGGGGATGAAACCGATGCCGTGCTGCTCGGCGTACTCGAGCACGTCCTGGGACTTGCGGTTGGTCAGGTTGTACAGGTTCTGCACGGAGACGATCTCGGCGATCTCGCGGGCCTGGCTGAGCTCGGCCACGCTCACCTCGGACACGCCGATCGCGCCGACCTTGCCCTCGTCCTGCAGGTTCTTCAGCTCGCCGATCTGATCGGCCAGCGGCACCTCGGGGTCGATCCGGTGCAGCTGCAGCAGGTCGATCCGGTCAACCCGCAACCGGCGCAGCGACAGCTCTGCCTGCTGGCGCAGGTAGGCCGGGCGCCCGACCGGGACCCACTGGTCCGGGCCGGTCCGGGTGAGGCCGGCCTTGGTCGCGATCAGCAGGTCGTCGCGGTACGGCGCCAACGCCTCGGCGATGATCTCCTCGCTGATGCCGGGGCCGTAGGAGTCGGCGGTGTCGATGAAGTTGACGCCGAGCTCCAGCGCGCGGCGCAGCACCGCGATGCACTCGGCGCGGTCGGCCGGTTCACCCCAGATACCGGGGCCGGTGATGCGCATCGCACCGTAGCCCAGCCGGTTGACGGTCTTGCCGGCCAGCTGGAAGGTGCCGGACTGGGCGGCGTTGGCAGTGCTCTCGGACACTCGATCACTCCTTCGTCAGGATGCGGCGTTTCCCTTCCTGTCTACAACCCAGCTGGGTCGCCGTCGCATCCCGGGCTACGCCGGCCGCGAAACCGGCTTGCCCGGCCCGGCAAGATCGAGGTCATGCCCGATCTGATCCGCCCGCCAGCGCTGTCACCCGGTGACACGATCGCCATCGTCTCCCTGTCCAGCGGCCTGGCCGGCGCGCTGCCGGCGCGCTACGCGGCAGGCAAGCGACAGCTGGCCGAGACCTTCGGCGTCCAGGTGGTGGACGCCCCGCACGCCACCGCCGCGCCCGGCTGGCTCCGCGAGCACCCGGAGGCCCGCGCCGCCGACCTGCACTGGGCGCTGGCCAATCCCGATGTGCACGGCATCGTGAGTGCCATCGGCGGCGAGGACTCCATCCGGCTGCTGCCCCACCTTGACCTGGACCTGATTCGCCGCCACCCCAAGGTGTTCACCGGCTACTCCGACACGACCGTGCAACACCTGGTGCACCGGTGTGCCGGAGTCGGCTCGTTCTACGGGCTGGCGCTGTTCACCACGGCGGCCGAGAACGGCGGCATGCACCCGTTCAGCGTCGACTCGATCAGGCGCACCGCGTTCAGCACCGAGCCGATCGGGCAGCTGTCGCCGGCGCCGGAGTGGACCGAGGAGCTGCTGGACTGGCGCGATGAGAGCCTGCAGCAGCAGCGCCGGCGCTGGGTGCCCAACTACGGCTGGCTGTGGCTGCAGGGCGACGAGCCGGTCACCGGACCGGTCATCGGAGGCTGCCTGGAAATCCTCACCATGTGCCAGGGAACCGAGATCTTCCCGCCGCTGGACGCCTTCGACGGAGCGGTGCTGCACCTGGAGGTGTCCGAGGAGAAGCCGCCGGTGCCACAGATCGGGCACTGGCTGCGCAGTTTCACCGCGCTGGGCATCACAGAGCGGATCGGCGCGCTGCTCTTCTCCCGGCCGGAGGACCGCAGCCTGCGCGAAACCCTGCAGATCTACCAGACCGTGCGCACCGAGCTGCGCGAGGCGGGCCGGCCGGACCTGCCGTTCGTGGCCAACCTGGACTTCGGCCATTCCAGCCCGATGGGCCTGCTGCCGCTGGGGCGCCGGGTCACCGTCGACCCGGCCGCACAGCGCATCTCGATCGACGAGGCGGCCGTGTGCTGAGCCGGACCGGCGACTACGAGCTGGACGACGAGCCGTCCCGGTTGCAGCCCGACCTGATCTGGAATTTCCTTTCCACACAGGCGTATTGGGGCACCTGGCGGCAGCGCGAGGATCTGCGGCGGCAGCTCACCGGCTCCTATCTCAACCTCGGCTGCTACGGCCCGGACGGCGCGCAGGTCGGCTTCGCCCGGGTGGTCTCGGACGGTGTCGCACTGGCCTACCTCGCCGATGTCTTCGTGCTGCCGGCGCACCGCGGACGCGGGCTCGGACACGGGCTGGTGGACTTCGCCCTCGCGCACGGGCCGTCCTGGCGGTGGCTGCTGCACACCAAGGACGCGCACGGCCTCTACGCCGGGCACGGCTTCGGGCCGCCGGACGGCAGCTACCTGGAGCGCCCGGCCCGGCGCTGACGGCTCAGTCGGCGAAGTCGCCGGCGTCGATACGCAGCCGGCGCAGGATGTCGAAGAGCTGGTGCAGCTCTCCGGTCTGCAGGCCCTGCAGGCCGAACGCGGTCCGGTGCAGCTCCTTGGTCGCCTGCTCCACCACGGCGCGGCCGGGCTCGGTCAGCACTGCAAGGGTGCCGCGGCCGTCGCGAGGATTGGGCTCGCGGCGCACGAAGCCCGAGGATTCCAGCCGGTCGATGACGTTGGTGACGCTGGTCGCGTGCACCTGCAGCCGCTCCCCGATCTTGGACAGTGGCAGCGCGCCCGCCGAGGAGAAGCTGAGCAGCACGAGCGCCTCGTACCGGGAGAAGGTGAGGTTGAACGGCCTGAGCGCGGCGTCCAGGTTGGCGATCAGGATCTGCTGCGCACGCATGATCGAGGTGACCGCGCGCATCGCCGCGTAGATGTCCTCGCCGGCCTCGGGATAGTGTTCGGCCCAGGACCGCCCGGCGCGTTCGACCGGATCGAAGGGCAGCCGAGCGGACATGCCTGTCAGCCTAGCTATACCTGCCCCCGCAGGCGTTCAACCCGCGCGCAGCAGCACGTATCGTGAGCGGCATGACGTCACCGATCGCTGATTTCGACGCCCTCGGCCGCACCGATCTGCTCGCCCTGGACGACACCCTGTCCGGCGAGGACACACTGCTTCGCGACACCGTACGGCGGTTCGCGAACGAACAGCTGCGGCCCCACATCGCCGAATGGTTCGAGGCGGGCACGCTGCCGGCGCGCGAACTGGCGGTGGA
>DATAKO010000107.1:0-13280 GCA_036261575.1 Jatrophihabitans sp.
GACCTCGAGCAACGCTGGGACGGCACTGACGAGCAGTTGGCAGACCGGGTCGGAATTACCATCATCGACAACGACCCGCAGCGGATGGTTGCCACCATGCCGGTGGCCGGCAACCGCCAGCCCTACGGACTGCTGCACGGCGGCGCCTCCGCGGTGCTGGCCGAGACCCTCGGCTCGATCGCCGCTGCGCTGCATGCCGGCCCGGACAGCGTGGCGATGGGCATCGAGCTGAACTGCACGCATCACCGGGCCGCCACCAGGGGCATGGTGACCGGTGTGTGCACCCCGCTGCACGTGGGCCGCACGGTGTCCTCGTTCGAGATCGTGGTGAGCGGCGAGGACGACCGGCGCATCTGCACCGCACGGCTGACGTGCGCGATCCGGCCCGCCCACCAGGCCGGCCTGGCCGGGCCCGCCTAGCTTCCTCGACCCGCGATCGGCGCCGCGCGCCTTGCGCTGTTGCGGCGTGGTCCGCGACTTCGACGGGCTGTCGTAGCCGCCGCCTAGACTCAGCAACCGTGACTGAGGTGCTGACCGAGAACCCCCGCCTGCTGCTCATCGACGGCCACTCGATCGCCTACCGGGCGTTCTATGCGCTGCCCGCTGAGAACTTCTCGACCACCACCGGGCAGACCACGAACGCCGTTTTCGGCTTCACGTCCATGTTGATCAACCTGCTGCGCGACGAGCAGCCGACCCACCTGGCGGTCGCCTTCGACGTCAGCCGCAAGACGTTTCGAGCCGAGAAGTTTCCGGACTACAAGGCCAACCGCAGCTCGAGCCCGAACGAATTCTCCAGCCAGGTGCCGCTGATCCGCGAGGTGCTGACCGCGCTACGCATCCCGATGCTGTCGGTGGAAGGTTACGAGGCCGACGACATCATCGCGACGCTGGCAACCGAGGCCAGCGGGCACGGCATGCAGGTGCTGATCTGCACCGGCGACCGCGATGCCCTGCAGCTGGTCTCGCCCCAGGTCACGGTGCTCTACCCGCGCAAGGGCGTCTCGGAACTGACCCGGTTCACCCCCGAGGAGGTCCAGGCCAAGTACGGCCTGACCCCGGCGCAGTATCCGGACTTCGCGGCGCTGCGCGGCGACCCGAGCGACAACCTGCCCAGCATCCCGAGCGTGGGGGAGAAGACCGCGGCCAAGTGGATCCGTGAGTACGGCTCTCTCGACGAGCTCGTCGTCCACGTGGACGAGGTCAAGGGCAAGGTCGGCGATGCGCTGCGGGCCCACCTGGGCGGGGTGCTGCAGAACCAGCAGCTGACCCGGCTGGTCCGTGACCTGCCGCTCGAGCTCGGCGTCAGCGAGCTCTCCCGCCAGGTGTGGGACCGCGACGAGGTGCACCAGCTCTTCGACAACCTTCAGTTCCGGGTGCTCCGCGAGCGCTTGTTCGCCACCTTGAGCGCCGCCGAGCCGGAGGCGGCCGAGGGTTTCGAGGTGTCGGTGCGCCGGCTGGGCACCGGTGCCGTCGCCGACTTCCTGGCAGAGCACGCCGGCGACGGCCGGCGGGTGGGCGTGTCCTTCGCCGGCACCTGGGGTCGCGGCACCGGTGTGCTGAGCTCCGTCACGCTCGCCACGGCCGACGGCCAGGCCGGCTGGATCGACGTGGTCGGGCTCAGCCCGGACGACGACAAGGCGCTGGCCGGCTGGCTGGCCGACCCGGAGCTGCCCAAGGCCACGCACGACGTGAAGGGCCCGCTGCTCGCGCTGCGCCAGCTGGGCTGGACGCTGGCCGGCGTCACCTCAGACACCCAGCTCGCGGCGTATCTGGTGCAGCCGGGCCAGCGCACCTTCGAGCTCGACGATCTGGCGCTGCGCTACCTGAAGCGAGAGCTGCGCGATGACGCGGCGGACGAGTCCGGTCAGCTGACACTGGACGGCGGCCTGGATGAGTCCGACAACGCCCGGGCGGAGGCGGAGGGTCTCAAGGCCACGGCCATCCGTGACCTGGCCGACGCGCTCGACGATGCGCTGGCCGAGCGGCACGGCACCGGCCTGCTGCGCGACCTGGAGCTGCCGCTGACCTTCGTGATCGCCGACATGGAGGCGACAGGCATCGCAGTCGACGCGGACGTGCTCACCGATCTGCAGTCAGAACTGGCCGCAGCGGTCAAGGATGCCGAGACCGAAGCGCATCAGGTGGTCGGCCGCCCGTTCAACCTCGGTTCCCCCAAGCAGCTGCAGGCCATTCTCTTCGACGAGCTGGGGCTGCCGAAGACCAAGCGGACCAAGACCGGTTACACCACTGATGCCGATGCGCTGGCCGGGTTGGCTCAGATCAGCGACAACCCGTTGCTGGGCTACCTGCTGCGTCACCGGGAGGTGTCCCGGCTGAAATCGGTGGTGGATTCCCTGCTGCCGATGATCGACGACCACGGCCGGGTGCACACCACCTTCATCCAGACCATCGCCGCCACCGGCCGGCTGTCGAGCACCGACCCGAATCTGCAGAACATCCCGGTGCGGACCGCGGAGGGACGGCGCATCCGCGAGGCGTTCGTGGTGGCACCAGGCTCGGAATGCCTGATGACCGCCGACTACAGCCAGATCGAGATGCGCATCATGGCGCACCTGTCCAAGGACGAGGGCCTGATCGAGGCCTTCAGTTCGGGGGAGGACCTGCACACCTTCGTCGCGGCGCGTGCTTTCGACGTCGCCCCGGAGGCGGTCGACGCCGATCTGCGCCGGCGGGTGAAGGCGATGAGCTACGGCCTGGCCTACGGCCTGTCCGCTTTCGGACTGTCGCAGCAACTCAAGATCACTACCGATGAGGCGAAGGCGCAGATGGAGGCGTACTTCAGCCGGTTCGGCGGAGTGCGTGATTACCTGTACTCGGTGGTGGACGAGGCGCGCCGCACCGGCTACACCGAGACCATCATGGGCCGGCGTCGCTACCTGCCCGACCTGAACTCCGACAACCGGCAGCGGCGCGAAATGGCCGAGCGGATGGCCCTGAACGCACCGATCCAGGGCAGCGCGGCCGACATCATCAAGGTGGCGATGCTGGGGGTGCAGCGTCAGCTGCGTGAGCAGCAGCTTCGCTCCTCCTTGCTGTTGCAGGTGCACGACGAGCTGGTGCTCGAGGTGGCGGCGGGGGAGCGCGAGCAGGTGGAGGCCCTCGTCCGCTCCGAGATGAGCGGGGCGGCCGCGCTGGACGTGGCCCTGGAGGTCAGCGTGGGAACCGGCCCGAACTGGGATAGCGCCGCCCACTGACCGGTAGCGGCCGGGCTGAGGTAGGCGGCCACCTGATCAGGCCGAACGATCAGCCGCCCACTGACCGGGAGCGGCCGGGCCGCCGTGACCGACCACCTGATCAGGCCGAACGATCAGCCGCCCACTGACCGGTAGCGGCCGGGCCGCCGTGACCGACCACCTGATCAGGCCGAACGATCAGCCGCCCACTGAACGGACTGGCGCCCGAATCGCCGCTCAGCCACGGCGGCTAGGGTCGCAGCGTGCAGCGCAGCGGAATCTCCACCCTGATCGGGGCGGTCTTCGGCCTGGTGTACATCCTGGTCAACGCCGGCAAGTTGCCGGACACACCGGCGATCATCCTGCGCATCGCCGCCATCCTGGTGTTCGTCGCGGTCTACCTGGCAATCCGGCACCTGCCTGCTGACGATGACGAGCCGTCCGCCTCCAGGTTCGACCGGCGGTACTGGACGGTAGTCGCGACCGAGCTGATCGCGGGGCTGGTGGGGGTCGCGGTGGTCGCCGGACCGCTGCACCACGAGGAGGCCAGCGTCGCCTGGATCTCGCTGGTGGTCGGGGTGCACTTCGTCGAGCTGGCCCGCATCTGGGCGCACCCACGGCTGACCGTGCTCGGCGGTGCTATCGCTGCTTGCGGCGTCCTCGGGTTGGTGCTCGCCTTCGCCCACGGCACCGACGAAGCGGTGGCCGTGACCGGGGGCATCCTGCCCGGCACGGTCCTGCTGCTCGCCTCGTGGCTGGCCGCGCTCGGGTTGCGTAGGGCCGTCACCGGCCTCTCGTGACTTCTCGATTACCCATGATTACCCATGAATTCCGACGATCTATTACCCATGAATTCCGACGATTTGCGATGATTCCCTGAGTCCGGCTGCGTTCTCGTGGCCAACTCGTCGCAGCCGCCCGCGCTCGCTAGTACGGGTCGGCGGTGCCGTGATGGCCGGCCAGCCGCGCGAGCGGCCGCAACCGCAGCCGCAGCAGCACCTTGATGCCGACATTGCGCAGCCACCAGGGCAACTGCGCCAGCATCCGGACCCGGTCCGCCGTGGCGGGCGCGGCCACCTCGAACAGCGCCAGCGAACCTTCCCGGCGCAGGTACCGCAGCCGGCGGCCGGGCACCACGTGCACCAGCAGCCCCAGCGTGACACCGATGGAGGAGAACGCGTCGTGAATGGCCACCCGGCCGCCGCCGGGCAGGAAGGCTGTCCACTTCAGGTCGTCGGACAGCGTCCAGTAATCGTGCTTGCCGTCGATGTATAGAAAGCTGATCGGCTCGCTCCACCGGGGCCGCAGCGCGGTGCTCTTCGCCTCCCGCAGCTCCACCCGGTCCTGCACGCCCGCTGCGGCCAAATTGGCCAGGAACTTCTGCCGGGTGGGCATGCCGCCGAACTTGGCCCCGGATACGAACGGGTCGATCGCGACGACCCGGGAGCGGGCCGCCGCGAGCACCACGGTCGAGCGTCCCTGGTGGCTGCCGATCTCGACGATCAGCCCGCCGGCCGGCACGGCGCTCGCGCAGTCCCACAGCAGCCGGGCCTGCGCGGAGGTCAGCCAGCCACCGATCTCGGGACGGAACACCGCCTCGAACGCGGGCAATTCGTCATCGACTGATGGCTCGGGCACAAGCGGCAAGGCTACGGCATCCGTGCGCCCGGATTGCGGTTCCACGACGCGATCAGCAAGGTCCGTGCGAAACCGGTCGGCTGGGTGTTGGATGCTCGTTATGCCTACCAGAGCACCGTCGCTCGTCGTCATCGCGAGCACCGCCGCCGCCCTCGTCCTGGGCGGGTGCAGTGCCCACACCTCGACGCCGTTGTCGGGCCGGCAGAAGGACGTCGAGTCCAGCGCCAGCAACGTCAGCTTCAAGAATTGTGGCGATCAGTGCACCGGCGAGATCGACGGGGCCAAGTACTCGATCAAGCTACCGGTGAAGTGGAACGGTACGCTGCTGCTCTACTCGCACGGCTACCGCTTCGCCCAGCCGGCACCGCCGGACTTCGGCCCGGTCGACACCAACGCCCAGGTGTCCTCGACCGACTCCGACGGCTCTGGCTCGGACCCGGTCTCCACCCAGTTGCTTTCCGAGGGCTACGCGCTGGCGGGCTCCTCCTACAAGTCCAACGGCTGGGCAGTGGCTGACGGGGTGAAGGCCGGAGAGCAGTTGCACGACAAGTTCGTCCAGCTGGTCGGCAAGCCCAAGCGAACCTACGTTTGGGGGGACTCCCTCGGCGGCCTGATCACCCAGATCATCGCCGAGCAGAACCCGCAATGGGTCGACGGCGCCGCGCCCATGTGCGGGGCGCTGGCCGGACCCAACTACAACTTCGACGCCGCACTCGACGTGGCGGTGGCGGTGAAGGCGCTGATCTACCCGCAGCTCAAACTGACCGGATATGCCAGCGCCGACGAGGCAGCAGTGAACTGGAAGGCGGCTGCCGCCGCGATTGAGAAGGCGGCTGCGGACACGGCGGGTGGGGGCACTGCGAAGGTGCTCTACGTCGCCGCGCTGGTGAACGCGCCTGACGCGACCGCGACCTACGACGGCCACGACCTGGTCAGCCTGGTCAAGGCGAAGGTGGAGGCGGCGCTCACCGCGCTGGCGTTCGGCACATCCGGCCGCTACGAGCTGGAGCAGCGGGTCGGTGGTGACCCGTCGGACAACACGAAGGCCAGCTACGACGCGCGGATCGACTCCAGCGAGGCCTCGCTGATCGCGCTCGCCGGCGGCAACGTGGACGCCCTGAACCAGATCCTCGATGCGGCACCGAAGGTGAGCGCGGACAGTTCCGCCCGGGACGCCATCGAGAAGCTCGGCGACACGACCGGCGCGCTCACCGCACCCACGATCACCATGCACACCGAGGACGACCCGCTGGTGCTCGTGCAGAACGAGAGCGTGTTCGCGGGCCGGGTGACCGGCAAGGACCAGACCGGCAACCTGGTGCAGCTCTACATCGCACCGCCCAAGACCTACTCCGAGACCACCAAGGCGCCCTACGGCGCGGGTCACTGCAACTTCTCCGACCAGGAGCGCGTCGGTCTGATCACCGCCCTGGACAACTGGGTGCGCAAACGGGTCTACCCGACCCAGGTCGGCTTGACCTCAGTCATCGGAAAGGGTCTCGACCCGTCCTACACGCCCGGACCGTGGCCGGGCAACGAGAGCTGACGGGGGCAGCAGCCGCATCGCCACCGCGACGCCGGCGCTGACCAGGTTGATCAGGCACATCAGCCGGATCACGCTGGTCACCGCCGGATGTGCACCCAGGCTCAGCACGCCGATCGCCTCGGCCACTACGGTCAGCCAGATGAGCGTCGTGACGGCAACGCTGCGCACCGCGAGGCCCGCCACCAGGGTGAACTGGACGATGGCAAGGCAGCCGCCGAGTACCGCGAACAACCAGATGGTGCCGGCCAGTTCCGGGTAGCGGTGGCCGACCACGATGGTGTCCGCGAGCCGCCCCAGAGGCAAGCAGAGCGCGACGATGACTGCGGCGAGGCCGGCGATCGCGGCCACCGCGCGGACGAAGACGAGCCGGTGCCGCTCCACATCGGCCAGCGATGCGAACAGCACGTTCGCCACCGACTGCGGCAGCCACAGCGTCGCCTTGGTGAGGATGGAGCCCGCCGCATACACCGCGGCAGCGTGCTCGGGCAGCACATGCCGGGCCAGCAGCACGTCGGCCACGCTCAACAGCAGGAATGCCCCGTAGGCGTGCGAGGCGTGCCCCGCCTCTACGACCAGCGGCCGGAGCCGGCGCCATGCCGGTGCCTGCTGCCGGTACAGCTCCGCAAGCGCGGCAACCGATCCAGCCGCGGCCGCGCTGACGCCCACCGCGATCGCCAGCATCGTGACGGTGGCGCTGTGGCTCAGCAGCAGCCCGAGCAGTCCGGCGAAGGACTTGCCGGCGATCCCGACGAAGGTCACCACGGCGAGCCCGAGGAACCGCTGCTCACCTTGCAGCACGCCCTGACACAACCCCTGCAGCGCCGTGGCCGGCAGCGCGATCGCCACGAACAGCAGGCCGAACGCCGACGGCAGCCTCAGGAAAGCCTGCAGGATCGGTGTGATGAGCAGCAGCAACACCGCGACGCCGACCCCCACGAGAAGGCCGGCCCGCCACAGGCCGGCGGGCTGACCCGCGGCCACCCGGCGGGCAGCCACCGCCTGCAGCGCGAACGAGGGCACCGAGCCCACCAGCAGCAGGTTGATCAGGGTGATCACCGCGGCGTAGTCGTCGGAGGACAGCGACCGCGCGGCGGCCAGCAGCAGCAGGTAGCTGAGCACGTTGCCGAGCCAGCCGGCCACGGTGACCCCGGCCAGGCCCCGCCCGACGGCGGGCGCGGCGTCCGGTGACGTCAACGCCGGCTACCGCCCGGCCCGGCTAGAGTGCTGATCCACGTCTGCGAGGGTAGCGGGCGGACCCGGACGAAGGGGGTTACCGCCGGTGCTGGCCCGACGCAGCGCGGAGCTGTTCGTGCTGCTGCTGACCGGTTGGTTGCTGTGGCCGCAACGACTGGCCGGTTACGGGCTCGGTCACGACATGGTGTTCACGCCCGATCAGCCGCTGAACGCGGGCTCCGTGGGGCTGGGCAGCACGCCACCGCGCGCGGTCCCCCTGGATGCGCTGGTGGCGCTGGCGGGCAAGGCGCTCGGCGGCGAGGTCACCGGCCGGCTGGCCCTGGTGATACCACTGCTGGCCGCCGGCTGGGGCGCGCAGCGGCTGCTGGCCCATCTCCTTCCGGAGCCGCAGTCAGCCCGGTTGCCGGCGCTGCTGCTCGTCGGCGGCGCGGTAGTGTGGAACCCCTTCGTGATCGAGCGGCTGGCGCTGGGGCAGTGGGCGCTGCTGTGGTGTTACGGGGCGCTGCCGTGGCTGGTGGTCGCGGTGCGCCGGCGGAGCCGGGCGGCCACGGTGCTGGCACTGGCCGCTGCGGCGATCACGCCGACCGGGGCCGTCATCGCGGCCGCGGTACTGCTGGTCACGGGCTGGCGACGGCGGCTGCGGGAGTCGCTGGCCTTGACGGCTCTGGCGGTGCTGGTCCAGCTGCCCTGGCTGCTGCCGGCGCTGACCTCGGGGGCGTCGGCAACCAGTGACCCGCGAGCGGTGGCTGCCTTTGCCGCGCGCGCCGAGCGGCCGGGCGGTGCGGTCGGCAGCCTGCTGGGGCTGGGTGGCATCTGGAGCGCGGACGTGACGCCGGCCAGCCGGGCCGGTGTGCTCGGGTACCTGACTGCACTGGCGGTCGTGCTCGCCGTGGTGGCCGGCCGCCGGCTGGTCCCGGTCAGATTGTGGGCGCTCGCCGGGGCCGGCTTCGTGCTGGCGGCCCTGGCCACGATGCCCGGCGGGGGAGGCGCGCTGCGCTGGGCGGTCGCGCACCTGCCGGGTGCCGGGCTGCTGCGCGACGGCCAGAAGTGGCTGCTGCCTGCTGTGCTCATCGTGATCGTCGCGGCCGGCCTGGCCCTGAACCGGCTGCGCGCGCAGCCGGTGCTGCTGGCGACGCTGGCCGCGGTGCTGCCGCTGTTGCTGTTGCCGGACGGCCCCGCGACCCTGCGGGTGCCGTTGAGCCCGGTGCACTACCCGGCGGGTTGGACGCAGGTGGCCCGCCAGGTGCAGGGGAGCCGGACGGTGCTGGTGCTGCCGTTCTCCTCCTACCGCAGCTTCGCCTGGGCACCGGGCCGGACCGTGCTCGATCCGGCGCCGCGCCTGCTCGACGCCCCGGTGCTGGTCGACGACCGGCTCGCGGTGGGCCAGGAGCTGCTGCGCGGTGAGGATCCGCAGGTCTCGGCCTACCTGCGCCACCCCGACCGGCTGGCCGGGCAGGGGATCGGGTGGGTGGTGGTGGAGCAGGGAACTCCCGGACCGGTCCCGACCGACCTGGGCCAGCTCACCGAGGTCTACGCCGGGCCGGGCGTGCAGCTGTACCGGGTGCCTGGGCCGATCGCCGCACCCGGGAGCCGGGCGGGCCGGGCGGTGCTGGTGATCGGTGCCGATCTGCTGGTGCTGCTGCTCGTCATCGTCGCGGCCGTGCAGAAAGCCGTGCAACGGGCGGCTGCCTTGCTACACTCGCCGGTAACTTCCGCCGGGGAGTCCTGAGCAGGGGAGATCGCGTGGGCAAGCTCATCGGGCTGGTGGTCAGCGCCGTGATCGGCGCCGTCCTGGCCGGAGTCGCCGTGACCGGGGTGGTCTCATCCAACGTCGTCGCGCCCAAGCACAACCCGGCCAACACCCAGATCGTCACCTACGGAAACCGCTGAGACCGATCCGGCGGACTGCGGTCAGTCGCTGAGGATCAGCTGCTCGAAGCGGGTCGCTGAGCTCTGCCAGTCGAAGCCGATGGCGCGTTCTCGCGCCTTCTTTCCCATTGCCAGCCGGGCCTCGGTGTCGGCGAGCAGCTCCCGCGTGCGGGTGATCAGCTCGCCGCTGTCCTGCACCAGCAGCCCGGTCTCGCCGTCCATGATCGACTCGGTGACACCGCCCGCACTGGCATAGCCCAGCGCCGGCACCGAGCGCGCCGCTGCCTCCATCACCGCGATGCCCCATCCCTCCTTCACCGATGGCACCAGCATCAGCCAGGCGGCATCGAGCAGCGCGTCGCGGTCAGCCTCGGGTAGGAAGCCGTGAAAGCGCACCCGGTCGGCCACCCCGAGCCGCTCGGCGTGGCCGGTCAGCTCGTCGTGCCACCAGCCGCTACCCACGACGTCCAGCGTGAGGGTCGGCAGCTCGGTCGCCAGCGCAGCCACCACCTCGAGGGCGTGCTCGATCTGCTTGTGCGGCACCAGCCGGCCGAGCACGATCAACCGAGGTTCGTCGGAGCGCGGCTGCAACCGCGACGGGTGCGGCACGTCGATGCCGTTGCAGACGATGTCGATGCGCCCGGCCGCGACGCCCAGCCCGACCAGGTCGTCGCGGGAGGAGCGCGACACCGTGACGTAGCGTCGGTGGCGGTACAGCCGCGGCGCCAACCGCGATTCCAGCCACCACCCGACCCGGCCGCGCAGGCCGGGATAGATGATCTGCCACTGCTCGCGGTGCACGTGGTGCACCAGCACCCGCACCCCGCGCCGGCGCACCAGGGTGCTGGCGAACGGAATGCCGTTGTGCACGTCGACCACCACGTCGGCCCGCCGGCCCTCGCGGCCCATAAGGTAGGCCAGCGCCCGGGGATAGACGGTGAGCCGGCCACCGCGGCGGCGGAACCGGATGCCGTCACGCAGCTCGTCCGGCGAGGCGTTGCGGTGCGCCGCGCACTGGATGACGACCTGGTGCCCGCGCCCGGCCAGCCAGCGCGCCATGTGCTCGACGTAGACCTCGGAGCCGCCGCCGTCGGGATGGGCAGTGTCACGCCACACCAGGAACAGGATCCGGCGTGGCTGGTCGGTGGGCGGCGGCATGGTTACCGGAGGGTAACCCAGCAGGTGTCCGAACGGCAGAGTCTTTCCGAACTCCGGTACCGTGCCCGGGTGCCCGCCGCCGAACCCGCCTCAGCCGTGTGGGACCGCCATGCCAGCGTGCAGCGGTTGCGGCTGTTCGCGGTGTCGCTGGGCATCGCCCTGGCGGTGTTCGCGCAGAACGCCGGCTCGGTCGCCGCCGACACCAAGCTGGATCTCATCGTCAACCCCGGAGGCTTCCTGCGCCGGGCGCTGAGCCTGTGGGATCCGATCGGCTCGGCCGGCCAGCTGCAGGATCAGGCATACGGCTACCTCTTTCCGATGGGCCCGTTCTTCCTGGTCGGGCACTGGCTGGCGCTGCCGCCCTGGATCATCGAGCGGTGCTGGGAATCGGCCGTGCTGGTCGCGGCGTTCCTCGGCATGGTCCGGCTGGCCGAGGCGCTGGCGATCAGGGGTTTCTGGCCGCAGGTCGGCGCGGGACTGGCCTACGCGCTGGCGCCCCGGATGCTGTCGGAGCTCTTCTCGATCTCCTCCGAGCTGCTCCCGGTGGCCGTCCTGCCTTGGCTCGTGCTGCCGCTGACCGACCCGCGATCGGCGCCGCGCAAGGCCGCCGCGCTGTCCGGTATCGCGCTGCTGTTCGCCGGTGGCATCAACGCCAGCGCCACCCTGGCGATCCTGCCGGCACCGGCGCTCTACCTGCTGACGAGGGAACGCGGGCCGCGCCGGTCCGCCCTCATCCGGTGGTGGCTGCTGTCGGTGTTGCTGGCCTGCCTGTGGTGGGCAATCCCGCTGCTGACGCTGGGCAAGTACAGCCCGCCGTTCCTGGACTGGATCGAAAGCGCGGCCGTCACTACCACTCCCACCTCCCTGTTCGCCTCGCTGCGCGGGGTCGACCACTGGCTTGCCTATCTGGGCCCGACCGGCTGGCCCGCCGGCTGGGTCCTGGTGGTCGCGCCGGCGGCCGTCCTGGCCACCGGGCTGGTGGCTGCCGCGGGCCTGGCCGGCATCGTGCGCGCCGACGGTTCCGGTCGTGCCCATCGTGATCGACGATTCCTGGTCGCCACGCTGCTGGTTGGATCGATCCTGCTGACGCTGGGCCATCGCAGCGGCATCGGTCCACCGTTCGCGCTGACCTGGCAGCACCTGCTGGACGGGCCGGCGAACGCCTTCCGCAACGTGCACAAGTTCGATCCGCTGGTGCGGTTGCCGATCGCCCTCGGGGTCGGCCACCTGCTCGCGTCCCGACCGCTCGACCGGCTTCGGCTTCCGCGGCCGGTGTCCTGGAAACCGGCGCAGCTGGTGGCGCTCGTCGCCGTGACGGTCGGGGCGGTTGCGATCGGGCCGGTTTTCGGTGGTCGGATGGTGCCGCAGCCGCGCCCGGTCGCAGACCAGACGTGGTGGGGCCAGGCCGCGTCCTGGCTGGCCGCCAACAGCGACGGTGGCCGCGCCCTGATCGTGCCGGGCGCCGGGCGGCCGAACCTGGTCTGGGGCCAGACCGTGGATGACCCGATGCAGCCGGTCGCGACCAGCCCCTGGTCGGTTCGGGACGGGCTGCCGCTGACTCAGCCCGGCTACATCCGCTTTCTCGATTCGATCGATCAGATCCTTGCCCGGGGCACCGGTGACAGCACGTTGCAGGTGCTGCTGGCGCGCGCCGGCGTCAAGTACCTGGTGCTGCGCAACGACCTGGATTCGGCCGCCGCCGGATCGGTACCGCTCGGCTTCGTGCACGCCACGCTGGCGCAATCGCCGGGGCTGAAGCTGGTGGCCGGGTTCGGACCCACGTTCGGCGGCCCGCAGGGCTTCAGTGATGTCACCGACCAGGGCCTGTGGCCCGCCGGCTCCGCCGTGCAGATCTTCTCGGTGGGCGACTACGCCGGTATGACCGGGCTGCTGCCGGTGGACCAGCAGGTGAGCGCCACGGGTTCCGGCGATGCGCTGGCCAGCCTCGCCGAGCGCGGGCTGACCGTCGCCGAACCGGTCGTCTTCGGCGCAGCCGCCGGGGCCCTTCCGCACGGCACCACGGTCGCCACCGACGGCATCCGCCGGCGCGAGATCGTTTTCGGCGCGACCAACGCCAATCCGGCAACCCTCTATGCCGACACCCCGTTCGCGCTGCCTCGCGCGGCACATGACTACCTGCCGGCCGGCGCCGGGCCGCTGTCCACGTTCCGGCTGCTCGGCGTCCGCTCCGTGACCGCGTCCTCTGCCGGCGATCAGGTCGGCGCCTACCTCAACCGCGGCGCGGCGAACGGCCCGTACTCGGCGGTCGACGGCGATCCGGCCATCGCGTGGCGCAGCGGATCGGCCGGTGCCGCCGGGCAGTGGCTGCAAGTGAGCTTCGAGCATCCGATCAGCCCGGCCGGCGTCCGGATCGCTTTCGCCGCCGGCCTCGGCGACTACCCGAGCCGGATCCGGGTCACCACCGACGCCGGGCAGCAGGATTCCGACGTGGCCAACGACGCCAGCAGCCAGCCGCTGCTGGTGCCGGCCGGCAGCACGAGCCGGTTGCGGATCACCGTGCTGCAGATGGCACGCGGCGGTGCCTCGGTCGGCATTGCCGAGCTGCGGATTCCGGGCGTCTCGGCAGCGCGCACCCTGGACGTGCCGCTTCAGTCGGCGGCGCCCGACGTGCTGGCCTTCGACGTCAACGCCGGCTTTCGGGCCGAGTGCCAGCCGCT
>DATAKO010000125.1:0-12465 GCA_036261575.1 Jatrophihabitans sp.
AGCGAGGGCAGCCGCGCGATCTGATACGACATCGCGAGCGCGTCGGCCACCGCGAGCTCGAGTTCCGGCTCCTCGAAAACGACGCCCAGTTGCGCCAGCGCCAGCCGATGCTGTGCCACCGCCTGCCGGGTCGCGCTGACCGCGGAGTCGGACAGTCGGCCCGCCCGTTCCGGCAGCCACTCGACGGTGGCCACCAGGTAGGGCTGCTCGTCCGGGTGCAGCGTGTGGATGCGGAAGCGCCGCTCGCCGGTGGCGGTCAGGTCGCAGCGCCCGTCCGGCAGCGGAAACACGTCCACCACGCGGGCGCTGGTTCCCACCTGATGCAGCTGCCCGACCTCGCCGACTTCCCAGCCCTGGCGCAACGCGACCACGCCGAACTCCGGGGCGCGCGGATCCTCGTCGTCCAGCAGATCCGCGACCAGCTGCCGGTACCGGGGTTCGAAGACGTGCAGGGCCAGCGGCATGCCGGGCGTGAGCACGGTGCCGAGCGGGAACAGCGGTAGCCGCTGCGTCCTGGTCACCGTCCCACGGTAGGCCACTGGAAGGTGACCGCGCTCGCGATGAAACCTTCCGCCGGCATCTGGGACACTGGAAGGCGTGCTTCGCAGAGTCGATCTTTCCGCCGCACCCACCAGCCCACGCGCGCTGCGCCGGGTACTGCCCCGCGCTGCCGTCGACGTTTCCGCCGCGGTGGCAACCGTGACTCCGATCGTCGAGCAGGTCCGCGAGCATGGCTACGCAGCGGCGCGCCGCTTCACCGAGCAGTTCGACGGGGTCGACGTCGCCGATCCGCGGGTCCCGGCCGAGGCCATTCAGCGGGCACTGGACACGCTCGACCCGGCGGTGGTGGACGCGCTGCAGGAGTCCATCCGCCGTGCCCGCACCGTGCACGCGCAGCAGCGGCGCAGCGACGTCACGGTGCCGGTGGTGCCGGGCGGCACGGTCACCGAGCGCTGGGTTCCGGTAGATCGGGTCGGGCTGTACGTGCCCGGCGGCCTGGCGGTCTACCCGTCCTCGGTCGTGATGAACGTGGTGCCGGCGCAGGCGGCCGGCGTCCCGTCGCTGGCGGTGTGCACGCCACCGCAGCGGGACTTCGACGGCCGGCCGCACCCCACCATCCTGGCGGCCTGCGCGCTGCTCGGGGTGGACGAGGTGTACGCGGTGGGCGGGGCGCAGTCTGTCGCGCTGCTGGCCTATGGCGACGAGGAACTGGGCATCGAGCCGGTCGACATCATCACCGGACCGGGCAACGTGTACGTGGCGGCGGCCAAGCGGCTGCTGCGGGGCGTGGTCGGCATCGACGCCGAGGCCGGCACCACCGAGATCGCAGTGCTGGCAGATGCCACCGCAGACCCGGTGCACGTGGCCGCGGACCTGATCAGCCAGGCCGAGCACGATCCGGCGGCGGCCTCGGTACTGGTCACCGACTCCGTCGAGCTGGCGGACGCGGTTGATGCCGAAGTCCGGCGGCAGGCGGCGGCCACCAAGCACAGCGAGCGGGTCGGCATCGCACTCACCGGCCCGCAATCGGCGACCGTGCTGGTGGCCGGTCTCGAGCAGGGGCTGGATGTCGTCAATGCCTACGCCGCCGAGCACCTCGAGGTGATCACCGCGGACGCGGCAGCGGTCGCGGCGCGGGTCCGGCACGCCGGCTGCATCTTCGTCGGGCCGCACTCGCCGGTCTCACTGGGCGACTACTGCGCCGGGTCGAATCACGTGCTGCCGACCGGGTGCACCGCCCGGCACGCCTCCGGCTTGTCGGTGCAGTCCTTCCTGCGTGGCATCCACGTGGTCGAGTACGACCAGCAGGCGCTACTGGCGGTCGCCGATCGGGTGATCACGCTGGCCGAGGCTGAGGACCTGCCGGCGCACGGCACCGCGGTCGCGGTCCGGAAGCCGCGATGAGCCGCCGGCACTGTCGCCCGGACGCGCTTCGATGAGTCTGGACCAGCTGCCGCTGCGCGAGGAACTGCGCGGCCAGCAGCCCTACGGCGCACCCCAGCTGGACGTGCCGGTGCAGCTGAACACGAACGAGAACCCGTACCCGCCGTCGGCGGCTGTGGTGCGCGACATCGCCGCCGCGGCTGCCGCGGCCGCGGCGTCGCTGAACCGCTACCCGGATCGTGAGTGCAGCGCGCTACGCGCCGATCTGGCTGCCTACCTGAGCTCGGACAGCGGGGTTGCGCTCACCGCCGATCAGCTGTGGCCGGCCAACGGCTCGAACGAGATCATGCAGCAGTTGTTGCAGGCCTTCGGTGGGCCCGGGCGCACCGCGGTGTCGTTCGCGCCTACGTACTCGATGTATCCGGAATACGCCCGCGATACCCACACACACTGGGTGGCCGGCCGGCGACTGGACGATTTCCGGCTCGATCTGGCCGCGGCCACCGACCTGATCGCCCAGCACCAACCGTCGGTGATCTTTCTGGCCTCGCCCAACAATCCGACCGGCACCGCGCTCGGATTGGATGAGATCCAAGCCCTGCTGGCCATCGCCCCCGGCATGGTGATCGTCGATGAGGCGTACGGCGAGTTCCGTCGCAGCGGCGTGCCGAGCGCCTGCTGGCTGCTGGCCGAGCACCCGCGGCTGGTCGTTACCCGCACCATGAGCAAGGCGTTCGCCCTGGCCGGCGGCCGGCTCGGTTACCTCGCAGCCAGTCCGGCGGTGGTGCAGGCCGTCCAGATCGTGCGGCTGCCGTATCACCTGTCGGCCATCAGCCAGGCGGTCGCCCGGGCCGCGCTCGCCAATGCCGATGAGCTGCTCGGCCAGGTCGAGACGATCCGGATCGAGCGGGACGCGACCGTCGCCTGGCTGCGCGAGCACGGCTTCGAGGTTGCCGACTCCGACGCCAACTTCGTACTGTTCGGGCGGTTCTCCGACCGGCACGCGGTGTGGCAGGGTCTGCTGCAGCGAGGTGTGCTGATTCGTGAGACCGGGCCGGACGGCTGGCTGCGGGTGTCCATCGGCACGCCGGCGGAGATGCAGCAGTTCCGGAGCGCACTCATCGACACGGTAGGAGATCGCTGGTGAACCGTACTGGACGCGTCGAGCGGCAGACGTCGGAGACGAAGGTCCTGGTCGAGATCGATCTGGACGGCCGCGGCACCACCGACGTCTCCACCGGGGTCGGCTTCTTCGATCACATGCTGACCTCCTTCGGCAAGCACGGCCTGTTCGACCTGACCGTGGCCGTCGAGGGGGACCTGCACATCGACGCGCACCACTCGGTGGAGGACGCCGCGATCGCGCTCGGCCAGGCATTTGCCCAGGCTGCCGGGGACAAGGCCGGTGTGCGCCGGTTCGGGCAGGCCACGATCCCGATGGACGAGGCGCTGGTCTCGGCCGCGGCCGACCTCTCCGGCCGCCCCTACCTGGTGCACACCGAGCCGGCGGGCGCACCGCCCTACCTGCTCGGCGGCGAACACGCCTACGCCACCACCCTGACCAGGCACGTCTTCGAGTCCTTCACCCACCATGCCCAGCTCGCCCTGCACGTCACGGTGCACGCGGGCCGCGACTGGCACCACATCACCGAGGCCCAGTACAAGGCGGTGGCCCGCGCGCTGCGCGCCGCCGCCGAGCTGGACCCGCGGCTGGACGGCCAGGTGCCCTCCACCAAGGGTGTGCTCTAGCCGGTGCCGCAGGTCGTGGTGCTCGACTACGGGTCTGGCAACGTGCGCTCGGCCGTGCGCGCGCTCGAGCGTGCCGGGGCCACGGTGCAGCTGTCGGCCGATCCGGCCGCCGCCGTGGCAGCCGAGGGCCTGGTGGTGCCCGGCGTGGGCGCGTTCGCTGCCGTGATGGCGGGGCTGACCGCGGTCTCGGCCGCGCAGATCCTGCAGCAGCGAGCCGAGCTCGGCCGGCCCACGCTGGGCATCTGTGTCGGCATGCAGGTGCTGTTCAGCGAGGGCATCGAGCACGGCGTGCGCACGCCCGGCCTGGCTGCCTGGCCGGGCGTGGTGGAGCGCCTGTCCGCCCCGGTGGTGCCGCACATGGGCTGGAACACCGTCCTCGCGCCGCCAGGTTCGGCACTCTTCCACGGCGTGGCCGATGCCCGCTTCTACTTCGTGCACTCCTACGGTGTGCCGGCCGCCCCGCTGCCCAACGCGCTGGTTACCACTGCCGAGCATGGCGCGGAGTTCATCGCGGCGGTGGAAACTCCGCTGCTGTCGGCAACCCAGTTTCACCCGGAGAAGTCCGGTGATGCCGGCGCGCGCCTGCTGCGCAACTGGCTGGACGGGTTGCCCGCATGAGCAAGGAGCGGGCCCGGCGCCGGCTCGAACGCGAGCTGCAGGCCCGGCAGCGTGAGCTCGACCGGCAGGCGGCCAGGGGCAAGATCGAGGCCCGCGCCCGGCGCCGCGCCCGCTGGTTCGGCTGGTTGCCGACGCGGCGGACCCGCAGGGTCGACCCGCGGGTGCGTGAGCGGCGGGCCGTGGTCAGCTCGGCGTTCCTGGTCATCGTGGTGCTGTCCTGGGTGGCCACCCGCTCGCTGCTGCTGACCCTGGGTGTGTTCATCGTCGCCGCGGTGGCCACACCCGCTGTAGTGACCCTGCTGTCGGACAAACGGAGATGAGAATGTCCTTGCAATTGCTGCCTGCTGTCGACGTGTCCGGCGGCGCCGCGGTGCGGTTGGTGCAGGGTGCGGCGGGCACCGAGACGTCCTACGGGAGCCCGCTGGAGGCCGCCCTGGCGTGGCAGCGCGGTGGTGCGGAATGGATCCACCTGGTCGACCTGGACGCCGCTTTCGGCCGTGGCGACAACCGGGACCTGCTGGCCGAGGTCACCCGCAAGCTCGACGTGCAGGTGGAGCTGTCCGGTGGCATCCGCGATGACGACTCGCTCGCCGCCGCGCTGGCCACCGGCTGCCGGCGGGTGAACCTGGGCACCGCCGCGCTGGAGCAGCCGGACTGGGTGCGTTCGGCGATCGCCCGCTACGGCGACCGGATCGCGGTGGGCCTGGACGTGCGGGGCACCACGCTGGCCGCGCGCGGCTGGACGAAGGAGGGCGGCGACCTGTTCGAGACGCTGGCCCGCCTGGACGCCGACGGCTGCGCCCGGTACGTGGTGACCGACGTGCACCGCGACGGAACCCTGACCGGTCCGAACACCGAGCTGCTGCGCGCAGTGTGCGCGGCCACCGATCGGCCGGTGGTCGCCTCCGGCGGCGTCTCCTCGCTGGCCGACCTGCGCACGCTGGCCGAGTTGACCGGCCTGGGCGTCGAGGGAGCCATCGTCGGCAAGGCGCTCTACGCCGGCGCGTTCACCATCGAGCAGGCGCTGGCGGCCTGCGCGGCCACCGGCGGCAGCGCGTGAGCCTGGCGGTGCGGGTCATCCCGTGCCTGGACGTGGACGCCGGCCGGGTGGTGAAGGGTGTCAACTTCACCGGCCTGCGCGATGCCGGCGATCCGGTGGAACTGGCGGCCAGGTACGACGCGGAGGGTGCCGACGAGCTGACCTTTCTCGACATCACCGCCTCGTCGGCCGGCCGCGAGACCACCTACGACGTGGTGCGCCGGACCGCCGAACAGGTCTTCATCCCGCTGACCGTCGGCGGCGGGGTTCGCTCGGTGGCCGACGTGGATGCGCTGCTGCGGGCCGGCGCCGACAAGGTCGGCGTCAACACCGCGGCGATCGGCCGGCCGGAGCTGATCCGGGAGATCGCGGACCGGTTCGGGTCGCAGGTGCTGGTGCTGTCGGTGGACGCCCGCCGGCTGCTGGATGCCGGGCCCGGGGTGTCCCGCTTCGAGGTGACCACGCACGGCGGGCGCCGCGGTACCGGCATCGATGCCGTCCGCTGGGCCGCCGAGGCAGCGGAGCTGGGGGTGGGGGAGATCCTGCTCAACTCGATGGACGCCGACGGCACCCGGGCCGGCTTCGACCTGGAGCTCATCCGGCAGGTGCGGGCTGCGGTGGCGGTGCCGGTGATCGCCTCCGGTGGAGCCGGACAGGTCGCGGACTTCCCGCCCGCGGTACAGGCGGGGGCCGATGCGGTGCTGGCCGCGAGCGTCTTCCACTTCGGCACGCTGACGATCGGCGCGGTGAAGGAAGGGCTAGCCGCGGCCGGAATCCCGGTGCGCTGATGCTGATCCAGTTGGTGCGCTTCGAGCTGCCCGACGCTGCGGCGGCAACGGCCTTCGACGCGGCGCTCGCGCTGGCCGGGCCGCTGATCCGGGACCGCGAACCGGGCACGCTGAGCTATCGCAGCCTGGTCGAGTACTGAGCTCGCACGGGGCCGATAAGCTGTCCGGGAACATCCTGATCGATTCAGACGCTAGGACCCAGTGACCTCCACGCTCGCTACCAGCCGGTCCTCGGTGGTACCCGCCAGACATGCAAATCTGGCGATCTTCGCGCTATCCATCGGCGGCTTCGCCATCGGCACCGGCGAGTTCGTGTCGATGGGCCTGCTGCCCAACATCGCCACCGGCGTCGGGGTCTCGATTCCCGCCGCCGGCCATGTCGTCTCCGCCTACGCGATCGGCGTCATGGTGGGCGCGCCGCTGATCGCCGCCTTCACCGCGAAGTGGCCCCGGCGCCGACTGCTGGTGGCGCTGATGGCACTGTTCGCAGCCGGCAACCTCGCCTCCGCGCTCGCACCCGGCTACCACTCGCTGCTCGCGGCGCGGTTCCTGGCCGGCCTGCCACACGGCGCGTTCTTCGGCATCGGGGCCGTCGTCGGCGCCTCGCTGGTGCCGGCGAACAAGCGGGCCTGGGCATTTTCGATGATGATGGCCGGCCTCACGGTGGCGAACGTGGTGGGGGTGCCGCTGACCACCTTGATCGGGCAACAGTGGGGCTGGCGATGGCCCTACTCGCTGGTCGGCATCCTCGGCCTGCTGACGCTGGTGGCGCTGCTGTTCTGGATGCCGGAGCGGGCTGCCGAGGCGCACGCCAGCATGCGCACCGAGCTGTCGGCCCTGCGCCAACCACAGGTGTGGCTGGCGTTGCTCACCGGCACCGTCGGCTTCGGCGGGATGTTCGCGACCTACTCCTACATCACGCCCACCATGACCACGCTCGCACACTTCAGCGAGACCGCGGTGACGGCACTGCTCGCCGTGTACGGGGTCGGCATGACGGTCGGTGTCATCGTCGGTGGCCGGCTGGCCGACCGGGCCCTGATGCCCAGCCTGTACCTGGCGCTGATCGTCACCGCCGCCGTGCTGTTCGGGTTCGGCTGGGCGGTCAGCCAGGGCAAGCTCGCGGCCGTCGTCGCCGTCTTCGTCTTCGGCATCACCGGCTCGCTGCTGGTGCCGATGCTGCAGACCCGGCTGATGGACGTGGCGCGGGACGGCCAATCACTGGCGGCAGCGCTGAACCATTCGACGCTCAACCTCGCCAACGCGCTCGGTGCCTGGATCGGCGGCCTGGTGCTCGATCACGGGCTCGGTTACGAGTGGCCCAGCCGGGTCGGGGGCGTGCTGGCTGTGGCCGGGCTGGTCATCGCGCTGGTGTCGGGGTGGCTCGATCGGGTAACAGCTTCCTCCCGCGGGCCGCTCCCGGCTGCCGAACTGGGCTGAATCAGCCATGATGGCGGGGTGAGTGCGCTCGACCGGTACGACGATCCCAACCGCACACCCGGTGTGGTGATCGCGGCGGTTGCTGCCGCGACCGTGGTGGTGCCGTTCCTGGTCGTCTACTCGTTCCTGTTCATCGCCCGCGGCGTCTTCGTCACGCCCGAGCAGCCGGACATCACCGGCAGCCGGCACGGTGAAGCCATCGCCGGTTTCATCGCCCTGCTGTTCCTCGCGTTCGTGCTGTGGGGCATGGCGCGGATGCTCAACGGCTACAACCGGACCGTCTTCTGGGCGGGGCAGCTGATCACCGCCGGCACGGCCGGCTACCTGCTCCTGGACGCATCCTCCGGGCAGCCGCAGGTGCCGATCGTGGTGTTCCTCGGCGCGGTGCTGGCGTTGGCGCTGTCGATCACGCCGCCCGCCAACCGCTGGGTGCGCGAGCCGGTCGACGGCGGGGCTGGTAGTGCTGCTGGGCAGCCCGGGTGGGGCCCGGAGGGCGTCGAGCAGCCGGAAGCCGCAGCCCCGGTCGCGCAGCAGGGCTAGCGCACAGGACATGCACAGGCAAAGCTGAGGGTATGCCTACTCGGATCAGAGACTCTGAGGTCATGACCAGCTCTGCATCCTCGCTGTCGAGTTCCCAGCCGGCCACCAGCGCGCGCGGCAAGCGCAAGGTGCTCGTGGTGGACGATGAGGAGAACGTCGTCCATCTGGTCGCCTCGGCGCTGCGCTTCGACGGCTTCGAGACCGTCACCGCCGACAACGGTCAGTCCGCCCTGGCGGCAGTCGCCGAACACGATCCGGATCTCATCGTGCTCGACGTGATGATGCCCGGCCTGGACGGCCACGCCGTCCTGCAGCATCTGCGTCAGGCCGGCTCCGTGGTGCCGGTCATCTTCCTCACCGCTCGTGACACCGCGACCGACCGGGTCGCCGGGCTGCGCTCGGGTGCCGACGACTACGTGGTCAAGCCGTTCAGCGTCGAGGAGCTGCTGGCCCGGGTGCACGCGGTGCTGCGCCGCACCCAGGCCGAACTCGATCGTGACGGGGTGCTGCGGGTGGCCGACCTCGAGCTGGACGAGAACAGTCACGAGGTCACCCGCGCCGGCGTCGAGGTGCACCTGACCGCGACCGAGTTCGAGCTGCTGCGGTACCTGATGCGCAACGAGCGGGTGGTGCTGTCCAAGGCGCAGATCCTCGACCGGGTCTGGAAGTACGACTTCCAGGGCCACTCCAACATCGTCGAGCTCTACATCGGCTACCTGCGCAAGAAGATCGATGTGGTCGAGCCGAAGCTGATCCACACGGTGCGCGGGGCCGGGTACGTGATCAAGGCACCCCGCGGTTGAGCTTGCCGTTTCGGGTTGAGGACTCCTCGCTGGAGCACACCGGAGAGCTGCCGGCGATCCCGGCGCAACCGCCGGCCGCTGCCGCTGCCAGGTCTCGGGCGAAGTCCTTCCTGAACCGGCTGCTGCCCCGCACGCTCACCAACCGGCTGGTGGTCGGTGTGGTGGTGCTGCTGGTGTTGCTCATCCTGGTGCTGTCCGGCGGCACCTACCTGTCGCTGCGGCCGTTCCTCTACAGCCGGTTCGACGTGCAGCTCAACAACACCGCCCAGCGCTTCGCGCCGATCCTGGCCCGGGCGCTGTCGCAGCAGGATCAGCAGCAGCAGCTCTACCCGGTCGGCGACAAGGTGTGGCTGGGCGCGCTCGATTCCGATGGCAGGCAGTCCGACCTGCACCTCACCGGCACCGGCAAGGACTTCGCCATCCTCAACCTGCCGCAATCCGCGCGGCCCCGTTTCATCGCCCATCCGGGCACCCCGATCGGCTTCACCAGCGACGACGGCGAGCCGCTGCGGGTCGAGTCGATCCCGCTGTCCAACGGCAACTACGCGCTGGTCGGGTTGTCCATCGCCGAGCTGAAACGCACCCTGAACAGGTTGCTGCTGCTGGAGATCCTCATCGGAGCCAGCATCATCGCGATTGCCGCGGGGGTGACCAGCTGGGGAGTCCGGGTCGGGCTGCGACCACTGAGGCGGGTAACCCGGACAGCGCAGGAGGTCACCGCCGAGTTGGGCCCTGACGGCGCCGGACTCAACCGGCGGGTACCGGTCAGCGGTGCCACCGTCGAGGTCGAAGAGGTGGCCGCGGCGGTCAACACCCTGCTGCACACGGTGCAAACCGAGTTCACCGCCAGGCTGCGCAGCGAGGAGCGGATGCGCCAGTTCCTGGCCGACGCCTCGCACGAACTGCGCACCCCGCTCACCTCCATCCGCGGCTACGCCGAGCTGTCCCGGCTGCAGTCGGCCTCGGGGGAGGCCGCCGACGACTCGATGCGCCGGATCGAGATCGAGGGCAATCGGATGTCGCGGCTGGTCGAGGACCTGCTGGTGCTGGCCCGGGGCGATCAGGGCAGCACGCTGCGCCGGGATCCGTTGTCCGTCTCCGACTTGCTGAACGAGGCCGCCGACGTGGTGTCCGGCGCGTACCCGAACCGCCCGATCGAGGTCGAGAACGCCGACGGCTTGATCGTGCTGGGCGACTGGGACCAGTTGCTGCGGGTGCTGATCAACCTCACCACCAACGCGGCGGTGCACACCCCGTCCGGGCCGATCCGGCTGACCGCGGAGGCCGGGACCTCTCCGCTTGGGCAGGTGGTGCGGCTACGCGTCATCGACACCGGCCCGGGGCTGACGCCGGAAGAGGCGCAGCACGTCTTCGAGCGGTTCTGGCGCGCCGACAAGGCCCGCAGCCGGGCCAAGGGCGGCAGCGGTCTGGGCATGGCGATCGTGGCCCAGATCGCGCACGCGCACGGCGGCTACGTTGAGTTCGACTCGACCGTGGAACACGGCACCACGGTCACCGTCACGCTGCCGGTGCCCTTCACCGCGGATGCGCCACCCGCCCTGCAGACGAGGCAGCCCGGCTGAACGGCAGAATGGAGGCCATGGCCTCCGTCGTCCACTCCGATCTCGATCCGCAGATCGCCGCCCGGCTCAAGCGCGACCCGGCCGGCCTGGTTGCCGCCGTCGTCCAGCAGCACGACACCAAGGATGTGCTGATGGTCGGCTGGATGAACGACGAGGCCTTGCATCGCACCCTGACCACCGGCCGGGCCACCTACTGGTCCCGGTCCCGGCAGGAATACTGGGTCAAGGGGGAGACGTCCGGGCACATCCAGCTGGTCAAGTCGGTTGCGCTGGATTGCGACGGTGATTGCCTGCTGGTGCAGGTGGAACAGGTCGGACCGGCCTGCCACACCGGCGAGCGCAGCTGTTTCGATGCCGACGTGCTGCTGGCCCGGGACAGCTCGTGATCGACCGCGCCTCGCTCGCCGAACTGGCCGGCACGCACCGGCTGGTCCCGGTGACCAGGACGCTGTTCGCGGACGCCGAGACCCCCATCGGGGTGTACCGCAAGCTCGCCGGCAACCGGCCCGGCACGTTCCTGCTGGATTCGGCCGAGCCCGGAGCGTCGTTCTCCCGCTGGTCCTTCGTGGGGGTGCGGGCCATCGCAACGCTGACCGCCGATGGTGGCGACGGCCGGTGGACCGGCCGGCCGCCGGCCGGGCTGCCCGCCGGCGGTGATGCGCTGGCCATGCTGGCCGAGGCCTGGCGGGCGGTGCGGGCGCCGCGACTGCCCGGGCTGCCGCCATTGACCGGGGGCTTCGTCGGTTACCTCAGCTACGACGTCGTGCGCCGGCTGGAGCCGATCCCGAACATCGCGCCCGACGAACTGGGACTGCCCGAGCTGACCATGCTGCTGGTCACCGACCTCGCCGCGGTCGACCACCACACCTGCACCATCACCCTCATCGCCAACGCGGTGCTCGAGCCGCAGATGAGTGAGGCGGAGCTGGACGCTGCCTGGGCCGACGCGCAGGCCCGGCTGGACCGGATGCAGCAGGACCTGGCCGCACCCAGTGAGTCCACCGTCGTGCCCAGCGTCGCCGTGCCACCCAAGCCGGCCCGCTCCCGCACCGCCCCCGGAGAGTACGAGCGGGCGGTGCAGCGCTGCCTGGAGGCGATCCGGGCCGGTGAGGTGTTCCAGATCCTGCCCGGCCAGCGCTTCATCGCCGAGACGCCGGCCGCGGCCTTCGACGTCTACCGGGTGCTCCGCACGCTCAACCCGTCCCCGTACATGTACTACCTGCACTTCGAGGACTTCGACATCGTCGGTTCCTCGCCGGAAGCGCTGGTCACGGTGTCCGGCGGCACGGCGACCATCCATCCGATCGCCGGCACCCGGCCGCGCGGAGCTGACCCGGACAGCGACGCGGCGCTGGTCGCCGAGCTGCTGGCCGACCCCAAGGAGCGGGCCGAGCACCTGATGCTCGTGGATCTGGCCCGCAACGATCTCGGCCGAGTCTGCGCGCCGGGTTCGGTGCGGGTGGTGGAATTCGGGGTGATCGAGCGCTACAGCCACGTCTGGCACATTGTGTCGACGGTGTCCGGTGAGGTGGCGGCCGGCAAGGACGCCTTCGACGTGTTCACCGCGGCCTTCCCGCACGGCACCGTGTCGGGCGCGCCGAAGGTGCGGGCGATGCAGTTGCTGGAGGAGATCGAGCCGGTGCGCCGGGGCATCTACGCCGGTGCCGTCGGCTATTTCGACCCGGCCGGTGACATGGACCTGGCCATCGCGATCCGTACCGCGGTGATGACCGGCGGCCGCGCCTACGTGCAGGCGGCGGCCGGGGTGGTGGCGGACTCGATCCCCGCCAACGAGGAAGCTGAGACACGCAACAAGGCGCGGGCGGTGCTGCAGGCGATCGCGACCGCGGAGACGCTCCGGACGGTGCGATGAGGCGGTACCGCGCCTTCGCGCTGGCGCTGCTGCTCGACGCGATCGGCGCCGGCGGCGCGCTGCTGGTGTCGGTGCGGCCCTGGCAGACGGTGACCGTGCCCCGGCCGGCCCCGCTGCACGAGCTGACCGTCCAGGTCAGCGGCCGCAC